>JBJXHB010000519.1:0-3843 GCA_046160725.1 Aquabacterium sp.
GCCTTCATCACGGCATCGGCATCGGCCATGAGGCGGCGGGCGGCGCCGGCACCCTTGGCGGCTGCAACTATGCGGTCCTGTTCCCGGTCTGGGACCTGCTGGCGGCCAGTGCGCGGCTGCAAGACCCGCTGCAGCCCACCGGTATCCGTGACCAACTGCCAGAGTCCGGCGGGCGCGACTACGGCCGCGGCTTCTGGCGCCAGCAGTGGCTGGGTCTGGCTCGCCTGGTGGGCCGCGGGTGATGCCTTGGCTGCCCATGCGGGCCGGTCCACCACGGGTGACTGAGGTAGGCTGCATCCCATGAGAGAAGTCCTCGACGCGTTCTGGCGCGCTGCCGCCTACTGCCTGCACCCGCGGGTCATCGGGCTGTCGGTGCTGCCGCTGCTGGTGGGCGTGGGCCTGGCCTGGCTGCTGGGCTGGCTGTACTGGGAGGCCGCCGTGGCCGGCGTGCGGGCCACGCTGGAGGGTTGGTCGCTGGTGGACGCCGCCCTGCGCTGGCTCGAGGGTCTTCTGGGTGCCAGCTTCCGCAGCGTGCTGGCGCCCTTGGTGGTCGTGATGCTGGCCCTGCCGGTGATCGTGGTGCTGTCGCTGCTGCTGGTGGCGCTGCTGATGGTGCCGGCCCTGGTGCGGCTGGTGGCGCGGCGCCGGTTTGCGGCCCTGGAGCAGCGCCAGGGTGCCGGCTGGATGCTCAGCGCGTTGTGGGGCCTGGGGTGCACGCTGTTGGCGCTGGTGGCGCTGGTCGTGACCATGCCGCTTTGGTTTGTGCCGCCGCTGATGCTGGTGCTGCCGCCGCTGATCTGGGGCTGGCTGACTTACAGGGTGATGGCCTTCGACGCCCTGGGCAGCCATGCCAGCGCCGACGAGCGGCGGGCGCTGATGCGTCAGCACCGCCTGCCGCTGCTGACCATGGGCATCATCTGCGGCTATCTGGGTGCGGCGCCGGGCCTGCTGTGGGCCTTCAGCGCGTTGGCACTGGTCTTTGCGCCGCTGCTGATTGCCGCATCGATCTGGTTGTACACCCTGGTGTTCGCCTTCAGCGCGCTCTGGTTCACGCACTACGGCCTGGCGGCGCTGGCGCGTCTGCGAGGGCAGGTGCCGACGCCGGAGCCCGGTGAGTCGACTGCGGCACCAGCGGCGGCCGCGCCCGCGACCACTGCACCCCACCGCCTGCCTGGAGTCTGAGCATGGCCTTTGGCCTCATCATCATCGGCGACGAGATCCTGTCTGGCAAGCGCCAGGACAAGCATCTGCCAAAGGTCATCGAGCTGTTGTCGGCGCGTGGCCTGGCGCTGTCCTGGGCCCGCTATATCGGCGACGAGCGCGAGCGCATCACGGCCGCGCTGCGCGACGCCTTCGCCAGCGGCGACATCGTCTTCTCCTGTGGCGGCATCGGCGCGACGCCTGACGACCATACGCGCCAGTGCGCCGCAGCGGCGCTGGACCGGCCGCTGGCCCTGCATCCGGAGGCCCGGTTGCTGATCGAGGCGCGCATGCGCGATGTGGCCCTGGAGCAGGGCACCACCTACGAGCCGGACCGTCCGGACAATGTGCACCGCCTGAACATGGGCGTGTTTCCGGCCGGGGCGCAGATCATTCCCAACCCGTACAACAAGATTCCGGGCTTTTCAGTCGGCGAGGTGCATTTCGTGCCCGGCTTTCCGGTCATGGCACATCCGATGATCGAGGCGCTGCTGGACGGCCGCTATGGCGCTCTGCACGGCAGCCAGGTCGTTGCTGAACAGTCGATGATCGTGGCTGGCTCGATGGAGGCCACACTGACGCCCCTGATGGAGGCGATCGAGGCGGGTCATCCGGGCATCAAGGTCTTCAGCCTGCCGAGCGTGGACCATCCGCAGTGGGGACGTCACATCGAGCTCGGCGTCAAGGGCGCGGCTGAAGCCGTGCCGCCAGCCTATGCCGATCTCAAGGCCGGCCTGGTCGCATTGAACGCCGAGATTCGCACCGAATTGGTTCGGCCAGTCAGCACCAATTGAACCAAATCGGTGCGTTCATTCGCCCAAGAGTGGTGCATTGCGTCCCCGATGGCTTAGGGCCTTCCAGTTTCCCCCGCGCCAGTCCCGGGCATGGTTTCTGCTAGATTGGCTTGCGCCATTTTGGTGAGTCTCTGCGTCAGCCGAGTCCGCCGGAAGGCCTGATTGGCACCCAAACCACCTCCCCAACCCCGTATCCGAACAACCGCTAGGAGTAAGCCAGATGGCAAAGACCGTCGCCGATGTGATGGCCATGGTGAAAGAGAACGAGATCAAGTTCGTTGATTTCCGTTTCGCCGACACCCGTGGCAAGGAACAGCATGTCACCGTGCCGGTGTCGCACTTCGATGAGGACAAGTTCGCCTCCGGCCATGCCTTCGACGGCTCGTCGATCGCCGGCTGGAAGGGCATCGAAGCCTCCGACATGCTGCTGATGCCCGACCCGAACACGGCCAACGTCGACCCCTTCTTCGAAGAGCCGACGCTGATCCTGACCTGCGACGTGCTCGAGCCGGGCGACGGCAAGCCCTATGAGCGCGACCCGCGCTCGCTGGCCCGGCGCGCCGAGGCTTATCTCAAGAGCAGCGGCATCGGTGACGCGGCCTTTTTCGGGCCGGAGCCCGAGTTCTTCATCTTCGACCAGGTGCAGTGGGGTGCCGACCCGTCGGGCGCCTTCTACAAGGTCAGCTCCGAGGAGGCGCCCTGGAGCACCGGCGCCACGATCGAGGGCGGCAACATGGGCCACCGGCCCGCGCTCAAGGGCGGCTACTTTCCGGTGCCGCCGATCGACAGCTTCCAGGACATCCGCTCCGAGATGTGCCTGATCCTGGAGCAGATGGGCGTGCCCGTCGAGGTGCACCACCACGAGGTGGCGGCGCCCGGCCAGTGCGAGATCGGCACCAAGTTCAGCACGCTGGTGCAGCGCGCCGACTGGCTGATGATCCAGAAGTACATCATCCACAACGTGGCCCATGCCTATGGCAAGACGGCCACCTTCATGCCCAAGCCCATCGTCGGCGACAACGGCAGCGGCATGCATGTGCACCAGTCGGTCTGGAAGGACGGCAAGAACCTGTTCGCCGGCGACGGCTATGCCGGCCTGAGCGAGTTCGCGCTGTACTACATCGGCGGCATCATCAAGCATGCCAAGGCGCTGAACGCCATCACCAACCCGGGCACCAACAGCTACAAGCGCCTGGTGCCGGGCTTCGAGGCGCCGGTCAAGCTGGCCTACAGCTCGCGCAACCGCTCAGCCTCGATCCGCATCCCGTATGTGTCCAACCCCAAGGGGCGTCGCATCGAGGTGCGCTTCCCGGACCCGACCTGCAATCCGTACCTGGCCTTCAGCGCGATGCTGATGGCCGGCCTGGATGGCGTCGAGAACAAGATCCACCCGGGCGAGGCCGCGACCAAGGACCTGTATCACCTGCCGCCGGAAGAGGACGCGAAGATCCCGACCGTCTGCCACAGCCTTGACCAGGCCCTGGACGAGCTGGACCGCGACCGCGCCTTCCTGACCAAGGGCGGCGTGTTCACCGACGGCCTGATCGATGCCTACATCGAGCTCAAGATGCAGGAGGTCACCCGCTTTCGCATGACCACGCATCCGATCGAGTTCGACATGTACTACAGCCTGTGACCCAGGTCGTGCTTCGGCACGGGACAAGGGCGGCTTCGGCCGCCCTTTTTCATCGACGCGGCTTCGGCCGCCCTTTTTTGTCGGCGCGGCGCCCCGGCCTGGTGCGCCACAATCACCGCGGCGGCCCTGTGGCCGGTGGCATGCGAGGCCAGACGATGAAATGGTGGGCGTTGGCGCTGGGCGCGACAGTGGCGATGCAGACGGTGGCACAGG
>JBJXHB010000520.1:0-6291 GCA_046160725.1 Aquabacterium sp.
AGGGCACCTGGCCCGCAGGGACAGGCGCCTCATTCTGGCCACCCAGCCCGCCAGCCCCGGCCTTGCCGCGCTACGGCATCAACCCATACAGCGGGCATCCAAGGGCCCGCAAGGAGCCCATAGGAACCGCCCGAGCTGAAGCGCCTGACGGCAATCGGGAACAGAGCGGGCCGGTACGGGCCTTTCTGGACTCTCAGGCGCCGCCCGTCTCGGGGCGGGTCAGGCCCTGGCGGCGCTGCTCGCGCAGGTGGAACAGGTACAGGCTCTCCACCTTCTCCCGCGCCCAGGGCGTGCGGCGCAGGAACTTCAGGCTGCTGTTGATGCTGGGCTCGTGGCTGAAGCAGCGCAGCGGCACGCGCTCGGCCAGGCCGGGCCAGCCGTAGGCATCCACCAACGCCTGCAGCAGGGCCTGCAGCGTCAGGCCGTGCATGGGGTCCCGGGATGGCGTCGGTGGAGCCGTCATGCCGTCATTGTCGGCGCCCGATGGTTCGGCCACCGCGCGAGCAACTGCGCGGGCGGGCAGCCGTGCCGGCACCGGACGCACATGGGGTACAACCCCGGTCACATGACCGCATCCCCGCCCTCCTTCGACACCCTGCCCCTGCCGGCGGCCACCCTGGCCAACCTGCAGCAGCTGGGCTATCTCGGCATGACGCCGATCCAGGCCGCCAGCCTGCCGCTGGCCCTGGCCGGACATGACCTGATCGCCCAGGCCAAGACCGGCAGCGGCAAGACGGCCGCGTTCGGGCTGGCCCTGCTGGCGCGCCTGGACCCGCGGCTGGGCGCCGGCCTGAACCCGCCACGGCTGGCGGTGCAGTCGCTGGTGCTGTGCCCCACGCGCGAGCTGGCCGAGCAGGTGACCCAGGAGCTGCGGCGCCTGGCGCGCGCCGACGACAACATCAAGGTGCTCAGCCTGTGCGGCGGCAACCCGATGCGGCCGCAGCTGGCCAGCCTGGAACACGGGGCCCATGTGGTGGTCGGCACGCCCGGCCGGTTGATGGACCATCTCGACCGTGGCAGCCTGCAGCTGGGCGCACTCAACACCCTGGTGCTGGACGAGGCCGACCGCATGCTGGACATGGGCTTCCATGACGACATTGCGGCCATCGCCCGCCAATGCCCGCAGCCGCGGCAGACGCTGCTGTTCTCGGCCACCTATCCGGAGGGCATCGCCCGCCTGGCCGCCGCCTTCATGCGCGAGCCGCGCCAGGTCACGCTGACCGAGCGCCATGCCGCGGCCAAGATCCGCCAGCGCTTCTACCAGGTGAGCGAGGACCAGCGGCTGCATGTCGTGTCGCTGCTGCTGGACCACCACCGGCCTGTGAGCACGCTGGCCTTCTGCAACACCAAGCAGCAGTGCCGCGACCTGCTGCAGGTGCTGGACGCCCAGGGCTATGTCGCGCTGGAGCTGCACGGCGACCTGGACCAGCGCGACCGCGACCAGGTGCTGGTGCGGTTTGCCAACCGCAGCTGCAGCGTGCTGGTGGCCACCGACATCGCCGCCCGCGGGCTGGACATCGCCCAGCTGGAGGCGGTCATCAATGTCGACATCGCCGCCGACGTGGTCACCCACACCCATCGCATTGGCCGCACCGGCCGTGTCGATGCCGAAGGCTGGGCCTTCAGTCTGGCCAGCAACGACGAGATGGGCCGCGTCGGCCTGCTGGAGCAGGCGTTGGGCTTCACCTCCGAGTGGCATGCCCTGGACGAGCTGACGGCCGCCGCCGGCCCGCCGCTGCGCCCGCCGATGCGCACGCTGCAGATCCTGGGCGGCCGCAAGGAGAAGATCCGCCCCGGCGACGTACTGGGCGCGCTGACCAAGGACCTGGGCTATGCCGGCACGCAGGTCGGCCGGATCAACGTCAACGACTATGCGACCTATGTGGCTGTCGACGCGGCCGTTGCCCAGCAGGCCCAGCAGCGGCTGTCCGCGGGCAAGGTCAAGGGCCGCAGCGTCAAGGTGCGCCTGCTGTAGCGTACGTCGGTGCGAGGCGAGGCCAGACGCCGCTCGGGACTACTGGAAGCGCGCCAGCATCCGCTCCAGCGCCATCACGAAGGGCTGCTGCAGCAGCGGCAGCGTCAGCAGCAGGCCCAGCAGCCCCACGCCCAGGGTGACCGGGAAGCCGATGGCGAAGATGTTGAGCTGGGGCGCGACGCGGCCGACAACGCCCATCACCAGGTTGACGAACAGCAGCAGGCCGACGATGGGCAGCGCGATCCACAGCCCCATCGCGAACACCTCCGCGCCCCAGGCCTGTGGATGCAGCTGCGCCAGGAAGGCCAGCGGCTGCGGCGCCGGCGGAAACGCCTCGAAGCTGCGCACCAGTGCGCCGATCACCGCCAGGTGGCCGTTGATGACCACGAACAGCAACGCGATCAGGGTGCCGAACAGGCGCGACGCCGCATTGCTCTGCGTCGCGCTGATGGGGTCGAAGAAGGCGGCAAAGTTCAGCCCCATCTTCAGGCCGACCAGCTCGCCCGCCATCTCGGTGGCGGCAAACACCACCCGCACGGCGAAACCCAGCGTCAGGCCGATCATGACCTGCTGCGCGGCAATGGCCCAGGCCTCGGGCGCATCCAGCGGTGGCAACGGCACGGCCTCGGGCAGGGTGCCCTGCACGGCGATGGCGATGAACAGCGCCAGCCCGACCCGCACCCGCATCGGCACGCTGCGCTGGCTGAGCACCGGCAGCGCGCTGAACAGCGCCAGCGTCCGCAGGAAGGGCCACAGCAGCGGGCCCAGCCACTGCATCAGCTGTGCTTCGGTAACGGTGATCATGGTCGGTGCGCGCGGGCCTGGCGTCGGCCGCCAAGCCCGCCGGCCCGGGCCTTGCTGCGAACAAGCGTCAATGCACCGCCGCCGGTATGGACTGCAGCGTCTGCTGCAGATAGTCCACCAGCATGGTCAGCATCCACGGCCCGGCCAGGGCCAGCACCGCCACCGCGGCCACGACCTTCGGCACGAAGCTGAGCGTGGCCTCGTTGATCTGCGTTGCGGCCTGCAGCACGCTGACCACCAGACCGACGGCCAGCACCGTCAACAGCAGCGGCGCGGAGATCATCAGCAGCATGAGCAGGGCCTGCTGGCCGACGGTAAAGACTTGTTGGGCATCCATGGGTGCGTGCTCCGGGGCTGTCGGTATCAGGTGACGAAGCTGGCGGCCAGCGACCCCAGCAGCAGGTTCCAGCCGTCCGCCAGCACGAACAGCATCAGCTTGAAGGGCAGCGCCACCAGCACCGGGCTCAACATCATCATGCCCAGGCTCATCAGCACGCTGGCCACGATCATGTCGATGATCAGGAACGGGATGAAGATCAGAAAGCCGATCTGAAATGCGCTCTTCAGCTCGCTGGTGACGAACGCCGGCACCAGCACGCGCAGCGGCGCGTCCTCGCTCTTGATGCTGCTGTCCAGCTTGGCCAGCTTGGCAAACAGTTGCAGGTCGCTCTGGCGGGTCTGCTTGAGCATGAAGGCGCGCATCGGCGCCTCGCCCTTCTTCAACGCCTCGTTGAAGTCGGCCTTGCCCTCGGCATACGGCTGATAGGCCTCGGCATAGACCCGCTCAAGCGTCGGGGCCATGACGAAGAAGGTCAGGAACAGGCTCATGCCGATCAGCACCTGGTTCGGCGGCGCGGTGGGCGTGCCCAGGGCCTGGCGCAACAAGGCCAGCACGATGACGATGCGGGTGAAGCCGGTCATCATCAGCAGCACCGCTGGCAGGAAGCCCAGCGCGGTGAAAAACAGCAGCGTCTGCACCGGCACGGAGTAGCTGGTACCGCCTGCGCCCTGTGCCACCACCAGCGGCACGCCGGGGCCGCCGACCGGCCCCTGGGCGGCCGCCAGGGCCGGCAGCAGCGTCAGCAGAAGGACAGCGATCCAGACCAGCGGCCGGCGGCGCGGCTCAGCGTGCATCACTGGCCCCTGTGCTGCCCTTGAGCAGCGCGCTGAAGGACGGTGCCTGCGGTGCGTCGGCCGGCCCGGGAGCCATCTCATGCAGCCGGCTGATGCCGCCGTTGGTAACGCCCAGAAGCAGCCAGCGCCGCTCGTCGCCCTGGCCGACTTCCACCGTCAACAGGCGCTGACCCGGTGCCAGCGGCAGGCTGCCGACCACCCGGGCCGGGCCGCCTCGGGCCGCGGCTGCGCCATAGGGGCTGCGCCGCAGCAGCCATAGCGCGACCGGGATCAGCGCGATGACGGCGGCAAAGGCCAGCAGCGAGGTCCAGGCGGTGGTCATGGGATGGTCGAGCCGCTGAGGCTCACGTCCGGCTCAGCCGACGCATGCGCTCGCTGGGCGTGACGATGTCGGTCAGGCGGATGCCGAACTTGTCGTTGACGACCACCACCTCGCCCTGGGCGATCAGGTAGCCGTTGACCAGTACGTCCATGGGCTCGCCGGCCAAGGTCTCCAGCTCCACCACCGAGCCCTGAGCCAGCTGCAGGATGTGCTTGATCGGTATGCGGGTGCGGCCCAGCTCCACGGTCAGCTGGACCGGGATGTCCAGGATCATGTTCAGGTCGTTGCCGGCCGCTGCGGCCAGCCCCGGTGTCAGCGGCGGCAGGCTGGCCGGCATGGCCGGCATGGCCTCCGGGGCCGCGGTCACGGCGCCATCGGACGGCTTGGCCTCCTCCAGCGCGGCGGCCCATTCGGCCGCCATGCGGTCCTGTTCGCTCAACTCGGCGGTGGCGGCGGCAATATCGTCAGCGGACATGGGTCTCTCCGAGCCAGCCCTGCTGGGAGCCGGTCAACAGGCGGTCGATCTGGATGGCATAGCGGCCGGTGGAGGTGCCGTAGCGGCAGTCGAAGACGGGCACGCCGTCCACCTTGGCCTGGATCATGGGGTCGAGGTCGAGCTCGATGAAGTCGCCCTCCTTGAAGGACAGCAGCTGCTCCACCGTGGCATCGGCGCGGGCCAGCTCGGCCACGAGCTGCACCTGGGCATCCTGGATCTGCGTCTTCAGCAGGTTGACCCAGCGCCGGTCCGGCTCGACGGCGTCGCCCTGCATGGTGCTGTAGAGCACGTCGCGGATCGGCTCCAGCGTGGAATAGGGGATGCAGAAGTGGATGGTGCCGCTGGTGTCGCCGACCTCCAGCGTGAAGGACGTGGCCACCACGATCTCGCTGGGGGTGGCGATGTTGGCGAACTGCGGCTGCATCTCCTGGCGCTGGAACTCCAGCTCCACCGGGTAGATGCCGACCCAGGCCTTCTTGTACTCGGCGCAGATCACCTCCACCAGGCGCAGG
Organism: Aquabacterium sp.; assembly: GCA_046160725.1. GTDB lineage: Bacteria > Pseudomonadota > Gammaproteobacteria > Burkholderiales > Burkholderiaceae_C > JBJXHB01. Next base: position 5,244 of record JBJXHB010000520.1, read on the forward strand.
ATCACGCGCTGCTCGGTGGGTGAGAAGTCGCGGCCCTCGATGCGGGTGTGGAACTTGCCGGCGCCACCGAACAGCGCGTCGATCACCGCGAACACCAGGTTCGGGTCGCACACGATCAGGCCGGAGCCACGCAGTGGCTTGACCGTCATGATGTTGAAGTTGGTCGGCACCACGATCTCGCGCAGGAAGGCGCTGTACTTCTGCACCTTGATGCCGCCGATGCTGATCTCAGGGCTCTTGCGGATCAGGTTGAACAGGCCGATGCGGATGTTGCGGGCGAAGCGCTCGTTGATGATCTCCATCGTGGGCATGCGCCCACGGACGATGCGCTCCTGGCTGGCCAGGTCGTAGTTGCGGATGCCGTCGGTCGGCGCCTCCTCCTGCTCGAGCTTCTGGCTCTCGCCGGTGATGCCCTGCAACAGAGCATCGACTTCGTCTTGCGACAGGATCTGTTGGTTCATCGCGCGGGTGGCGGTTGGCGGCGGGGGTCGGGGCGGCGGGGGTCCGGGAACGGTCGGCCGGCTACTGGATGATGAAGTTGGAGAAATGCACCGCCTTGATCGGATAGCTGGGCGCGGCCATGGCCTTCTTCTTCTTGGCCTTGGCCGGCTTGTCGGCCTTGGGCTCGGCAGCGTCGTCCGCTGCGTCCTCCTCCTTCTCCATCTCGACGCCCAGGGACTTCAGCGCCTCGCGCTGCACCTCCTGCGCGAGCTTCACCTTGCCCTCCTTGGAGATCAGGTTCTCGGCCGTCTTGTGCGCGATGACCATCAGGATGTTGTTGCGGATGGCCGGCATGTAGACCTTGATCTGGTCGGATGTCTTGGCATCGTCGAGCTCCAGCGTGATGCCGATCTGTGCATAGCGGTCGGCCTCGCGGTCGGCCAGGTTGACGGTGAAGACCTCCAGCGGCATGAAGACCGGCGGCGCGGCCTTGTCGTCCTTCTTCTGCGCCTTGGCCGGCGCATGCCCGCCGTCCTCGTCCTCGGCGGCGGCCGCAGCCTCGGCGGCCTTCTTCTTCATCATGAAGACTGCGCCGCCACCTCCACCA
>JBJXHB010000521.1:0-4256 GCA_046160725.1 Aquabacterium sp.
GCACCGCCAGCGCCTCGTCATGGCGTCCATCGGTGCGCAGCGTGATCGCCAGCCGAACGCGGGACCCGATGATGTCGGTGCTGCGCGTGGCCTCGCCGCCCGGCAGCCCCAGCGCGCGCTCGGTCGCCGCCCAGGCCTCCTGGTCGGCGCGCACCGAGTCGGCAAACCGGCCCTGGATCGCCAGCATGCCGGCATGCATGCGCTGCACATAGCCGCGGGTGCGCCAGGCGCGGTGCTCGGCCGGAAAGTCGGCCACCAGGCGCAGGCCGGCCTCGAAGGCAACCTGCGCGTCCTGGGCCGCGCCGTCCAGCTCGTTGAGCGCATGGATGCGCACCGGGCCGTAGCGGTAGTCGGACACCTGCGCGCGCGTGGCGCAGGCGGCCACGCGCCAGCGCAGGTCGCCGGGCTGCAGTGCCGCAGCGCGCTCGGCATGTTCGGCCGCGCGGCGGATGCTGGCCGCTGCCGGCACCGGCCGGCGCAGCGAGCGCTGCACCTCGGCCATGCCGTCGTGCACGGCCATCATGGCGGCATGCCATTGCAGGTCATCGCTCAGGCGCGGGGCCAGAGGCTGCAGCACCTGGAGCGCCCGCTCATAGTGCGCCAGGGCGCCCGGCGGGTTGCCCAGGTTGTGGGTGTTGTCCTGGCCTTCCAGCTTGGCCAGCCGCGACAGCGCCTGCCCCAGGTCCAGCCGCTCGGCGTCGGTCAGGGCGTGCATGTCGGCCTGCTGCTGCAGCGATTGCGCCGCCGTCTGCACCAGCTGGCGCCGGCCCTCGGTGACGCCGCGCTCCAACGCATCGTTGACCTCGAACACCATCCGGTTGGCCAGCCGCCGCAGCTCGCCCAGGTGACGCGTGGCCTCGTCGCGGGCGCGCGCCGCCTGGTCCCTGGCCAGCTGTGCGCGCCGGGCCTGCAGCAGCGCCATCACCAGCCCGCCGCCCATGCCCACGGCACCCAGGGCCAGCGCGGTGCGGCCCTGCAGCACGGTGGCGGCCAGGCCGCTGATCAGGCCCAGCCCGCCCAGGGCCGCCGCGCCGGCCGCCGCGCGGTGGCGCTGCAGCCACTTGCCCAGCACATAGCCTGGGCTGGTGGCGCGGGCGCTGACCGGGCGGCCCTCCCGGTAGGCGGTGATGTCGGCGGCCAGCGCGTCGACGCTGGCATAGCGCTCGGCCGGCGACTTGGCCAGGGCCTTCAGCACGATGTTGTCCAGGTCGCCGTGCAGCTGCCGCCGCAGGCGCGCCCAGCCCGGGTCCGGCGTCGACAGCTGGCTAGGCCGGGTGGGCTGCTCCTCCAGCACGGCGCGCGCAGCGTCGGCGGCGGTGGTCGCACCGCGGCCGTAGGGGCGCTGCCCGGTCAGCAGCACATACAGCAGCACGCCCAGGCTGTAGACGTCGGTGGCGGTGCCGACCATGTCGCCGCGCACCTGCTCCGGGCTGGCGTAGTGCGGCGTGAAGGGCCGCTCGCCGACCAGGGTCGCGCCCGCATCGGCCGCGCCGGCCGGGTCCAGCGCCTTGGCAATGCCGAAGTCCAGCAGGCGCACGCGGCCGTCGTCGTCGACCAGCACGTTGCTGGGCTTGAGGTCGCGGTGCACCAGCAGGTTGCGGTGCGCATGCGCGACCGCATCGGCCAGCTGCAGGAACAGCACCAGCCGATGGTCCAGCGGCTGGTCGGCACAGGCCTGGTCGATCGGCCGGCCCTGCACCCGCTCCATCACGAAGTACGGCAGGCCGTCGTCGGTGATGCCGGCGTCCAGCAGCCGTGCGATGTGCGGATGGGACAGGCGGGCCAGCGCCTGCTGCTCCTGCGCAAAGCGCGACAGCACCGCCTGCGAGTCCATGCCGCGCTTGAGCAGCTTGACCGCGGCAACGCCCTGGAAGCGGCCGTCGTCGCGGCGCGCCTCGAAGACGTCGCCCATGCCGCCGGTGCCCAGCGGCCGCTCCAGGCGCCAGGCGCCCAGCTTCTGGCCGACGCGGCTGGGCGCGGGTGCGGGCGCCATCGGCGTGGCGGCCTGCAGGAAACCGGTCGCCGCACCGGCCTCGTGCGCCAGCAGCGACGCCACCTCCGCACGCAACGCCGGGTCGATGCCGGTATCGGCCAGCACCGCCGCCCGTTGCGCGGGAGGCAGCGCCTCCACGCGGTCGAACAGGGCGCGCACCGCGGCCCAGTCCGGCGGCGTTGGGGTCGGCGCGGCGGTCGGCCCGGGCGGTGCCGGGCTGCGGATCTCGGGGTCACCCATATCGTGAGCATCCTAAGGTGCCGGCATCGGCCCGCCGGCATCGGCCGCCGCCACTTTGTGCGGATACTTCGGCACTGCGCGATGCGACGACCGTCGCGTGCGTGACAACGCGGCGCCCGCGCCGACCCACATGACCGACCGCTTCCCCGACATCCGCGACGGCGTGCGCGCCCTGTGCAGCCAGTTTCCCGACGAATACTTCCGCAAGGTCGATGCGGCGCGCGGCTATCCCGCCGCCTTCGTCGACGCCCTCACCCAGGCCGGCTGGCTGGCCGCGCTGATCCCGCAGGACTACGGCGGCTCCGGCCTCGGCCTGGCCGAGGCCAGCGTGATCATGGAGGAGATCAACCGCTGCGGCGGCAATGCCGGCGCCTGCCACGGCCAGATGTACAACATGGGCACGCTGCTGCGCCACGGCTCGGCCGAACAGAAGCAGCGCTGGCTGCCGCCGATCGCCCGCGGCGAGCTGCGCCTGCAGAGCATGGGCGTGACCGAGCCCACCACCGGCACCGACACCACCAAGATCAAGACCACCGCCGTGCGGCGCGGCGACCGCTGGGTGGTCAACGGCCAGAAGGTCTGGATCTCGCGCATCCAGCACTCCGACCTGATGATCCTGCTGGCCCGCACCACGCCACTGGACCAGGTGGCCCGCAAGAGCGAGGGCCTGTCGATCTTCCTGGTCGACCTGCGCGATGCCATCGGCCACGGCCTGGCGGTGCGGCCGATACCCAACATGGTCAACCACGAGACCAACGAGCTGTTCTTCGAGGACCTGGAGATACCGCACGAGAACCTGATCGGCACCGAGGGCCAGGGCTTCAAGTACATCCTGGACGGCCTGAACGCCGAGCGCACGCTGATCGCGGCCGAGTGCATCGGCGACGGCTACTGGTTCATCGACCGCGTGACGCGCTATGCCAAGGACCGCATCGTCTTCGGCCGCCCGATCGGGCAGAACCAGGGCGTGCAGTTCCCGATCGCCGAGGCCCACATCGAGGTCGAGGCGGCCAACCTGATGCGCTGGGAGGCGTGCCGGCTCTTCGACGCACGCGAGCCCTGCGGCGCGCAGGCCAACATGGCCAAGTACCTGGCGGCCAAGGCCAGCTGGGAGGCCGCCAACGCCGCCATCCAGTTCCACGGCGGCTTCGGCTTCGCCTGCGAATACGACGTCGAGCGCAAGTTCCGCGAGACCCGGCTGTACCAGGTCGCGCCGATCTCCACCAACCTGATCCTGAGCTACGTGGCCGAGCATGTGCTCGGGCTGCCGCGCAGCTTCTGAGCCCGTCCATGCGCCCCCTGCAAGGCATCACCGTCGTCACCCTGGAGCATGCGGTGGCCGCGCCGTTCTGCACCCGGCAGCTGGCCGATCTCGGCGCCCGCGTGATCAAGATCGAGCGCCCGGGCAGCGGCGACTTCGCGCGCGGCTACGACCAGCGCGTGGCCGGTCTCGCCTCCCACTTCGTCTGGGCCAACCGCGGCAAGGAGAGCCTGAGCCTGGACGTCAAGCACCCGGACAGCGCCGAGGTGCTGGCGCGGCTGATGGGGCGCGCCGACGTGCTGGTGCAGAACCTCGCGCCCGGCGCCGCGGCGCGGCTGGGCCTGGGCCACGCGGCGCTGAAGGCGCGCCACCCGGGCCTCATCGTGTGCGACATCTCCGGCTATGGCGACGACCCTGCCGCGCCCGGTCCCTACCGCGACAAGAAGGCCTATGACCTGCTGATCCAGAGCGAGGCCGGCTTCCTGTCCATCACCGGCACGCCCGAGTCGCCGTCCAAGGCCGGCTGCTCCATCGCCGACATTGCCGCCGGCATGCATGCCTACAGCGCCATCCTGGCTGCGGTGATCCAGCGCGGCCGCACCGGCCAGGGCTGCCGGCTCGACGTGTCCATGCTCGAGAGCATGACCGAGTGGATGAGCTATCCGCTGTACTACGCCTACCAGGGCGCCACGCCGCCGCCGCGCACCGGCAGCGCCCACGCGACCATCTTTCCCTACGGCCCGTTCGCCACCGGCGACGGCC
>JBJXHB010000522.1:0-9941 GCA_046160725.1 Aquabacterium sp.
GCAAGTTGTCCTTTAACTCGGCGACTCGGAACATTATAAGAAGCATGCGTCTCCTGTTGCGGCTGCTGGCCGCCTGGCCCCTGGGCATCCTGCACACATTGGGCGTTCTCATCGGCTGGGCCGGCTACATCGGCTCGCGCGGCTACCGGGAGCGCTTCGATGCCCATGCCGCGCTGGCCGGCCTGGACGCCGCGCAGCGCCGTGCCGCCGTGGCCGAGGCCGGGCGCATGGTGGCGGAGTTGCCGTGGCTGTGGCTGCGGCCGCCGACGCGGCCCCTGGGCGCGCGGCTGCACTGGGACGGCGACGCCTTGATCCAGCAGGCGCTGGACCAAGGCCAGGGGCTGCTGCTGCTGACACCGCATCTCGGCAGCTTCGAGGTCTGTGCGCAAGCCATCGCCGAGCGCTGGGCCGGGCAGCCGACCTTGACCGTGCTGTACCGCCCGGCGCGCCAGGACTGGCTGGGCGAGGTGCAGGCCACGGCGCGACAGCGCCCGGGCCTGCAGGCCGTGCCGGTCGGCCTGGCCGCGGTGCGGCAGATGCTGCGCGCCCTGCGGCGCGGCGAGATGGTCGGCCTGCTGCCCGACCAGGTACCGCCGCTGGGCCAGGGCGCATGGGCACCGTTTTTCGGCCGCCCGGCCTACACCATGACCCTGGCGGCACGGCTGGCGCGGCAGGCCCAGGTGCGCTGCCTGCTGATCTGGGCCGAGCGGCTGCCGCGCGCGGCGGGCTGGCGGCTGCATGTGGCCGAGCCGTCGGCGCCGCTGCCGGCCGTCGGGGCCGACGATGCGTCGCAGCAGGACGCCGCAGGCGCCGTCAATGCCGAGATGGAGCGACTGATCCGGCAGTGCCCGCAGCAGTACCTGTGGGGCTACCACCGATACAAGCAGCCGCCCAGGCCATCGGCCGAGGAGACCGCATGACCGCCACTTCAGCCACGCCGGCCCACGCGCGTGCAGGTCTGCCCGGGGCATGGACATGAGGCTGCTGTCCCACGCCGTGTTGTGGCTGATGCGGCTGGTGGCCGCGTTGCCGCTGGCCTGGCAGGCCGCGCTCGGTTCGGCAATGGGCCGCCTGCTGTACCGCCTGGGCGGCGCGCGGCGGCGGGTGGCCCTGCGCAACCTGGAGCTGTGCCTGCCACAGCTCGATGCACCGGCCCGCGAGGCCTTGGCGCGCGAGCACTTCTATTGGCTGGCGCGCAGCCTGCTGGAGCGCGGCCTGCTCTGGTATGCCTCCCACGACCGGCTGCGGCGTCTCATTCATGTCGAGGGTGACGTCGGCTACGCCGAACGCTGCGGCCGGCCGATGATGTGGCTGACGCCGCACTTTGTCGGCCTGGACATAGGCGGTGCTGCCGTCCAGCTGTATGTGAAGCGCCCGGCGATCGTCCTCTACCAGCCGCAGTCCAACCCGGTGTTCGACGCCGCCCTGCGGGCGGGGCGGCTGCGCTTCGGCCACGGGAAGACGCTGCCGCGGCACGGCAACGTGATGTCGCTGATCCGCGCGATCCGGGGCGGCGATGTCTTCGTGAACCTGCCGGACATGGATTTCGGCAACCGCGACGCGGCCATGGTGCCGTTCTTCGGCGTGCCCGCCGCCACGCTGCTGGCGCCGGCACGGCTGGCCCGGGCATTGGGCATGGTGGTGCAGCCGCTGATCGTGGAGTTGCTGCCCGGCGGCCAGGGCTATCGCGTGCGGTTCCTGCCGCCGTGGGAGGACTTTCCCGGCGCCGACGACGACGTCGCCGCCACGCGCCGGGTCAACGCCTTCATCGAGGAGCAGATCCGCGCCATGCCGGCCCAGTATCTGTGGGTGCACCGGCGCTTCAAGACGCGGCCGGAGGGCGAGCCGCCCTTGTACTGACCGCGGCCGCGCCACCCCGGCCACGATGGCCGCGCCACGGCCGCACCGGATAATCCGCACCCGATGGCGCGGTTGACGTTCACCAAGATGCAGGGCGCGGGCAACGACTTCGTCGTGCTCGACGCCACGCGCGCCCCGATCACGCTCAGCCCGGCGCAGGTCCGCCACCTGGGCGACCGCCGCTTCGGAATCGGCTGCGACCAGATCCTGCTGATCGAGCCCGGCGACGGCGCGGACATCGACTTCCGCTACCGCATCTTCAACAACTCCGGCGACGAGGTCGAGCACTGCGGCAACGGCGCCCGCTGCTTCGTGCGCTATGTGCACGACCACGGCCTGAGCACACGCCGCACGCTGCGGGTGGCGACCATCAACAACCGGCTGGAGCTGACGCTGGGCGATGACGGCCAGGTCCGTGTCGACATGAACCGTCCGTTCTTCGGCCTGGCCGACATTCCATTCGACGCCGGGGCCGCGGCCGGGGCGCCGCGCACCGAGGGCCAGGGCCAGCTGTGGCCGCTGGCGTTGCCCGGTGGCGGGCGGGTCGATGTCGCCGTGTTGTCGATGGGCAACCCGCATGCCGTGCAGCGCGTGGCCGACGCGGCCGCGGCGGATGTGGCCGGCGTGGGCCGGCTGGTCGAGCATCACCCGGCGTTCCCACGCCGCGTCAATGCGGGCTTCATGGAAGTCAAGGCCCGCGACCACATCGTGCTGCGGGTCTGGGAGCGCGATGCCGGCGAGACGCTGGCCTGCGGCACCGGCGCCTGCGCGGCCGTGGTGGCCGGCATCCGCCTGGGCTGGCTGGACCGCTCGGTGCGCGTGTCCGCACTCGGTGGCGACCTGCACGTCGACTGGCCGGCCGATGACGCCACGGTGCGCATGGCCGGGCCGGCCGAAACCGTCTTCGAAGGAGAGATCGAACTGTGAGCACCGACGGCATCACCGAGGCGGACATCGCCAACTTCCTGGCCCACACGCCGGGCTTCTTCGAGCGCCATGCCGAGCTGCTGGCGTCCGTGCAGCTGGCCAGCCCGCATGGCGCGCGTGCCGTGTCGCTGCAGGAGCGGCAGATCGAGATGATGCGCGAGCGCGTGCGCGGCCTGGAGGCCAAGATCATCGAGATGATCCGCCACGGCCAGGAGAACGCGGCCATTGCCGACCGCTTGCACCGCTGGACCCGGGCCGTGCTGCTGGCGCGCAGCGCGTCCGAGCTGCCACTGGTGATGGTGCGCGAGCTGAAGGCCGAGTTCCTGGTGCCGCAGGCCGCCATCCGGGTCTGGGGCGTGGACGCGGCCTTTGCTTCGGAGCCGTATGCACAAGGTGTCAGCGACGACACGCGCAGCTTCGCGGCCAGCCTGACACTGCCGTACTGCGGCGCGCATGCCGGCTTCGAGGCGGTGCGCTGGCTGGATGACGGGGCCACGGTCGCCTCGGTGGCCATCATTCCGCTGCGCGCCGGTGGCGCGGTGATCGGCCTGCTGGTCCTGGGCTCGCCGGACCCGACCCGCTACAGCGCCGACATGGGCACCGACTTCCTGATGCGCCTGGGCGAGGTGGCCGGTGCCGCGCTGTCGCGCCTGACCTGACCGGCCGTGGCACGGATGCCGGCGCCCGTGTCGACTGCGGCCGACGCGCTCGCGCCGACGGACCGCACGACCCTGGCGCCCGAGCTGCAGGCGTTCATCACCCACGTCACCGTCGAGCGCCGCCTGGCCGAGCGCACCCAGGCCCTGTACACGGCAGCGCTGGCGCGCCTGCAGGCCCTGGCGCACGCCGACGGCACGCCGCTGCAGCAGGCCCAGCCGCACCAGGTGCGGCGCTGGATGGTGCGCCTGCGCGAGCAGGGCCTGGGCCCGCGCAGCATCGCGCTGGAGCTGTCGGCCTGGCGTGGCCTGTACCGCTGGTGGGGCCGGCAGGGGCTGGTGGCCTTGAACCCGGTGGACGGCCTGCGGCCACCCCGTGCCGGCCGGCCGCTGCCCAAGGCGTTGCCGGTGGAGCAGGCCGTGGCCCTGGCAGAGGCGATGCCCCCGTCCGCCCGGCCGGCGCTGGCGGCCCGCGACCATGCCATCGTCGAGCTGCTGTATGGCTGCGGCCTGCGCGTGGGCGAGTTGGTGGCGCTGGACCTGCGCCCGTCGGCAACGGCCGACGGTTGGGTCGACAGCGCCGATGCCAGCGTGCAGGTGCGCGGCAAGGGCGGCAAGCGGCGCGTGGTGCCGGTCGGCGGCCCGGCGCTGGCGGCGCTGCGCGCCTGGCTGGCGCTGCGGCCCGACCTGGCGGCGGCCGACCAGCCGGCCTTGTTCGTCAGCCAGCGCGGCAGCCGCCTGTCGGCCAGCCAGGTGCGCAGCCGGCTGCGCAGCCTGTCCTTGGCCGCCGGCTTGCCGACGACCGTGCATCCGCACATGCTGCGCCACAGCTTTGCGTCGCATCTGCTGCAGTCCAGCGGCGACCTGCGCGCGGTGCAGGAGCTGCTGGGCCATGCCAGCATCGCCACCACCCAGGTCTACACGCGGCTGGACTTCCAGCACCTGGCGCGCGCCTACGACGCCGCGCATCCACGGGCCCGCCGCAAGTAGCCGGGCGGTGGCGCCCGCGAGAATGCCGGCCATGAGCGCATGCAGCACCCCGCCGACCGTCCGCCTGCATCCGGGCAAGGAGCGCTCGCTGATGCGGCATCACCCCTGGGTGTTCGCCGGCAGCGTGGCCCGCGGCGGCGGCGACAGTGGCGCCACGGTGCGGGTGGAGACGGCCGACGGCCGCTTCCTGGCCTGGGCGGCCTACAGCCCGCGGTCGCAGATCCGGCTGCGGGCCTGGAGCTTTGACGCTGCCGAGCCCATCGATGGGGCCTTCTTCGAGCGCCGCATTGCGGCCGCCGTGGCCATGCGGGCGCGGCTGGCCATCGCCAGCGACAGCATGCGCCTGGTGCATGGCGAGGCCGACGGCCTGCCCGGGCTGATCGTCGACCGCTATGCCGACGTGCTGAGCGTGCAGCTGCTGTCCGCCGGCACCGAGGCCTGGCGCGATGTCATCGCCGGCGCGCTGAGCCGCGTCACCGGTTGCGAGCGCATCTACGAACGGTCCGACTCCGGCGTGCGCGGCATGGAGGGCCTGGCCGAGCGCTGCGGCTGGCTGCGCGGCGGCGGCGAGCCCGAGGTCGAGATCCGTGAGCACGGCTGGCACCTGGGCGTGGACATCGGCGGCGGCCACAAGACCGGCTTCTACCTGGACCAGCGCGACAACCGCGCCGGCTTTGCGCGGCTGGTGCGGCAGCTCGGCCTGCGCAACGTGCTGAACTGCTATTGCTACACCGGCGGTTTCAGCGTGGCCGCGCTGGCCGGCGGCGCGCGCGAGGTGGTCAGCGTCGACTCCTCCGCGCCGGCGCTGGAGCGGGCGCGTGCGCATGTGGCGCGCAACGGCTTTGACCTGGCCGGCTGCAGCTTCCTGGATGCCGATGTCAACCGCACGCTGCGCGACCTTGCCGCCCAGGGGCGTCGCTTCGACGCGATCGTGCTGGACCCGCCGAAGTTCGCGCCCAGCGCGGCCCATGCCGAGCGCGCGGCCCGTGCCTACAAGGACATCAACCGCCTGGCCCTGAAGCTGCTGAGCCCGGGCGGCCTGCTGACCACCTACTCATGCTCCGGCGGCATCGGTGCCGAGTTGTTCCACAAGATCGTGGCCGGCGCCGGCATCGATGCCGGCGTCGATGCCGCCATCCTGCAGCGGCTGGAGGCGGCGCCGGACCATCCGACCACGCTGTGCTACCCGGAGGGCGAGTACCTCAAGGGGCTGGCGCTGCTGCGGACGGCTGATACGGGTATAGGGCATGCACAGCCTGGACCGCCCGCCGGCTAGGATGAACCCTGAACCCATACCCCGGGATAGGGGGTTCCCCAGATCACGGATGTTCTCAAGAATGGGCTTTCTGTCACCTGAAGTCACCTGGAGGACTCCACCCATGTCTCGCAACACTTTGAAGGCGGTCTCGGCAGCAGCGCTGCTGGTAGCCGCGGGCGCGGCGCAAGCCATGTCCAACAACACGGCGCCGAGCAACTGGCGCTTCAATTCCGGCACCACGTTCAACGGCGTCAATTTCGACGGCGTGGCCCGGATCATCATGGACAACGCCTTCGTCTGCTCCGGCACGCTGCTGGCGGGCGGCCAGTACGTGCTGACGGCGGCCCACTGCGCCGATGGCGTCACCAACTTCGTGGTCGAGTTCGGCCTCAACAACGACGTCGCCACGGCCACCCGGTCGGTGTCCCAGGCCTACATCCACTCCGGTTGGAACGGCACCCTGAGCAAGGGCAACGACATCGCCATCCTGAAGCTGGACAGCAAGGTCACCGGCATCCAGGGCTTCGGCATCGACAACCAGAGCGCGGTCGGCAAGTCGGTCCTGATGATGGGCTACGGCACCACCACCCAGGGCAACACCACGACGGCACCGAACTGGAACGACTGGGGTCACGGCCACTGGGGCGTCAACAAGTTCGACGCCACGACCAAGCAGTTCCTGGACGCCGCGCAGGCCCAGGGCCTGACCGGCCTGGGCACCTGGTCCAACGCCGATGGCGAAGAGTACGTGGCCGACTATGACGACGGCAGCGCGCTGCGCAACACGCTGGGCCGCATCAACGGCCTGGTCAGCGACACCGGCGGCCAGGTCGAGAGCATCATCACCGGCGGCGACTCCGGCGGTGGCGACTTCGTCTGGGACGGCACCAAGTGGCTGGTCACCGGCGTGCACTCCTGGGGCTGGCAGTTCTGCAACGGCCGCCTGAGCCCGAGCTGCGATTTCTCCGGCCGCAACAGCGGCAGCTGGGGTGACCTGATGGCCTCCACCGCGGTCTTCAGCCACTATGACTGGATCAACCAGGTGACCGGCGTGCCCGAGCCGCAGACCTATGCGCTGATGGCCCTGGGCCTGGTGGCGGTCGGCGCCATTGCGCGCAAGCGCAAGGCACAAGCCTGAGGCCATTGGCGTGCCCCGGCGGCCGCCTCGGCCGCCGCTGGCAGAACCCAAGACCCTGCAGTGGCGGGGTTTTCCCTTTTCTGGGGCCGGAAAGCGGGCGCTCGGTCCGGGTAAACCACCCCCCCATGCTTGGGGGGGTGGGGCGCACACAGGCTGCGACAAGCCGTGAAGAATCAACGCTTCCAACTCACCAGCCCCGGAGGCGAATCGTGAAGAGTCGTTTTGCATTGAAGATGGTTTCCACCGCCGCATTGCTGCTGGCGGCATCCGGCGCCATGGCGGCCGGCAAGTCCATGAGCGGCAACTACAACGGCATGCAATGGACGGCGCAGAGCATGCTGACCGGCGTGACCAATACCGGCAACGGCAGCAACACCGCCGGCGACCCGATCTACCACCCCAGCTACCCCACGTTCGGCGGCGCGGTACACCTGTTGATGGACTATGGCCCCGGTGGCCAGTTCATCTGCTCGGGCACGCTGCTGAGTGACCGCGTCTCGATCCTGACCGCCGGCCACTGCGTGTCCGACGGTGCCGGCACCGCCAACCCGCTGTCGACCACGGTGTTTTTCCAGCCGGTCGGCGGACTGCCCGCTGGCACGCGCATCCAGACCGGCGGCATCCCGAATGGCGGCGCGGTGACCCGCAGCGTGTCGCAGTACTTCGTCAACGGCGCCTACACCGGCTCCGTCATCGACCACAACGACATCGCGGTGCTGCGCCTGTCCGACCTGGCGCCGGTCTGGGCCACGTCCTACGGCCTGGCTTCCGACAGCAACCTGACGGGCGATGATTTCACCGTCTCGGGCTATGGGCGTCTGGGCGACGGCGCCACGGGTGCCAACGGCTTTGCGGCACGCCTGCGCACCGGGGACAACAAGTACGACTTCCGCCTGGGCGATGCGGCCTTCAACGGCGGCTGGGCTGGCATCCTGGGCGAACCGGCCAGCCAGATCTCGCACTCCTGGGTGTCGGACTTCGACAACGGCCTGGCAGCCAACGACACCGCCTGCCGCGTCGCGCAGGCCAGCAACCTGGCCGGCGCGGCCGGTGCGGTGTTCTGCGACAAGGGCCGCGGCGCGCGCGAGGTCGGCGTGGCCGGCGGCGACTCCGGCGGCGGCAGCTTCATCGACGGCAAGATCACGTCGGTCAACTCCTATGGCCTGACCTTCGGCACCGCCTGGGGTGATTCACTGGCTGGGCTGAACAGCTCGTTTGGCGAGTTCAGCGGCTATGTGCCGGTCTACCTGCATGCCGACTGGATCAACAGCGTGATGGTCCCGGAGCCCCAGACCTATGCGCTGATGGCCCTGGGCCTGGTGGCGGTCGGCGCCATTGCCCGCAAGCGCAAGGCCCAGGCCTGAGGCCTGTGGCGTGGTGACCCCGGCGGCGACCCAGCCGCCGGTGGCCAACCTGCAAGACCCCGCTGCGGCGGGGTTTTGTCGTTGTGGGCGCACCGAGCGCACCGAACCTAGGGTTTTCATTCGTCCGCCCCCCTTGGACAGGGGGGTGTGGTGCCGGCTCTTGAGGCGTACCGTGACACCGTTCACAGCGCGATGACCCGCCGGCGCTGAGAGAGGGGACCCGACCAGCCGGTCAGGTCCGGATGGGCGGGCGATGCAACTCACGGAGCAACAACTCATGGATCGAAGCACAACGGCACGCCGGCGCGTGGTCTCGCTGGCCGCGATGGCGACGCTGACCCTGGTGGCCTCGGCCGCCCAGGCGCAGTTCACCTGGCGCGGTTTCGAAGGCACGTCGCAGTACAACAACTTCTTCCTGGACGGCGCCTTCCGTCCGCCCGATACCATGGGCGCGATCGGCACCACGCAGTACCTGGAGACGACCAACGGCAGCGTGACGGTCTATGACCGCACCTCCGGCGCGGTGCTGAACCGCGTGGGCGCCAATGCCTTCTGGACCCGCCTGGGCCAGAACGGCTCCGCTGGCGACCAGCGCGTGCTGTTCGATCACTACACCAACCGCTGGATGGCGATCGGCTTCTGCCGCAACGTCAACGACGTCTGCATCGGTGTGTCGGACACCGCGGATGCGCTGGGTACCTGGAAGTCCACCAAGATCACGGCGTTTCCGTCTGGCACTGCCGACTACCCGACGCTGGGCATGGACGACAAGGGTGTCTATATCGGCACCAACAACTTCACGCCCGGTTTCAGCGGCACCAGCCTGTTCACCATTCCCAAGGCGGATCTGTTCGGTGGCGCCCCGACGGTGGCGAACATGAGCCGGTTCGATACGGGCAACCCGCCCAACACCTACGGGTATGCCATCCAGGGCGCCGTCAACTGGCAGGGCAACACCACCAACAAGGCGCCCATCCTGGCGGCCAGCCTGTTGCAGTACGACGTCCACTACTACACGGTGACCGGCGTCAATGCCCCTGGTGCAACCCGCAGCGCGGTCGCGGACCTGAACGTCAACCTGTACACCGACAACGGGCGTGGGCGCCAGCCGGACACCCTGCCTGGACAAGCCAACAACACCAGCAACCGCCTGGTGGACACGCTGGACGACCGCATTTCCGCGAACGTCTATCAGTCCAACGGCAAACTCTATGCTGTGCACACCGTGACGGACCAGGGCGGCTCGTTTACCGAGTTGCGCTACTACGTGGTCGATGCCGGTACCGGTGCGCTGCTGTCGCAGGGCGAGATTTCCGGGGGCAGCTTCGACTACTACCAGGGCGCGATCGCGGTCAACGAGTTTGGCGACGTGGTGATCGGCTTCAACCGGTCGGGTAGCCAGACCGGCGACACCAATGGCGACGGCAAGGCCGATGGTCGCATCAGCTTCCTGGCCCGTGTGTTGAAGGACGACGGTACCGGTCAGCTGACCCAGGTTGGTGCGGACATGTTGCTGCGTGTCAGCGATGTCGGCGACTATCGCTGCGGTGCCCGCACCACGGTCGATACCGCATGCCGCCAGCGCTGGGGTGACTACGCCGCGGTGACGATCGACCCGAACAACCACCGCAATTTCTGGGCGATCGGCGAGTACGCGGCCGAGTGGGCCGACTACGGCACCCAGCAGGCACCGCTGGTCCGCGCCAACTGGCACACCTACATCGCCGAGATCGCGGTGGTGCCGGAGC
>JBJXHB010000523.1:0-9674 GCA_046160725.1 Aquabacterium sp.
TGGTCGCGCGCTGGCTGTCGTCCACCACCCAGCGCGGTGATCGCTGCAGCAGTGCCAGGTCGGCCACCAGCGGCGGCTCGCCGGCCGCCGCCAGCTGACGCAGGACACGGCCGCGATAGGCATTCAAGGCCGGGTCGGCGGCGCTGAGCAATTCCAGGCCGCCCTGGGCGGCCGGGCGCCAGCTGCTGTCGATGTAGGGCGCGGCCGCCCATTGGCGAAGCAGCAGGAACAGGCACAGGCAGCCGGCCAGGGCCACCACCACCAGGCCGCGCAGGCGCAGGCCCATCCAGCGGGCCTGGGCCGCGTCGCGCGGCCGGACGGCCTGTTCCAGCCAGCGCGGTTCGAAGGCACTGTCGACGCCAGAACCGGACGCGCCGGGGTCGTCGACCGCGGCACGATGGGACGCGGCGGTGCTCATCCGCAGTCCGGCTAGACGCTCAGGGCGTCAGACCAGCCCCTGCTTGGTCGCCAGGACGGCAGCCTCGGCCCGGCTGGAGACGTTGAGCTTCTTGTAGATGGACTTGATGTGGTCGTTGACGGTGAACCACTTGATGCCCATCAGGCTCGCGATTTCCTTGATGGTGAAGCCCTTGCTGAGATAGGTCAGGACCTCGCTCTCGCGCGGCGTCAGCCGGTCGTGCTCCGGCGGCTTCTCGACCAGCATCGGGCGTGCGACGCCGGCGTCGGCCAGCGGCGTCAGGCCGGAGTCTGGCGCCGCACCCATGCGTGGGCTGTCCCGGAAGTGCGTCAGCAGGCGCCGGGCAATGGCCGGCGACAGCGGTGGCTGGCCGCGGACGATCTTTTGAAGCTCCTCGACCAGGACCTCAAAACGGTCTTCCTTCAGCAGGTAGCCGTCGGCGCCGCACTGCAGGGCGGGAAACAGGTGGTCATCGTCGGAGTAGAGCGTGGTCACGATCTTGGTCGCTGGGTACTGCGTCAGCTCGGCCAGCAACTCCATGCCGTTGCCGTCGGGCAGCTCCAGGTCGACCATGATCAGCTTGAAAGGGTCGACACCATGCAGGCCCCGGGCGCCACCCGTCAGGCTGATCTGCTTGCGCGCGCCGTCAAGGTCACCGACCTCGGTAATGGCAATGGTGTCCGAAAAGCTCTCGCGCACCACGCGGCACAGAAAGCCGCGGGCCACGGGGTTGTCCTCGATGATCAGAACCTTGACGGCCATGCCGGGCACCTCAATGGGGATCCGCCGGACATGCAACGCGGCACGGTGCCGTCGGCTGGACCCGGAGCGCGACAATGGTATCGCGCGGCATGCGCGGCACAACCTCAGTCGTTGACCAGGACCACCTTGCCGATCACCTGCCGCGAGCCCATGCGCGCATAGGCGTCATGCAGGCGCGACATCGGCAGCACCTGGTCGATGACCGGCTTGATCTTGCCCTCGGTGTACCAGCGGGCCAACTCGGCCATGCCGGCGGCATTGGCCTGCGGCTCGCGACGCACATAGTCCCCCCAGAACACGCCGACAACGGACGCACCCTTGAGCAGCATCAGGTTCAGCGGCAGCGCGGGTATGTTGCCGCCGGCAAAGCCGATCACCAGGTAGCGCCCGCGCCAGCCGATGGAGCGGAACACCGGCTCGGCCAACTCGGCCCCGACCGGGTCGTACACGATGTCCGGGCCTTTGCCACCTGTGGCCGCCTTGATGGCATCGCGCAGGTTGCCGCTGCTGTAGTTGATCGTGGCGTCGGCGCCCAGGTCGCGCAACACCGCGCACTTGGCGTCGGAAGACGCCGCGGCAATGACACGGGCGCCGGCGGCCTTGGCGATCTGCAGGGCGGCGGTACCGACACCACCCGCGGCACCCAGCACCAGCACGGTCTCGCCGGCCTTGAGCTGGCCGCGGTCGATCAGCGCATGGTGAGACGTCCCGTAGGTCATCGCAAAGGCCGCGGCATCCTCGAAGCTGAAGTCGGCCGGCATGGGCATGGCACGGTCCGCGGCCACCACGGCATGGGTGCCGAAGCCACCGGTCGACCCCATGGCGGCGACACGGTCGCCGACCTTCAGGCGGATGACGCCTTCGCCCACCGCGTCGACGGTACCGGCGTATTCCGAGCCCGGCGTGAACGGCGGCTCGGGCTTGAACTGGTACTTGCCCTGGACGGTCAGGATGTCAGGGAAGTTCAGGCTGGCCGCGCGGATGGCGACGCGGATCTCGCCCGGTCCGGGCGCGGGCGTGGGCAACTCCTGCCATTGCAGGCTGTCGAGACCGGTCGGCTGGGGGCAGATCCAGGCATGCATCGAGAGGCTCCGTTCGGGTGACACGTGGTGTTCGGGCCCGCGCCTGGGTGGCGCGGGCAACGATGATGGCATGGCCCCATGGGTGGTTGCGACACGACCGCTGCCTAGAATCCCAGCCCATGCGCATCCTCATCGCCAACGACGACGGCTATCTCGCACCGGGCATCCGGGCCCTGGTGCAGGCCTGCCAGGGCCTGGGCCACATCGATGTGGTGGCGCCGGAGCAGAACTGCAGCGGCACCTCCAATGCACTGACGCTGTCCCGGCCCCTGTCGGTCTTCCGGGCCCAGGGCGAGGCGCAGAGGGGTTTCCATGTCATCAACGGCACGCCGTCGGATTGCGTCCATGTGGCGCTGACCGGGCTGCTGGACCAGCGGCCCGACCTGGTGGTGACCGGCATCAACAACGGCGCCAACATGGGTGACGACACGCTGTACTCGGGGACGGTGGCTGCCGCGATGGAGGGCTATCTCTTCGGCATCCCGGCCATCGCGTTCTCACAGGTCGACAAGGGCTGGGCCGACCTGGACGCGGCCGCACAGACGGCACGCAGCGTGATCGAGCGCGCTCTGCCGCTGGTGCGTGCGGGGCAGGTCTGGCTGCTCAACGTGAACATTCCGAACCGAGCGGACTCAGCCATGCGGCCGCGACTGGTGACGCGGCTGGGCCGGCGCCATGCCAGCGAGCCGGTGGTCCGCCAGACCAGCCCACGCGGCGACACCATCTATTGGATCGGCCCGGCCGGCGAGGCCCGCGACGCCGACGCCGGGACCGATTTCCATGCCACGGCGCTGGGCCAGGTCTCCATCACCCCGCTGCAGGTGGACCTGACCGACCATGCCGCGCTGGCCGGCTGGACCCAGGTGCTGGCCGGATGAAGCAAGCCCCGCGGGCGGGGTTCCCTGCCAGGGTGGCGGGCCTGGGCGAGCGCCTGCAGCCGCGAGTGCTGGCGTCGGCCAACGTGGTCTCGGGCCTGGGATTGGACTCGGCCGCGGTGCGCGCGCGCATGGTCCAGCGCCTGCGCGACGCCGGCCTGGGCTGCGAGCCGGTCTGGCAGGCCATGGCCCTGGTCGAGCGCCATCGGTTCGTGGACAGCGCACTGGCGGCGCAGGCCTACGAGGACACCAGCCTGCCGATCGGAAACGGCCAGACGATATCCAAGCCGTCGGTCGTGGCCCGCATGCTGGCCTTGCTGTTCGACGGCCCGGCGGCACGGCTGTCGGGTCGGCTCGGCCGGGTGCTCGAGATCGGAACCGGCTGCGGCTACCAGGCGGCCGTGCTGGCGCAGTTGTCGCACGATGTGGTGTCGATCGAGCGGCTGCGGCCGTTGCACGAGCGCGCGGCCGAGCAGCTGGCGCCGTGGCGCGGCGATCGTGTGCGCCTGGTGCATGGCGACGGACGGTTAGGGCATGGCCCCCGGGCGCCCTATGACGCCATCATTGCCGCGGCGGGTGGCGAGGACCTGCCGCCGGCCTGGCTGGCGCAGCTGGCGCCCGGTGGTCGGCTGGTGGCGCCGTCGGCCGCCCGTGCGGGTGGCGGCCAGTGCCTCGTCGTCGTCGACAACGACGCGTCCGGCCTGCATCGCCATACCCTCGAAGCGGTGCAGTTCGTCCCCCTAGAATCCGGCGCGCTCTGACACCCGGATCTGCCACCTTGATGCCACTCTCCCTGACCTGGTTCGGCGGACGCCACAGTGCGGCACTGACAGCGCTGCTGCTGGCGCTGTTGGCGGGCTGCGCCGGCCCGCGTGCACCAGCGCCGGTCGAGACCCGCAGCCCGGCACCACGTGCCATGACGCCGCCAGCCGCGGCCGTGCCGGCACCGGCAGCTCCAACGCCAAGCGTCGCGCCGAGCAGCCCGGCACCTGCAGCCGACGTGCGGCCCGTGGCCGACAACGCGGGCAAGCCGGGGTTTTATGTCGTGCGGCCCGGTGACACCTTGATCCGCATTGCCCTGGACCACGGGCAGAACTGGCGTGACGTCGCCCGCTGGAGCGGGCTGGACAACCCGAATCTGATTGAAGTCGGCCAGGCCCTGCGCGTGGTGCCACCGGGTGTTGACCCAAACGTCGCCGTGACCCGGCCCGTGGCCGGAGCTCGGGCCGAAGCGCGCCCCTTGGACAGCCGGCCCGCGGCAATGCCGCCGGTGCCAGCGGGGTCGGCATCGGCGCCCGCCGCACCGACCACGGCGGGCGGAAGCACGCCGACAACCGCACCGGCCAGCACGCCGGTGGTCCCCCGCGACGCCGACGCGGACCTCGACTGGCTGTGGCCGGCTGCCGGCCCGCTGCTGGCCGGCTTTGAGGAAGGCCGCAGCAAGGGGTTGGTGCTGGGCGGCAAGGCGGGCGACGCGGTCCTGGCGGCTGCGGACGGCCGGGTGGTCTATGCCGGATCAGGCCTGCGCGGTTACGGAAACCTGGTGATCGTCAAGCACAACGCCAGCTACCTGACGGCCTATGCTCACAACCAGCTGCTGCTGGTCAAGGAGGACCAGGCGGTCAAGCGTGGGCAGAAGATCGCCGAGATGGGGTCCAGCGATGCCGAGCGGGTGCAATTGCACTTCGAGATCCGGCGCCAGGGCAAGCCGGTTGATCCGGCACGGCTGTTGCCTGCGCGCTAGGCATGGCCTGCACGACGCGTTTTCGGAAGTCTCGCGGGCATCGGGTTGTCGGCGTTTCCCTGAGGGTCGGACGCCAGCGACACCGCTAGCATCGGCCATGCCTGGGCCGGCTCGATGCTGGCCGCGGCAACCCGCGTCTTCCCTTGCGCACCGATCAGCCGTCACGCGCGGCATCGAACATGACCAACCTCTGGCAGCTTGCCGACTTGAAACCCGGCCCCGAACTCTCGATCGCGGGCGACACCTTGCCCGCGATCTTCTGGAACGGCGTGCGCGAGCGGGCGGCGCATGTCTGGCTGCGCAAGAAGGACCTGGGCCTGTGGCGCAGCTGGACCTGGGCGCAGGTGGGTATCGAGGTGCGCGAGATTGCCCATGGGCTGCTGGCCCATGACTTCGAGCGGGGCGACACGTCGTCGATCCTGGCCAACACCGTGGTCGAGTGGGTGCTGGCCGACCTGGCGGTGCTGTCCTGCGCCGGTGTTTCCAGTGGCATTTATCCGACCGACGCCGCGCCACAGGTCGAGTACCTCTGTGCCGATTCACGCACGCGGGTGCTTTTCGTTGAAGACGAGGAGCAACTGGACAAGGCCCTGGAGGTGCGCGGTCGCCTGCCCCATCTCAAGCTGATTGTCGTTTTCGACGCCACCGGCCTGACCGAGCTGAACGACCCGATGGTCGTGACGCTGAATCAGCTGCGCGAGACGGGCCGCGCCCACTTGGCCCAGCATCCGGGGATGCTGGAGCAGCGGGTGGCGTCGGTTCAGCCCAAGGACCTGGCTATCCTGGTCTACACCTCCGGCACGACCGGCAAGCCCAAGGGCGCCATGCACGCCCACATCGGCCTGGTGACGGCGGCGCGGGCCTACAACCAACTGATCGCACGCGACATCAACGACGAGTGCATGTGCTTCCTGCCGCTGTGCCACATCGCCGAGCGCATGGGCGGCGAGTACTACAGCCTGTACACCGGGTCCAAGCTGAACTTTGTCGAAAACCCGGAGACGGTGGCCGAGAACGTTCGCGAGATCGCGCCGACGGTGTTCACCGCCGTGCCGCGGGTCTGGGAGAAGTTCTACAGCGCCGTCACGATCTCGATCCGCGAGTCGTCGCGCCCGCAGCAGCTGATGTACGCCTGGGCCTTGGGCGTTGGCCGCGATGTGGCCGACCTTTTCCTGGCCGGCAAGGAGGTGCCGTCGGGCTTGCGGGCCAAGTTCATGCTGGCGCGCTGGCTGGTGCTTGACAACGTGCGCCGCATGATCGGTGTGCACCGGGCGCGCTACCTGTTGACGGGGGCTGCGCCGATCTCGCCGGACCTGATCCGCTGGTACCTGGCCCTGGGCCTGCCGATGATCGAGGTGTGGGGCATGACCGAGACGGCCGGCCTGTCGACCACCCAGCCGGCCGGGCGCATCAAGCCCGGCACCATCGGCATTGCAGCGCCCTTCAATGAGGTCCGGCTGGACCCACAGACCGGTGAGATCCTGGTGCGGGGCCCGAACGTTTTCATGGGCTACCTCAACCTGCCGGAGAAGACCGCCGAGACCATCGACGCCGACGGTTGGCTGCATACCGGCGATGTCGGCGTGCTGGACGAGGAGGGCTTCTTCCGCATTACCGACCGCATGAAGGACATCATCATCACCGCCGGTGGCAAGAACGTCACGCCGAGCGAATGGGAGAACGAGCTGAAGTTCTCGCCGTATGTGACCGACGCGGTGGTGATCGGCGACAAGCGCGCCTACCTGACGGCACTGGTGATGATCGACCAGGAGAATGTCGAGCGCTTCGCGCAGGAGCGCGACATCCCGTTCTCCAACTACACCAGCCTGGCCCGCGCGCCCCAGATCCGCGAGCTGATCCAGGGCGAGATCGACAAGGTCAACAAGAAGTTCGCCCGGGTCGAGCAGATCAAGAAGTTCTTCCTCCTCGAAAACCAGCTGACCGCCGAGGACGAGGAACTGACGCCGACGATGAAGCTCAAACGCAAGCTGGTGCAGACCAAGTATGCAGAGCAGATCGAGGCCATGTACCGCTGAACGACCCGACCGCACGTTCCCTCTTTACCCCCCAGCCAGGAGACCCCCTGACCATGAAGTTCCCGACCACCCTCATCGCGTTCGCTGCCGCCCTGGCAGTGCCGGCCATCCAGGCACAGACCCAAGGCGTCAGCAAGACCGAAATCGTCCTGGGCTCGATCCAGGACCTCTCCGGCCCGATCGCCGCCTTCGGCAAGCAGTCCCGCGCCGGGATGCTGCTGCGGGTGGACGAAATCAATGAACAGGGCGGCATCGCGGGTCGCAAGATCAAGCTGCTTGTCGAGGATGCGGCCTACGACCCCAAGCGTGCCGTGCTGGCGACGCAGAAGCTGGTCAACCAGGACAAGATCTTCATGATGGTCGGGCATATCGGCACGGCCCAGAACCTGGCGGCCATGCCGATCCAGTTCGAGAAGAACGTCATCAACTTCCTGCCGATCACGGCGGCCCGCGAGATGTACGAGCCGTTCCACAAGCTCAAGTACTCCTTCGCCGCCACCTACTACGACCAGATCCGCACCGTGCTGCCCAAGCTGGCGCAGGAGAAGAAGGCGTCCAAGATCTGCACCATGTACCAGGACGACGAGTTCGGCCTGGAGGTGGTGAGAGGCGGCGAGGCCGGCCTGAAGACCATCAACATGGCCTTCACCGAGAAGACGTCCTACAAGCGTGGCGCCACCGACTTCTCGTCCCAGGTGTCCCGCATGAAGGCCGCGGGCTGCGACCTGGTGGTGCTGGGCACCATCATCCGCGAGACCATCGGGGCCATCGGCGAGAGCCGCAAGACCGGTTTCAATCCGACGTTCCTCGGCTCCAGCGCCGCCTATACCGACCTGATCCACAAGCTTGGCGGGCCCGCCATGAACGGCCTGTATGCGACGCACACCTCGGCGCACCCCTACCTGGATGCCGCCGACCAGAAGGTGAGCTTCTGGGCCAACAAGTACAAGACCAAGTTCAACGAGGATCCGACGGTGTTCTCGGTGTATGGCTACACCATCATCGACACGTTCATTCAGGCAGCAAGCAAGGCCGGCGCCAACCTGACGACGGAGTCGTTCATCAAGGCCATGGACACCTTGACGATCCAGCCGGACATGTTTGGTGCGCCGCTGACCACCTTCGGCCCGCAGAAGCGGCTGGGCAACGACCTGTCGCGCATGTCCCAGATCACCGACGGCCGCTGGAAGGTCGTCTCCGACTACATCAAGCCCTGAACGGGCGTTCCGCGCCAGACCGAGAGCCGCCTCAGGGCGGCTCTTTTTTTGCCCTGTCGATAATCCACCATGGCTGAGAACAATGAATGGCTGCAGGTCGAGTCGCTCGACCTGGAGGCGCATGGCGTGGCGCATGACGCGACCGGCAAGGTTGTCTTCATCGAAGGCGCGCTGCCGGGTGAACGTGTGCAGGTGGTGGTGAGCAAGCGCAAGGCCGCCTGGGAGCGCGGCACGATGACCACCATGGCGCGCGAGAGCCCGCTGCGGGTGCGGCCGCGATGCCCGCACTTTGTACTGCACCGAGGCGCCTGCGGGGGATGCAAGATGCAGCATCTGGACGCGGCGGCACAAGTGGCGATCAAGCAACGTGTGCTGGAGGACAACCTGGCACACCTTGCCAAGGTGCGGACCGAGCAGGTGCTGCGGCCCATCGAAGGCCCGGCCTGGGGCTATCGCCACCGGGCCCGCCTGTCGGTGCGCCATGTGGCGGCCAAGGGCGTGGTGCTGGTCGGTTTTCATGAGCGGCAGTCGCGCTACGTGGCCGACATGGACAGCTGTGCGGTGCTGCCGCCCAAGGTCAGCGCCATGTTGCCGGCGCTGCGGCGTCTGATCGGTGAGATGGAGGCGCGGGACCGGCTGCCGCAGATCGAGCTGGCCCAAGGTGACACCGTGGTGGCCTTGGTGCTGCGGCATCTGGAGCCGCTGACCACGGCCGACCGGCAGCGGTTGCAGGCGTTCGGCATCGAGCACGACGTGCAGTGGTGGCTGCAGCCCAAGGGCCCCGACACGGTGGCGCTGCTGGACCCGGCCGATGAGCGTCGGCTGGGCTATGCCTTGCCCGAGTTCGGCGTGACCATGCCTTACCGGCCCACCGACTTCACGCAGGTCAATGCCGCGATCAACCGCGTGCTGGTGGACCGCGCTGTACGGCTGCTGGCGCCACAGACGCATGAGCGGGTCATCGACTGGTTCTGCGGCCTGGGCAATTTCAGCCTGCCGCTGGCCACCCGATGCGCCGAGGTGCTGGGCATCGAGGGTGCGCCGGCCCTGGTCGAGCGCGCGCGGCAGAACGCCGCTCTCAACGGGCTGGAGGCGCGCACGCGATTTGTGGCATCGGACCTCTTCGCGCTCGACGGCGCGGCCCTGGCTGCGCTGGGCAAGGCCGATCGCTGGCTGGTGGACCCGCCGCGGGAAGGTGCCTTCGCACTGGCCAAGGCCTTGGCCGACCTGGCGCAGACCGGTGCGCCGCAGGGCTGGCGGCCACCGCGGCGCATCGTCTATGTCAGCTGCAACCCGGCCACCCTGGCTCGCGACGCCGGCTTGCTGGTGCACCAGGCCGGCTACCGCTGCAGCGCGGCCGGCGTGGTGAACATGTTTCCGCATACGGCGCATACGGAGAGCATGGCGGTCTTTGACCTGGAAACGGGTGCGTAGGCTGGGCAAAGTCCTGCCGGGTTCGTTTAGGTGGTCCGGCGAATATCGGCTACAGCCGTCGTTTCGCCATGAAAAAAGCCCCGCCGAAGCGGGGCTTTCTGCGGTT
>JBJXHB010000524.1:0-6004 GCA_046160725.1 Aquabacterium sp.
GGCGAGGTGGTCGCGCATCATCTCGGCCAGCAGCTCGGCGCGCAGCAGCACCTGCCCGTCGGCACGGCGCCCGCCGGCGAGCAGAAAGTTGGCAAAGCGGCCGTAGTCCGCCGCGGTCGAGAGCGCACCTGCGCCAGCGCTGTCCATCAGCGCCGGTGCGGTGGGGTCGAAGGTCTGGTCGGGCACGTTCAGTGCCGACCCGTCTGCCGGGTCATGGGCGAGCGGCTGCGCCAGCCGCTGCGCATCGTGGGGCGCCACGGCAAAGCCGGTGTCGTGCATGGCAAGCGGCGCGAACAGGCGCTCGCGCAGGAAGTGGCCCAGGCGCTGCCCGCTCACGGCCTCGATCACCACGCCCAGCAGGTCGGTGGAGTGGCCGTACTGCCAGTGCGTGCCCGGTGCAGCGGCCAGCGGCATTTGTGCCAGGTCTCGCAAGAAGTGCTCGCCTGGCATGCCGCGTGGGTTGAGCCGCAGGCCCAGGCGTTGGTAGGCGCTGCGCAGATCACCCGGCGGCTGGCGTTGGCCATAGATCAGGCCCGAGGTGTGCATCAGCAGGTCGAGCACTTTCGTGCCGCGGCGCGGCCAGCCCGGTAGACAGTCGGCGACGTCGTCGTGCAGCGCCAGGCGCCCGTCCTGCACCAGCAGCATCGCCGCCACCGAGGCCAGCGGCTTGGTCATCGAGTAGATGCGGAAGAGCGCGTCGGCGCGCATCGGTATGGCCGCGGCGCGGTCGAGCCAGCCCACTGCGCATTCATAGGCGGGTTGGCCGTCCAGCCACAGCGCCACCACGGCACCGGGCAGGCGGCCGGCCTCCACCTCGTGGGTCAGGCGCTCGCGCAGTGCCTGCAGCGCCGCCGCCGACAAGGGCTGCGCGGTCTGGGCGGCGGCCTCGGCCGTAGCGGGGGCCACAGCGCCTGCGCTGTCAGCCCGCATCCTGGTTGCACCAGGCGGGAATGAACTCGATCAGGTGCTCGATCGCCTGGTGGAACTCGTCCAGCAGTATGTGCTCGTCGTGCTTGTGGGCCTGCGCGATGCTGCCGGGGCCGAAGATCACCGATGGGATGCCGGCCTGGTTCACCAGATGCCGCATGTCGCAGCAGAAGGGCCCGGGCCGCACCCGCCCATCGCCGCCGCGCCGCTCAAGCAACCGGCACAGCTCGCGTGCGGGGGCGATGTCGGCGCGCTGCACCACCGCATCGTCGTGGTGCAGAAACTGCATCCGGGGCCGGAACTCACCCAGGTAGCGGTCGCCCTCGGCCGCCCGGTCCATGGCCGCTGACATGCGCTGCATCACCTCCAGGAAGGTGCCGACCTCGGGCGCGAAATAGGCACCGCCCTTGATCAGGACGTCGGGTGCGGTCACGGTCTCGTAGTGGCCGCCCTGGATCTTGCCGATGACCAGCGAGAAAGCTGCGCGCCCGCCGGCATCGCGGGCATCACTTCGGTTGGTGTTCGCCGCGGCGCGGGCATGGGCGTCGCGCTCGACCTCCAGCAAGGCGTCGATGACCGCGGGCAGCTTCTCGATGGCGCTGACGCCGTCCAGCTCGCCGTCGACCCAGCGCGCACCCGGCGACCGCGGCCGGCCGCGCACCTCCACCTGCCCGTACAGGCCGCCGGTGTGGTCCACGCAGACGGCGTTGTGGGTCGGCTCCAGGACGATGGCGGCGTCGGCTGTGATGCCCCGTCGCACCAGGTCCAGCGTGCCGTTGCCGGCATGCTCCTCATTGACCACGCTCTGAAAGATGACATCGCCGCGCAGCTCGACGCCGGCCTCGCGCAGGTAGGTCAGGGCCATGACGGCCGCGATCAGGCCGCCCTTCATGTCAGAGGTGCCGCGGCCGACCATGCGGCCATCGACCACCGTGGCCCCATAGGGGTCGAAGCTCCAGGCCTGAAGCGGCTCCACGGTGACGGTATCGATATGGCCGTTCAGGATCAGCGACCGCCCGCCGCCGCTGCCGGGCAGCCGCGCGACCAGGTTGGGCCGGTCGCGGTAGTGCAGGACGTCCTTGTAGGCGCTGGCCTGCAAGGCGTCGTAGGTGGGCAGCGTTTCGTAAGGCAGCACCAGGTCGTGCTGCCAGTGCGTGGGGTACTGGGCCACGGTCGGGTAGGCGTCGAAGAGGGCGCGCACATCCGGCTCCTGCAGGTCCACCGTGGCTCCCAGCGTCCGCAGGTGCGCGGCCAGGTGGTGCTGGCCTTCGGCCTCTTCGCCGGTCAGGCTGCGGATGCGCACCAGCGCGGCCAGCGCCTGCACGCTGCGCTCGCGCTGCAGCCGGGCTTGTGCAAGGGCGCGGTGGGTGGCGGTGGTGTCGTCGGGAGTCATCCGGCCGATGTGGTGAACGCGGGGTTGCAGGGCGAGCCGATGATTTCATGCGGCCCTCGCGGCCACCAATTCGGATTGCGCAAGGGTCGCATACGCAAACCCAATAGCCGGCGGTCGTGTCGCCTGGGGCGGGCCAGGTGTCAATCGGGCTTGCGATGCCGCCCCAGCCTTGGCGGCGGGCTACATTGACCGGACCATGACGCCCACGCAGTTGCGCGCCTTTCATGCGGTGGCCACGACCGGCAGCTTCACCGCCGCAGCCCGCGCGCTGCATACCAGCCAGCCGCCGGTGACCACTCATGTGCGCGAGCTGGAGGAGCTGTATGGCGTGGAGTTGTTCCACCGCCACGGGCGCGGCGCCGAGCTCACCGTCGTCGGGCGCAATCTGCTGGCCATCACGCTGCGCGTGGTGGCGAACCAGCAAGAGGCGGTCGAGTTCCTCAAGGACGCCGGCCGACTGCGCAGCGGACAGCTGAACCTGGGCGCCATCTCACCCTTTGGCATCACCGAGATGCTGGCCCGGTTCCGCCAGCAGTATCCCCAGGTCCTGATCTCGGTGACGCCGGGCAACTCCAGCGAGCTGCTGGAGGGCCTGCGGCGCTATCGGTTGGACGTGGCCCTGGTCGGCCAGGTGGCCAGCCTGGACGAGTTCCACACCACCTGCCACACCCGCCCGGAGATCGTGCTGCTGGTCAACCGGCGCCACCGCTGGGCGCGCCGGCGCAGCATCCGTCTGCGCGAGCTGGCCGGCGAGCCGCTGGTGTTCCGCGAGAGCGGGTCCAACACGCGGCTGGCCTTGCAGACGGCGGCCGATGCCGCCGGCGTGCCGCTGAGCGTCGCAATGACCTATGGCAGCCGCGAGGGCGTGGTCGCAGCGGCGGTCGCCGGCCTGGGTGCGGGCGCGATTCCAGAGGACCAGGTCATCAACCATCCGGACCTGCGTCTCTTGCGCATCGAGGACGTGAGGGTCACGGTGGATTCCTATGTCGCCTGTCTGGCCGAGCGCAGCGAGTCGCGCATCGTGCGGGCCTTCATCGACCTGGCCGAGCAGGTGACGCCCGGCATGCGCGACGGCTGACGCCGCTGGCGGCGCGCTTGCGGGGCTGGTGGCGCTGCCAGTCTGCCGCTGGTCCGCGCAGGCGACAGCCGTGTGACGTCGTCTTGGCAATTCCTATGGGTGGCATTCCATGACGGTATGCCGCTGCCGGACGACTGGCTGCAAATAATTTGGCTTGTGCCGCTGTCGGCGCCCCTCACGCAAGGAGACATGCCATGAGCGCCATTTCCCGTCGAGACCTCGCCCGCGCCGCCGCGGGCCTGGGCATGGGCGTGATCACCGGTGCGTGGTCCCAGGGCAGCGAGCAGCCGCGCCGCGGCGGCACGCTCAAGATTGCCCAGTGCTCGGCCAACCGGCGCACCGCAGACGCCACCAATGCCCGGCATCCGTACTACTTCGTCGACCTCAGCACGCGTGTGGCCTACAACTGCCTGACCTGGGTCAACGACAAGCTGGAGTGGGAGTACGAGCTGGCACGCGAGATCGTGCCGGTGGACGACAAGCTCAACGTCTGGGACGTCACCGTCCGTGAGGGTGTGCTGTTCCACAACGGCAAGGAGATGACCAGCGAGGACGTGGTGGCGTCGTTCAATGCCCACCGCACGGGCGCGGTGTTCGCCAACCAGATCCAGAAGATCGAGGCGCAGGGCAAGTACAAGGCGCGCTTCTTCCTGTCGGACGGCAATGCCGAGTTTCCGTACATCCTGGCGGAGTACCAGCACGGCATCATGCCGGCCGATACGCCGGACAAGATCGGGCTGACCGGCATCGGCACCGGGCCGTTCAAGTTCGTCTCCGCCGACCCCAACCGGTCGGCCATCTTCGAGCGGCATGAACAGTTCTGGCGCAAGGGCTTTCCGTACCTGGACCGGCTGGAGATCCACAACCGCGAGGGCCAGCAGGAGGCGGCGCTGAACGGCCTGCGCGCGCGCCAGTTTGATGCGGTGTTGACGGTCGACGCACGCGGCCTGCGGCAGGTGGAGCGCGAGGCCGAGCTCGATGTGTCGGTTGGCCGCGGCTCTTATCACTTCGTGATCCAGCTGCCCAAGCACCCGGGTTCGCCGTTCGAGGACAAGCGCGTGCGCCAGGCGCTGGCGCTGGCTATCGACCGCGAGGCCATTTTGCGCATCGCCTACGGTGGCAAGTACGGCTGGGTCGGCAACGACAGCCATCTGGTGGTCACCGACCCGGCGTTCCTGCCACGCCAGGTCAAGCGCGACGTGGCCCTCGCCCGCAAGCTGCTGGCCGAGGCCGGCCACCCGAACGGCATCACCTTGCCGACTCTGTATTTCAGCCCGCAGCTGCCGGAGGTGCCCAACTACTTCCAAGTGCTGCAGCAGACGGTCAAGGAGGCTGGCATCACGCTGCCCATCGAGGAGCGTCCGGCCGACGGCTATGCCCCGTTCCGCACTGGCGACAACGACCTGACCAAGGGCAAGTTCCACAAGTTCGCGATGACCGCGGTGGGCTCGCGCAACCCGGGCATCTCGCTTAACCGGATGCGTGGCGCCTTTGTCGAGAGTGGCCACTGGCGCGGCCCCGAGCACGACAAGTACATGGACCTCTACAAGAAGGCGATGGTCACGCGCGACCCCGCGGTGCGCAAGACCATCTACCACGACATGCAGCGGCTGTTGCAGGAGGAGGTGCCGGCCATCCTGCCGGCCGGTGGCGACTCCATCCTGGTCAAGCGAAAGTACGTCCGCAACCTCGCCTACCATCCCCAGATCTGGTCGGTGCGCTTCGACGAGGTGTGGCGCGCCGCCTGACCCGACACCGCGGAGAGACGATGAAGTCCAACCCCTTCGACCAGCCCGGCACGTTCTTCAAGGGCAACCTGCACACCCACAGCGACACCTCCGACGGCCAGCTGCCGGCCGAGGAGGTGTGCCGCCGCTACCGCGAGCGGGGCTACGACTTCATCTGCCTGTCCGACCACTTCCTGCCGGTGTACGACTATCCGGTCACCGATACCCGGCCCTACCGGACCGACAGCTTCACCACCATCCTGGGCGCCGAGGTGCATGTACCGTCCACCGGCCTGGGCGAGAAGTGGCACCTGCTGGCCAACGGCCTGCCGCTGGACTTCGAGCCCACGCGCGACGGCGAGACCGCGCCCGAGATCGCCGCGCGCTGCGCGGCGGCCGGTGCCTTCGTCAGCATCGTGCACCCGGCCTGGTACGCGCTGTCGGTGGACGATGCGCGCACCATCACCGCGGCCCACGCCGTCGAGGTCTACAACCACACCTCGGCCGTCAGGACCGACCGCGGCGACGGCACCGTGATGCTGGACCAGCTGCTGGCCCACGACCACCGCATCAACGCCCTGGCCTGCGACGACGCGCACTTCGAGGTCGACGATGCCTTCGCCGCCTGGGTGATGGTCAAGGCCCAGGCGCGCGACCCCGATGCGCTGGTGGCGGCGCTGAAGGCGGGGCACTACTACAGCTCCACCGGCGTCGAGATCCACGACATGCGTTTCGATGGCGACGACCTGGTGGTGGACTGCTCAGCCGCGACCGGTGTGTTCCTGCAGGGCCGGGGCTCGCGGGCGACCCAGGTGGTGGGCCGCGACCTGACACAGGTGCGCCTGCCCACAGGCAAGCTCGGCAAGCACAGCTTCATGC
>JBJXHB010000525.1:0-2547 GCA_046160725.1 Aquabacterium sp.
GCACCACGTCCAGCGCGGCTTCGCCCTTGCCGCGGTCGATCATCAACAGGACCTCTTCCATCTCGGCCAGCCGGGCATTGCTCATGTCGTCCAGCCGGGTCAGCCGGGTCAGGGCATCGGCATCGCCGAAGCTGCCGTAGGCCTTGCGCAGCAGCTGCAGGTTGGCCAGCACATCACTGCGCGCGTCCAGGTAGGGCTGCAGGTACTCGCGGCCGCCGGTGAGCATGTAGCCGCGATTGCCCGACTCGGCCTCGTTCATGCGCCGCAGGGTCTGCGACAGCAGCAGCCTGGAGCCGGCGATCTCGGCCAGCCGCTCCAGCCTCGTCTGCGCCCCGCGGTAGGCGATCTCGTTGACGCCCACCATCAGCAGCGCCATCACCACGGCCGTCGGAATGGCAAACGCGCTGTGGCGCAAACGGTCGGCGATTGCCGAAATCTGCCTGAGCATGGCCTACACTCCTTTGGACCTTGGGGCTGCTGGAGCAACACGAACATGATCCGGATCGGAATCGTCGATGACCATGCGATCGTCCGCGCCGGGCTCAGGCAGTTCTTCTCCGACCAGGTGGACCTGCGGGTGACGGGTGAGGCCGCCAACGGGCGCGAGGCGCTGGACCTGGTGCGCGGCGGCGAGGTCGACGTGCTGGTGATGGACCTGTCGATGCCCGACCAGAGCGGTGTGGACGCGCTGCTGGCCATCAAGGCGCGCGAGCCTGACCTGCCGGTGCTCATCCTCAGCGGATTTCCCGAGGCGCATTACGCCACCACCCTGCTCAAGCAGGGCGCCAGTGGATACCTCAACAAGGAATGCGACCCCGAGGAGATCGTCAAGGCCATCCGCACCGTGTACCGCGGACGCAAGTACATCACCGCCGCCGTGGCCGAATTGCTGGCCGACGCGCTGGGCGGCGACGCCGACAAGCTGCCCCACGAGCAGCTGTCCGAGCGCGAGTTCCAGGTCTTCCTGCGTCTGGCCAAGGGCGAGACCATCGGCCACATGGCGGTCAGCATGTCCTTGAGCGTCAAGACCGTCAGCACCTACCGCACGCGCGTGATGGAAAAGATGGTCCTGGCATCGAACAGCGACCTGACCTACTACGCGCTGAAGAACGGCCTGATCCAGTAGAGCCTGGTTGCCCGGCGGCGTCGACGGCAGCGCGCTCACCGCGCGGCCGCCAGGTCTTCGCAATGGGCCAGCAACTCCTCCAGCTCGGCCGACTTGTCGAACACGCGGTCGGCGCCGAGCTCGATGCAGCGGCGACGCATCTCCGGGGTGGCGTAGTTGGTCAGCACCACCAGGTGAGCCACAGGGCGCAAGTGGCGCGCCTGGCGCAGCACTTCCAGGCCCGAACCGGACTTCAGGAAGATGTCGATGATCATCAGCTGACATTGCCCGTCGCTGCGCAACCAGGCCACTGCCGAGGCTTCGTCCTCGGCGTAGCCGACCACTTCGGCGCCGACCATCTCTTCCAGCGTGGCGATCAGGTTCTGGCGAATGACGGCGCTGTCCTCCACCACGAAGCATCGCAGGCTGACGGTCGATCCGGAGGTCTGCGCGTGACCCGTGTTGGTCGTCATGAAGCCTGGATTCAGCGGCGGATGATTCAAGACCCTCGAGGGCAAGAGGGCGTGGGAGAAGCTCCGCTGGATTATCGGCAGCTTCAGGCCATCACGACGTCGGCGCCGCGCTGCATGCGGTGTCGGACATGTCCTACAAGTCTCGGTCGTGTGGCGGGACATCCTCGGTCCCAGGGCTGTTGCCAAGGTGCGCCAGTCCGCCGCATTCCAGACGCCAACCCAGATACCGCGTGCAACACTTCTCATCAGTTGATCCAGCGTTCGGCACCATCCGCAGCCCAACCCCCTGACGCGAGACGCCTGTCGCAAGGACAGGCCTCTCGGGATCACGCGGCGCAGCGCCAGGTCGTCAGATCGGCCACTCGCGGCCGAGTTTTTCTTCCCAGGCCCGCAACTGTGTTTCGGCCTGGTCCTTGGCAAGGCCATACCGCTCTTCGATCTTGCCGGCGAGCTGGGTACGCTGACCGGCGACGACGTCGATGTCGTCGTCAGTCAACTTGCCCCACTGTTCGCGAACCTGGCCCTTGAGCTGCAGCCAGTTGCCTTCGACGCGTTCCCAGTTCATGGTGATGTCCTTTCAGATCGAGTCGTCGTGACGATCAGGTGCGCACCACGATCTGGTTCTTCACCGCCTTGACGCCTCGGGTCGAGCGCGCGATGGACTCGGCGGCGGACTTCTCGTCCCAGTTCTTGGCAAAGCCCGACAGCAGCACTTCGCCATTGAGCGTCTCGACCTTGATCGACGCGGCGTCGACCTTGTTGTTCTCGACGAACTTGGCCTTGACCGAGGTGGTGATGGTGGCGTCGTCGACGTAGGCGCCAACCGACTCCTGGCCGCGCACCACGGCACAGCCGGGCAACACGGTGAGGGCAGCCACGGCGGTGGCCAGGATGACGAGGGTGGAACGTGCATTCATGGGGGTTCTCCTGGATGACGGGCCCACCGGCAGGGTTTGCCAGGACGGGCAT
>JBJXHB010000526.1:0-26091 GCA_046160725.1 Aquabacterium sp.
GCGGCCCGCGTGTCCGACTTCGTGGCCTACATGTACCTGGGCGAGATGATCGAATATGGCGAAACGCGAGAGATCTTCATGAAGCCCAAGCGCAAAGAGACCGAGGACTACATCACCGGGCGCTTCGGCTGATGTCCTGCGCCGTTTCGTTGCTTCCCTTCCCTGGCCCGGCGACCCGCCGTTCTGAAAGGCTGCCCCATGAGTGACAAACACCTGTCCACGCAGTTCGATGCCGAGTTGAGCGGGCTTTCGACCAAGGTCCTGGAGATGGGCGGCCTGGTCGAGTCCCAGGTCGCACAGGCCGTCGCCGCGCTCGCCAGCTTCAACGGCGAGATGGCGTCGACGGTCCTGGCCGAGGAGGAGCGGGTGAATGCGATGGAGATCGAGATCGACCGCGAGCTGTCCACCATCATCGCCCGACGCCAGCCCACCGCCCGCGACCTGCGCCTGATCATCGCGGTATCGAAGACGATCGCCAATCTGGAGCGCATGGGCGACGAGGCCGCGCGCATTGCCCGCACGGTGCAGCGGCTTCTGAATTCGGGCGTGTCCAGCCGCATGCGCTTGCCTGTCGGCGACCTGATGTTCGAGGCCGAACTGGCGACCAAGCAGCTGCGCCGTACGCTGGATGCCTTTGCGCGGCTGGATGTCGATGCAGCGGTCCAGGTGTTGAAGGGCGACAACCAGATCGACCAGGAGTTCGAGGGCCTGCTGCGCAAGCTGATCACCTACATGATGGAAGACCCGCGCACCATCTCCGCCGCGATCGACCTCGTCTTCGTGGCCAAGGCCATCGAGCGTGTGGGCGACCATGCCAAGAACCTGGCCGAGCTGATCATCTATGTGGTCAAGGGCACCGATGTCCGCCACAACCCGGTCGACACGGTCGAGGCACTGGTGAAGTGATGCATCGATGAGCCGGGTGTTGGTGGTCGAGGACGAGCCGGCCATTGCCGAGCTGGTGGCGCTGAACCTGCGGCATGCCGGGCACGACGTGCAGGTGGTCGACAGTGCCGAGCGTGCCGTGCAGGTCGTCGATCAACGTCTGCCTGAGCTGGTGTTGCTGGACTGGATGCTGCCGGGCCAGTCCGGCTTGTCGCTGGCAAGGCGATGGCGCGCCCAGGAGCGCACGCGGCATCTGCCGCTGATCATGTTGACGGCGCGTGGCGAGGAGGCGGATCGCGTCAGCGGACTGGATGCCGGTGCCGACGACTACCTTCCAAAACCCTTCTCGACGCAGGAGCTTCTGGCACGCATCCGTGCGGTCCTGCGCCGACGGGCGCCGCAGTCCCTGGGCGAGCAGGTCGAAGTGGCCGGCCTGCGGCTCGATCCGGCAAGCCGACGTGTCGCGCGAGGCGAGGTCGATCTCAAGCTGGGGCCGACCGAGTTCCGGTTGCTGCAGTTCCTGTTGTCGCATCCGGAGAGGGTCCACACGCGCAGCCACCTGCTCGACCAGGTCTGGGGCGACCATGTGTTCATCGAGGAGCGCACGGTCGACGTGCACATCAAGCGCCTGCGCGAGGCCCTGACGCCTGGCGGCTGTGCAGACATGATCGAGACCGTTCGCGGGGCAGGGTATCGACTGACGGCCCGTCCGGCAGCGGGCTGATCCGAAGGGCGGCAAGCCGTGGACGGCCTGTTCGGACGCGCACTGTCGGCGCTGGTCGCCCTCACCCTGGGGGCCATCGCGGGCTGGTGGTTGGGGATGCTGATCGGTTGGGCAATGGCGGGGCTTTTTGCGGGCGCCCTGCTGGGTGCGGGCGTGCACCACCTGCGTGACGCGGTGTCGGCCGGCCTGCTGCTGCGCTGGCTGCGGGATCCCACCGCCCGCTCGGCACCGCGTGGGCCGACGCTCTGGGCCGAGATCTCGTATCGCATCGAGCGTCACCTGCTGGCCCAGCGGCGCCAGACCGACGCCCAGGCCTTGCGACTGCAGCAGTTCCTCAAGGCAATCGAGGCATCCCCGAACGGCGTGGTGCTGCTCGACGGTGATGATCGGATCGAGTGGTGCAACCCGGCGGCGGCGGAGCACCTGGGCCTGCATGGCGACCGTGACCTGATGCAGCCGATCACCAACCTGGTGCGACTGCCCTCGTTCGTCGCACATCTCCAGTCCGGCGAATGGCGCGACGCCTTGCTGCTGACCCATCCCGGCAACGACACCATGCTGTCGATCCTGGTGCGGCCCTATGGCGAGCAGCACAAGCTGCTTCTCAGCCAGGATGTCACCGAGCGGGCGAGGGCTGACGCCATGCGCCGCGACTTCGTCGCCAATGTCTCGCACGAGATTCGTACGCCGTTGACGGTGCTGGCGGGCTACGTGGAGACACTCACGGTGCTGAAGCTGGACGATGCGGAGCGGACACGGGTCCTGACCGTGATGCGACAGCAGACCGACAGGATGACCACGCTGGTGGCGGACCTGCTGCAGCTGGCGCAGCTGGAGGGCAGCCCGCGCCCGCCGATGGACAGGGTGGTGGACCTGGGTCGGCTGCTGGCGCGCACGGTGGCCGAGGCATCCACCTTGTCAGCGGACCGGCATGTGCTGCGGGTGATGGCCACCGAGCATCACGGCATCGCCGGTGATGAGGTCGAACTGCACAGCGCCATTGCCAACCTGCTGCAGAACGCCGTCCGCTACACCCCGGATCAGGGCCATATCGACCTGCAGGTTCAGACCCGCCCGGACGGCAGCGGCGTGATCGAAGTGGTGGACACCGGCGTCGGCATTGCCGCCGAGCATCTGCCGCGACTGGCCGAGCGGTTCTATCGTGTCGACCGCGGGCGGTCGCGCGAGACCGGGGGGACGGGGCTGGGATTGGCCATCGTCAAGCATGTCATCCTGCGCCACGGAGGAACGCTTGAGGTGGAAAGCGACCCCGGCAAGGGCTCGACCTTCAGGCTGGTGTTTCCGCCTACACGCTGGCGGACTTTGCCCGCCGAACAACCGGCAGATCAAGGCGCCGAAGCACGGGCGTAAACGGCCACCACATCCGTGCGGTCGGTGGGCCGTCGCTCCCTTGCGACCTCGCGCCAGCCAGATGGCGCATCCGTCGCCGAGCCGGCCTTGACGATACGGACCATGAATGGGCAGGCGCCGCTGCGCGTGTCCGGGCGTGCGTCCACCTTCCAGGGGCCATGGACCTGCAACGCCGCCACCAGCACCCATGGCTGATTCGGTGCCGCAACGCACGGGGCCGATGCCAAGTGGGGCGCCAACCGGTTCACCAGTGGCCGTTGGCTGCGGGCGTAGTCCAGCATGGGCAGCCATAGCGTGTTGATCAGCAACCACGACAAGGCGACACCGCCGGCCGGCAGGATCAGGCTCTTCCACATCTGCGGCCGATGCATGCGCGTGCGCCATCGAACCAACCAGACCCAGGCCAGCGTTGCGGATACCCCGACCGCCAGCAGGACGACGGAAGCCTCGGCCGCAAACCCGGGAGCCAGCTTGGCCACATTGCGTGCGGGAGCGGCCGGCACGCCAGTCAGAACGGCGACATGGACGACCCAGATGGCCAGCGCGCAGGTCGTGAAGAAGAAGACCGAGAACCAGTCGATCGCCGCACTGGTGCTGCGGCCCATCATCGGCAGCGCAAATGCCGCCAGCACGGCCAGCCCGGGTAGGGCCAGCAGGAGTGCCCGATCGGAACCGCCCATGGTGATACAGGCGACCAGCGCAATTGCCACGGTCAAGGCCGGCAGCAACACATGGCGCTGGCCCAGATGCGACCGCCAGCGCCAGAGCGTCCACAGCGCCAGCAGCGATGCCGGCCATGCGAACCACAACAGCAGTCGCGCCAACCGCATGGCCTGCGGCCATCGCATGTCCGCCAGATCGATGCGCCAGCTCCAGGCATGGTTCAGCCAACCCGCAGCGACCACCGCGCCAGCGGCGACGAGCAGGGCCCCGGCCAGGTAGTGCTCCTTGCGCTGCAGCAACAAGGTCGAGCCGGCTGCAAGGGCTATCAGCAAGGCCACCATGGGCGCACCACAGGCCGCCAGCAGGACCAGCGCCGCCAGGCTGAAGCCCGCTCCACGCACGGGCTGCCTCGGTGCCATCGCCAAGCCCCACAGCAGCAGCGCGGTGCAGGCCAGTTGAGCCAGTTCCGGGGTCGTCTCATGGCCCAGTTGCAGCAGGCCGAGCGTGGCCATCAAGGCCAACACAGCGCCGTCGGCTATGGCCCGCGCATAGTCGACCGGTTCGGCCTCTCCGCCGAAGGCGAAGGGCAGGGGCTGTGCATCGTCGGCACGGGCCCAATGAAAGCAGGCATACCAGACGCCAAGCAATGTCAGCACCAGCAGCAGGGCTGACGGGACCCTTGCGGCCAGCGCCGGCCCCAGCCAGCCTTGCATGGCCATGATGGACCAGGCGCCGATCCAGTGGGGCAACCAGGCGGCCCCGGTGGGGAGGCCACCCAGCGTTGGGTCCAGCCAGGGGGATTGCCCGGTGGCCATGGCCTGCATCTGGGCAAAGGCGACCAGATCGGCGCTGCGCCAAGGATCGCGACCGAAGACGCCGGGCAACACATAGGCGGCGCACAGCAGCCAGAGCGCCACGCGGGGCAGCGGTTGCACCGCTTGCTGCGAGACCAGGGCAGGGCGCGGCAGAACGCTCATGGGTTGATGATGCCGTAGGCGGGCAAAGAAAAAGGCAGCCGAAGCTGCCTGGTTCGTCTGCGTGAAGGCGGCGGATGCCGCCTGGTGCGCAGGCGGCCCGGTGGCCGCTACCGCGTCACTTCTTCAAGCCGACGCGCGCAAACTTGTTGCGGAACTTCTCGACGCGGCCACCCAGGCTGTCGATGCTCTTCTGGGTGCCGGTGTAGAACGGGTGAGACTCGCTCGTGGTCTCCAGCTTGACCAGGGGCAACTCGCGTCCGTCGTCCATCTTTACGGTCTCGCGCGTCTGCAGGCTGGAGCGGGTGACGAACTTGAAACCATTGGACAAGTCCACGAAGCAGACTTCGCGGTATGCCGGGTGAATGCCTTCTTTCATGAGATGCCTCTTCAAGGATGGGGTAGCCGCGTTGCGATTCGGTACGCAACGTACTTGCCGGGGAGGGAACCCGGCATTCTAGTCTGAGACAGATGG
Source organism: Aquabacterium sp. (assembly GCA_046160725.1). GTDB lineage: Bacteria > Pseudomonadota > Gammaproteobacteria > Burkholderiales > Burkholderiaceae_C > JBJXHB01. Next base: position 5,093 of record JBJXHB010000526.1, read on the forward strand.
TTCACGGCCGGGCTTTGCAAGCCGGGTCGGTTCGCGACGCGCAAAGACGCGCGCAAGCACGCGTTAGCAAACAGGCTCACCCGCCGCGGCGCATCATGTCGAAGAAGTCCAGGTTGTTCTTGCTGGCCTTCATCTTGTCGAGAATGAACTCCATCGCCTCGATCTCGTCCATCGGATAGAGCAGCTTGCGCAGGATCCAGGTCTTCTGCAGGATCTCCGGCTTGAACAGCAACTCTTCGCGCCGGGTGCCGCTCTTGTTGAGCAGGATCGACGGATAGACGCGCTTCTCGGACATGCGGCGGTCGAGGTGGATCTCGCAATTGCCGGTGCCCTTGAACTCCTCGTAGATCACCTCGTCCATCTTGGAGCCGGTGTCGATCAAGGCGGTACCGATGATCGTCAAGGATCCACCTTCCTCGACATTGCGCGCCGCACCAAAGAACCGCTTGGGCCGCTGCAGCGCGTTGGCGTCCACGCCGCCGGTCAGCACCTTGCCGGACGACGGCAGCACGTTGTTGTAGGCGCGCGCCAGACGGGTGATGGAGTCCAGCAGGATCACCACGTCCTTCTTCAACTCGACGAGCCGCTTGGCCCGCTCGATCACCATCTCGGCCACCTGGACATGGCGGGCGGCCGGCTCGTCAAAGGTCGAGCTGATGACCTCGCCGCGCACGGTGCGGGTCATCTCGGTCACTTCCTCCGGCCGCTCGTCGACCAGCAGGACGATCAGGTGGACGTCCGGATAGTTGCCCACGATGGCATGCGCCAGGTGCTGCATCATCATCGTCTTGCCGCTCTTGGGCTGCGACACCAGCAGAGCGCGCTGGCCCTTGCCGATGGGGGCGATGAGATCGATGATGCGGCAGGTGATGTTCTCGTCACCCTTCATGTCGCGTTCGAGCCTGAACTGCTCCTTGGGGAACAGCGGCGTCAGGTTCTCGAACATGATCTTGTGCTTGCTCTCCTCCGGAGACAAGCCGTTGACCCGGTCGACCTTGACCAGCGCGAAGTAGCGCTCGCCGTCCTTGGGCACCCGAACCTCGCCCTCGACCATGTCGCCGGTGTGCAGATTGAAGCGGCGGATCTGGCTGGGCGACAGGTAGATGTCGTCGGTGCTGGCCATGTAGCTGGTGTCCAGCGAGCGCAAGAAGCCAAAGCCATCCGGCAGGACCTCCAGGACGCCATCACCGAAGACCTGCTCGCCCCCCTTGGCGCGCCGCTTCATGATCGCAAACATCAGCTCCTGCTTGCGCATGCGGGCGACGTTGTCGATCTCCAGCGCCTCGCCCATGATGATGAGCTCGGAGACGTGCAGCGCCTTCAGTTCGGACAGATGCATGGCAGCAGGGGAGTCTTGAAGTGAGGCCCGGCGGAATGGCGGGGCACAGGCTAGGGCGGAGCCCTTGGGGGGCCGGGCCGATCAACGCAGCACGATCAGTGCCGCGTCGAAAAGCCAAGCATTCAGGAGAGGTTGGTGGCCAGCCCGCCCGCTCGTGGGGGCGGCGACCCGATCCGTGGCGTCAGACCCGAGGCTCGGAGCACTCAGGCCTGATGCAATCTTCGGATTATAGGTGCGGTGCCAGGAAGGCCGTCAACTGGGCCTTGGTGACGGCGCCGACCTTGGTGGCGGCCAGCTCGCCGTTCTTGAAGATCATCAGGGTCGGGATACCCCGGATGCCGAACATGCCCGGCGTCTTGGGGTTCTCGTCGATGTTCAGCTTGGTCACCCGCAGCCGGCCGTCGTAGTCCTTGGCGGCCTCGTCCAGAATCGGGGCGATCGAGCGGCACGGTCCGCACCACTCGGCCCAGTAGTCCACCAACACCGGCGTGCCGGAACCCAATACCTCGGATTCGAAGGTCGTATCGGTCACATGCTTGATCAGGTCGCTGCTCATCGCGATTCCTCACCCCATGAGTGGGGCATTCACGGCTGCAGGAATTCTGACACAGGGGTTCCCTTTGCCTCAGCGCGGGTCCGCAAGACCTGGATCCGGGGAATGACGTCATGAGCACCGCGTTTGCAAGGATCGGGCATCCCGATCAAACGCCGGCGGACTGGTGGACCGAGGCGGCGGTTCAGACATCGGCCTGGATCGATGCCAATGGGCTCGAGGGCCGCGATGTCCTGGTACTGGTGTCATCGAGCCAGGACCTGTGCTGCGCGCGACAGGCCTTTGCATCGATACCGGGCATCGCGCAATGGCGACCACGGATCGAGACACCCGCATCCTGGGCGGCCTCCATGGCGCCACCGGCGCCGACTGCAGCAGGTAACTGGGCCGGGGACCCCGGCGGTGATCTGGCTCAGGCGCGACTCTTGTTGGAGGGGCACCAATGGATGCGTGATTGGGCCGAACGCGACCCTGCCGCACCGGCACATGCTGCGCAGCGCCTGCAGGTGGCAGCTGGATATTGGGTCGGGGCGTTGACGAGTACGCCGCCTCTAGGGCGGCAAGCCCTGATCGAGGCGGCGCGCCATCGTCTCCGGCTGCATGACGGACCGGACGGAATTGAGGCTTCCCTGCAGCGCACGGCGCTGGATTGGGCGGCCCTGCAACCCGTCTACGACACGGACCGGCTTTTTGGAACAAGGGCGTCTGGGCTGGTGTTGCTGCTGCCTGTGGTTGACGACCCGCTGCTGCAGGCCTTGGCTGAATCCGAAGCCGCTGTTGCCAGGCCAACGTTGGCGCTGTGCGCCATCGAGCCGGGCGCCGATGCCTTCACCGCGTTGCCGGCCCAGGCGCCGGTCTTCCTGTTGGCAACCGACGCCGAGGGCGAGGCCCAGGCCTCCGTTGCCGCGGTCATAGGCGAGCTGGCGGCGGGACATGAACCGGTCGGACTGGTGGCCGAGGACCGATTGCTGGTGCGTCGCATCTGCGCATTGCTGGCCCGGCAAGGTTTGCGCGTGGCGGATGAGACCGGTTGGAACCTCGCCACGACACGCGCGGCGGCGTGGTTGATGAGCGCTGTCGATGCTGGCGCACCGCAGGCCGGTCAGGATGCCGTCGTTGACTGGTTGCAGCACGACCTGGACGCCTCTCAGCAGAGCGGTCTCGATGCACTGGAGGATCATTGGCGCTGTGCTGTCGCTGGCCGGCGATCAATGCCCCGGCCTGAGGCTGCAGACCTCCGGAAGCAAGCTCAGCGCCGTCTGCGTCCGCTGGCCACACCCAGCGTGCGATCGCTGCGAGCCTGGTGCGAATGTGTTCTGGCCTTGGTGGGCGAGGGCGCTCAGTTCGACCACTGGCAGCAGGACCCTGCCGGTCGCGAGGTGCTGGGCCTGCTGGAAATGGAAGCACCGGGCCGTGAGCACTGGCATAGGCTGATGCTCGATCACGTGGGCTTTCGGGCTTGGCTGACCCAGTCACTGGACGGATTGCGCTGGCAGCCGACGCTCCCAAGCCGCCCCCATGTGGTGGTCACGCCGCTGCGGCAGGCCGTGATGCGGTCGTTTGCTGCGACCGTTCTCCCCGGTGCGGACCATGTGCGCCTGCGTCCCGCAGGGCCGGCGCCGCCTGGTCAACCCGCTGATGCCCTGCGCGAGACGCTGGGCCTGCCGGCGCGGCATGACCGCGCACGCCTGGAAGCACAGGCCTTTGTCATGCTGTTGCGGACACCCCGGTTGACGCTGATTCGTCGAAATGCCGACGGCGACGAGCCGATGTCAACCGCCCCCTGGGTGCTGCGATGGCAGGCCGAGCGCCGCCGCTGCGGCGGGGACGTGCCACCGCTGCTGTCGATATCGATGCCGACAGTGGAGCACCCGGCGCGACCCACGTTGCCACCGTTGCCAACGGCCGGCGGGCCGCTGCCGCCCGCCCTGAGCGTGTCGGCACTGGCGGCGCTGCGTGAGTGTCCTTACAAGTTCCACGCCCGGGTCCGCCTCGGACTGGCGGCATGGCCCGAACTTGAAACCCCGGCCGGCGCGCGCGACCACGGCGATTGGTTGCACGCCTTACTGCTGCGCTGGCATGACCAGCGCGCAGCGCCGGCATCCATCGACACCGAGGTCGAGGTGATGCTGGACCTGGCGCGGGACACCTCGTCTGTGGACAGCGCCATCGACGACGACCTCTGGCCACAGCGGGCCTTGCTGGACGAGTTCGCGCGGCGATACGTGGCTTGGCAGCACCAGCGGGATGCAGCGGGCTGGCGCTACCTGGCCGGCGAGCAGCCGCGGCGCATACCGCTGGGCGACCTTGAAGGCGTCGAGCTGCGAGGCACCCTGGACCGGATCGATGAACACCGGGCGACCGGACAGCCGCGCCAGCGGCAACTGCTGGACTACAAGTCGGGCCGTCTGGAGCGCTACAAGCGGCTTGCGTCCCAGCCGCTGGAGGACACCCAGCTGGCGCTGTACGGTGCACTCGAAGGCGGCGCCGACATCCCAGGCGATTCGATGCCCCTTGCGGCCGGATATGTCGTGCTGGGCGACCCTGCCGGCATCGCCCTGACCGAGCACGCCGAGGTCGCGGCCAGCAGCGCGATCACACTGCGCCAGATGGCATCGGAGCTGAGGCGAGTGATGGCCGGCGCGGCCATGCCGGCACTGGGAGGAGCCCAGGAGTGCAGGGTGTGTGACTACGATGGCCTGTGCCGCCGGGAAGAGTGGAGCGCGGACGCTGTCGATGCGATTGACGGTGACGATTCAGCATGAACGACGCAGAGGAACGAACCGCCATGGCCGATACGCCGGCCTATCGAGAAGCCGGCCGGCCCTGCAGCGAGGCGCATTTCTATGCCCTGGCCTGCGACCCCGGACGCAGCGTGGCTGTCGAGGCCTGCGCGGGTGCCGGCAAGACCTGGATGCTGGTGTCGCGCATGGTGCGCGCCCTGCTGGACGATGCGCCGCCGCATGAGATCCTGGCCATCACGTTCACACGCAAGGCGGCCGGCGAGATGCGCCAGCGCCTGGAGCGCGACCTGGAGACATGGGCAGCCGCCTCGCCCGAGGCCCGTGTCAAGGAGCTGTGCCTGCGCGGCATGGACCGGCAACAAGCCGAGGCAAAGCAGGCGGCACTCGGCGGCTTGCAGGAGCAGCTGGCCGCCAGCGGGCGAGAGGTGGCGATTGCGACCTTCCACAGCTGGTTCGCGCAGTTGATGCTGCAGGCACCGGTCGACGTGCTGGCACAGATGGGCCTTGCGCCCGGTGTGCAGACCGTGGAGGACACCGAGCCCTGGATGCCGATGTTGCTGCGCCGCCTGCATCGCTGGATCCGTCAGGACCCGCAGCGCGCCGTCGATCACCGCATGCTGCTGCGGCGCCACCGCGCGCCCACGGTGGCAGCCTGGATGCGGCAGATGCTGGCCCACCGGGTCGATGTCGAGATGGCCGATCAGGCGGGCGTGCTCGAGACGTCCATACCGAGCGCCGCCGCCTGCTGGCCGGCGTGCGCCGATGTGTCGGATCCTGCGGCCCTGATCATGCAGGCCGATCGACACAATGCCATCGTCGCTGCCATCGAGCCGCTGCGGCGGCACGAGCAGAAGTCGCAGCGCGATCTGGCGGAGAAGTTGGCCAGCGCCCTTGACCGGCCCGGCTGGTCCGAGCGCTTCGATGCGGTGTGGACAGCGCTATACACGCAGGAAGGTAGCCCACGCGCCGTGGCGAGCAGAGGGCCCGCTGCGGCGGTCGTGGCGATGGTCGGGCAGCTGCACAGCTGGCGGACCCAGCAGTGGGCGCATGAGGACCAGCAGGCATTGGCACGCTTGTCGCGCGGTCTGTTCGAGCAGTGGCAGCTGCTCAAGCGTGAACTCAGCCTGGCGGACATGGTGGACCTGGAGCGCGTCGCGCATCGCCTGCTGAGCGACGATGTCCTGGCGGGCTGGGTGCAGCAGCGGCTGGACCAGCGCTGGCGCCATCTGCTGATCGACGAGTTCCAGGACACCAGCACGCTGCAATGGCAGGCCTTGGCCGCCTGGCTGTCCGGTTATGCCGGCGCGGGCGGCGGCGCCAGCGGTCAGCGCCCCTTGTCCTTGTTCATCGTCGGCGACCCGAAGCAAAGCATCTACCGCTTTCGCCGTGCTGAGCCGCGCGTGTTCGCCGCCGCCGCGGCCTTCGTGGTCGAGGGACTAGACGGTTCCTTGCTTCAATGCGACCACACGCGCCGCAATGCCCCTGCCGTGCTGGGGCTCGTCAACACGGTGTTTGATGCCGCACAGGCATCTGGCCAGTGGGACGGCTTTCGAGCCCACACCACCAGCGTGGCTGGCGGGCATGGCGGCGCGCGATGCCTGGCCCGGTTGCCCCGGCCGCCGAAGGAGCAGCCCAAGCCAAAGCAAGCCGTGGCCGACATGGTGTGGCGCGACTCGCTGCGCGTGGCGCGGCGACCGGACAGGCTGCCGGCCGGCCGAGCCGAGGCGGAGGCTGTGGCCGTGGCCCTGCATGCGCTGGTGCAGGAGCAGTCGTTGCCGTTGGGCGAGGTGCTGGTGTTGTCGCGCAAGCGGGGCCGCCTGGCGCTGGTCGCCCAGTCCCTGCGGCGGCGCGGCATTCCCTGCGTGGCATCCGAGAAGCTGCGCATGGCCGACCTGCCGGAGGCGGCCGACCTGCTTTGCCTGCTTGACGCGTTGGCATCGCCCGCCAACGACCTGGCGCTGGCACAAGCTCTGCGCAGCGCAGCCTTCGAAATCGGCGACGACGACTTGCTGGCCTTGGCGCGCCGGGCGGAGCGGGGCCACTGGCTGGGCGCGCTTCTGCGTTGGGAGGATGCCCCGGCCGGCCTGGCTCGTGCACGGGACCTGTTGAAAGCCTGGCAGGAGCCATCGCGACGGCTTCCGCCGCATGACCTTCTGGATCAGATCGTCAACGACAGCGACTTCGTGGCCCGCGCGTTGGCAAGGGCGCAACCGCACCGACGTGAGCTCGCTGTGAGGGCGGTGCAAGCCCTGCTGTGGCAGGCCTTGGACAGCAATGGAGGGCGCTTCAGTTCCCCCTATGCGTTGGTGCGGGCCATGCGTGCCGAGTCCGTGCGACTGCCCGTGCCGGCCCAGCCGGATGCGGTGCGGCTGATGACCATCCATGGCGCCAAGGGCCTTGAGGCCCGTGCCGTCTTCCTGGTCGATGCCGACCCGGCGGTGCCCAAGCTGGACCTGACGAGCATCCTGCTGGACTGGCCGGTGGCAGAACCGCATCCACGGGCCCTGGCCTTCGTGGCATCCGCAAGAAGCCAGGTACCGTCGCTTGCGCCGCTGGCGGCCGAGGAGCAGCGCATCGCCCAGCGCGAGCGACTGAACCTTCTGTATGTTGCCCTGACCCGGGCGCGGCAGTGGTTGGTGATCAGCGCGACCGAACCCCATGCCCGAGAGTCCGGCGCCAGCTGGTGGGACCTCATGCTGCCGGCCTGCGCGCCCTGGCAGCCGGACGAGCCGCAAGGCGGCCTGGCAGCAGGCGCAACGGTGCCGGTGCCGGTGATGCCGCAGTGGCGTCCTGCCGAGTCGGCCGAGGAGGCGCCCAACGGGTCGACAGGCGCCGGGCCTGCCGACGCATTGACCGGTCCATCCGAGGACGCGATGTCCGCGCGTGTGGGTACCGCGCTGCACCGGGTGCTGGAATGGGCGCTGCAGCCCGGCGCCGACCTGACGGCCGATGCGCTGCATCGCCTGGCGGCGGCCGCCGCGCGCCAGGCGGGGCTGCCGGCAACGGCCGGGTCCGACGTCGCGACCCTGGCCCGGCGTCTGCTCGATGCACCGGCGCTGCGACCCTGGCTCGATCCGTCTCAGGCGGTCTGGAGCGGGAATGAGGTGCCGGTCGCGGTCGATGGGCAATGGCTGCGTATCGACCGCTTGGTCTGTTTGAAACGGGACGGCCGGCATCAATGGTGGGTACTGGACTACAAACTGTCGGCCCAACCGCAGCATGACCCAGCCCTGCGAGATCAGCTGCAACGCTATCGGGCGGCGGTGCAGGCGTTGCAGCCGGGCGACGAGGTACGGGCCGCCTTCATCACCGGACGGGCCGAACGGATCGAGCTGGCGCCTTAGAACTTGTCCGCAAATAGGCGCAGGCCCTTCCCATTTGCGGACAAGTTCTTAGACGGCCTGCGAACTGCACGGCCAAGACCGCTCTGTTTGCCGCTCCAAGGTGGTGGGGCATGGGTCCAATCAAGGCATCGCCCGCCGTACGCACATGGCCGCCTCGCCCGACACCGCCCGCATTGCCGCACCGCCTGCCCAGCCCGTGCGGATGTTTGGCCGCTATCAACTGCTCAAGTTGCTCGGCAAGAGCACCCGCAGCATGGCCTGGTGGGTGGCGGAACCCCGATCCGGCCAGGACTTGATCCTGGTCATCCCACGACAACAGCCGCGGGACGCACAGGCGCTGGAGCGCTGGATGGCCGTGGCCCGCAAGGCTGCGCGCCTGGATCACCCCGGCCTGGCCCAGGCGGTCGAAGTCGGGGAGCATGACCGCTGGCCTTTCGTGGCCTATGACCGCGATGGTGGCACCACCTTGGCAGAGCGTCTCAGCGCCAAGGGCATACCTGGATCGGAGCTGGCGCCATGGGCCGTCCAGCTGCTGCAGGGCCTCGCGTTTGCGCATGAAGCGGGGATGGCGCACCACGACCTGCAGACCTTTCTGCTGCTGAGCACCGAGAACGGCGCCGGCCGGATCATGGGGCTGGAGGTGGCCAGCCTGGCCACCGATGCGGCAGGTGGGGACACACAGGCGCTGCCATCGCTGCAGGCCCAGCGTCGGGCGGCCGAACGCGATGTGCTGGCGCTTGGTCTGGTCATGCATCACGCCCTGGCCGGCTCGGCGGCATTGGAGCAGGTCGACACCGCCAGCGTGATCGAGCGTATGCCGCCATTGGGCCGCGACATCGTTCGCCTGCCCTGGAGCACCACCCATGCGGTGGCCGAACCGCTGCGGGCCATCGTCAACCGGGCCACCGATCGCCAGGAGCGACAGCGCTATCGCAACGCACGCACCTTGTCGCGGGCACTGGAAGGTTGGATCACCGTCGAGAGCGGCTCCGGCGGCGGCCCGATCGCCTTGCTGCTGGATCGCATGCGGGCGGCAGGCGCATTGCCAGGCAGCCCGGGTGGTGCGGCTCGGGTGGCGCGGCTGGCCCTGCTGGAGCGCGAACGCACCATCGAGCTGGCCGAAATCGTCCTGGAGGACGTAGGCCTGAGCTTCGAGCTGCTTCGCATGGTCAACAGCGCTGGCGTGCGGGGATCGTCGTTGTCTGGCAGTGGTCCGGTGCTGACGCTCAGACGTGCCATCGCGATGATGGGGTTGGACGGTGTACGGCGCGGTGCCTTGTCCCTGCGGGACTGGCCGGGCCCGCTGAATGAGGCCGGCGCCACCGAACTGGAGCGGTTGATCGAGCGCGTCAAGCGCGCGGCCAAAGTGGCCACCTGGCTGCGACCGGCGGGTTATGACCCCGAAGTGATCTATCTGCTGGCGATGCTGCAGAACCTGGGCCGTCTGCTGACCTACTACCACTTTCCCGATGAGGCTCAGCAGATCCGGCGCCTGATGCAGCCCGCACCGCCAGCCAAGCCCGGCGATGCCGAGGAGCCCGGCATGAGCGAGGAGGGCGCGTCCTTCGCGGTGCTGGGTACGGATATCGAGGCACTGGGCGCCGCCGTTGGCCGGCACTGGGGGCTGGAGGACAGCGTACTGCACATGATGCGGCGCCTGCCGCCGGCGGCTGCGGTGCGCAATCCGGATGGCGACCATGACCTGTTGCGCATGACCGCCAGCGCAGCGAACGAGGTCATAGACGCCACCACCTTACCGACCGCCCGCCAAGGCGCCGCGCTGCAAAAAGTGGTCCAGCGCTATGGCCGGACGCTGAACGTCACTCTTCGCGACGTGATCTCGGCTGCACAGGGCAAGGAGCCCGGCAGCGAGCAGCCGCTGGACGCACCGGCTACGAACATCGGCGTCCTGTCCTGATGAGTCGCCACCCCACATGAGCAACCTGGCCCACGACGCCAAGGCCCAGCGGATCGGCCGCTTCATCCTGCGCGAGCCGCTGGGCAAGGGGGCCCAGGCCACGGTCTGGCGCGCCCATGATGAACGGCTGGACCGGGATGTCGCGCTCAAGCTGCTCGACCAGGGAGGGGGTGCCGAGGCGCTGGCCGAGTGGCTGAACGAGGCGCGTGCGGTGAGCCGGCTCTCGCACCCGAACATCGTGCCGGTGTTCGAGGCCGACAGCCAGGCAGGGCAGCCGTACATGGTGTTCGAGCTCGTCATGGGACGCACCCTGTCAGATGCCTTGCGCAAGGACGGCGCCATGGCACCCAGAGCTGCGGTGGCCATGATGATGCAGGTGCTGCAGGCGCTCGCCGCTGCGCATGCCCAGGGCATCGTGCACCGCGATCTGAAGCCGTCCAACATCCTGATCGACGAGACCGGGCGCCCCCGCGTGATGGACTTCGGCATCGCTGCGAGGGTCACCGACGGCAATGACGGCCGCATCGTCGGCACCCCCGGCTACATCTCGCCCGAGGCGGCGGCCGGCGCGCAGCCGGTGCCGGCCATGGATGTCTTCAGCGCGGGCATGGTGCTGGCGCACATGCTGGCCGGCCGGGCCCTGATCCAGGAGCGCGACCCGATGATGGCGCTGCAGCGGGCCCGCAAAGAGGTCTTCCGTCTGCCGACCAACATCGTCTGCGACGATGCCCTGAGAGCGGTTGCGAACCGTGCGCTTGAGCGCGACCTCGCGCTGCGGTACCCGAGCGCGCAGGCGATGCAGGACGCGCTGGCGGCCACCGCGCCCCCCGATGCTCGGCCCGAGGCTGCCGAAAGTTCATCCGCCACGCTGGACTTTCTGCTGCGGCGCATGCGTCACAAGAGCGACTTCCCGACCATGTCGGACTCGATCGTGCGGATCCAACGCATGGCGACATCCGACACCGAAAGCCTGGCCAGCTTGTCAGCGGAGATCCTGAAGGACGTGGCACTGACCCACAAGCTGCTGCGCCTGGTCAACACGGCCGGCTACAGCCACGCCGGTGGCGGCAGCATCTCGACCATCTCCAGGGCGGTGGCGCTGATCGGCTTTGCCGGCATCCGCAACATGGCCCTGTCCCTGGTCCTGCTGGAACACATGCAGGACAAGGCCCACGCTTCCCGCCTGCGCGAAGAGTTCGCAGGCGCCTTGATGGCCGGGCAACTGGCCAACGAGTTGACACCCTGGGCGCGCGATGCCGAGGAGGTGTATGTCGCGGCCCTGCTGGGCAACCTGGGCCGGCTCTTGACCGAGTTCTACTTTCCTGAGGAAGCTCGCAGCATCCGCGAGGCGCTGTCCGCCCTGCCGGCACCGGCCGGCAGCGAGGCGGTCGAGGCCGCTTCCGTGCGCGTGCTCGGGTTGAGCTTCCAGGACCTGGGCATCGGCGTCGCGCGCGCCTGGGGCCTGCCGGAGCCGTTGCGCCAGGCGATGCGCCGCCCCGAAGGCGAGCCGCCGAACCGGGCGGCCGAGCGCGGCGCCGAACGCCACCGCTGGCTGGCTGCACTGGCCAATGACATGTCCGCCGCGATGATGCAACTGGAGCCGCTGGCGGCGCAGCAGCGCCTGGCCGAACTGGCCGAACGCCATGCCCGACTGATGGGCCTGCCGGTGGCCGCCTTTGCGCAAGCCGTGGCGACGGCACGCCAGAAGCTATCGCAGATGGCGCCGGCGCTGGGCTTACGGCTGGAGGCGGGCTCGCCGGCTCGCCGGCTGCTGGATGATCCCTCACCGGCCGTACCCGGGCCGACGGACTCGCTGTCGCCGCACCAGCTGCAGGCAACGTTGGCGCTGCCTCGGGGCCGGCCGGATGTCGACCTGGCGGTTGGTGTGTCGCCCTCAGAGGACGCGCCGACATTGGTCGCATCGCCGCAGCCGGGTGCGGCCGCCGACTTGCTCACGGCTGGCATCCAGGACGTGACCCATGCCCTTGCCAGCGAGTCCTTCCGCCTGAACGAGGCGTTGCGGATGATCATGGAGACCCTGTTGCGGGCACTGCGCCTGCGGCGCGTGATCTTCCTGCTGCGCGACGCGCGCAAGTCGCAGCTGGTGGGCCGATTCGGACTGGGTGACCAGGCACAGGCGCTGGCGTCGCGCTACACCGTTGCCCTGCAGTTGCCTGCAGGCAACGCACCCGACCTGTTCACTGCGGTGTGCCTGAAAGGCGCCGACACGCTGATCGCCGATGCCGGTGAGCCCCGCATCCGCGACCGCATGCCCACCTGGTTTGCGGATGTACCGGCGACTTCCTTCCTGCTGCTGCCACTGCACCTGAAGGGCGCGCCATTCGCGCTGATTTATGCGGACGCCTCCAGCCGCATCGAAATGGACGAGCGGGAGCTGGCGTTGGTGCGGACCTTGCGCAACCAGGCACTGATGGCCTTTCGCCAGGGCGGCTGACCGAATCGACGGCTCGGCGCCGTGGCCGCCCCGCCGGCGGTGGAGGGTGACGAGCCTTACCCTCGGCACTGGTTGGAACAGTTAGGGCTGCTTCGTTCCCGACCTGACCCGTTTGGCCGCCCTTCCATGCGAGGAGGCCCGTCACCGCGCATTGTAGGTGGACCGCCTCGATCGGGCCTCCTTGGAGGCCCGCCACCATTCAGCGCAACTGCAGTTCCTCGCCGGTGTAAGCCACGCCCAGCGGATCGATCAACACCTGCTTCGGGCCGGCCTCGACACGCCCGGCGTCCCAGGCGGCGTGACCACACACAGCAGCGGCCGCCAGGACCTGGGGTACCTCCGACGGATCGACGAAGAGCGCGAAGCCGGCACCCATGTTGAAGGTGCCATAGGCTTCGCGATCGTCCATCGCGGCTTCGCGGCAGATGTAGGTCAGCACCGCCGGCACCGGCGGCACCATGTGCATGCGATAGGTCAGGGCACGTGGGTGGCGCATCAGCTTGCGCCAGCCATGGCCGGTGATGTTGGCGGCGTAGCGTGGCACCACGCCCAGCCGCCAAAGGGCCTCAGTGACGGGTGCATACAGCGGCGTTGGCGCGAGCAAGGCCTGGCCCAGGGACTGGCCGTCGTCCAGCAACGTCCGCCAACCGCCAGGTAGCCGTGCGGCCAATGCCCGCGCCAGGCTTAGCCCATTGGCATGGATGCCGCTGGCGCCCAGCAAGACGATGGCGTCGCCCGGCGCCAGATGCTCGCCGAGCGTCAGGCGCGACTTGGGGTTGACGATGCCGGTACAGGAGGCTGCCAGGTCAACGCGCCCGGCCTCGACGATGCCGCCCAGGGCCGGTGTCTCGCCACCTCCCCAGGCCACGCCGCAGGCCTCGCAGGCACGGCGCCAGCCGTCCACCAGCGCGGCGCTGCGTTGTCGGTCCGTGAACCAGTCGGACCCGCCGGCGGCCCAGTAGGCCTGCACCACCAGCGGCGTCGCACCGACCGTGATCAGGTCGTTGACCGCCATGGCGATCGTGTCCTGCGCGATGGCGTCGTAGCGGCTGACGCCATCCAACAGGGCCATGGCGTCTGCCACCAGGGTCTTGGAGCCCAGGCATTCGACGATGGACGCCAGGTAGAACGGGCCCACATCCACCACGTACGCCGACTCGCCCCGTGAGGCCGCCACCTCCGCGAAGCCGTGCTGCAACAGCTGGGTTGCGGTCGCTGCCGCAGCGCGCTGGGCCTGCACCTTCAACGGGTCGATCAGGTCGTAGTCGACCCCGGCGGCGGTGTAGTCCAGTGCCTTGGCAGTGCGCTCGTTCATCGCCCGATTATCCGGCGTGTGCCAGGCGGTCCGAGCCGGCACCGACCCATAGAATCAGCCGCATGTCGTCACTCGTCCTGGCCCGCAAATACCGGCCGCGCACCTTCTCACAGATGGTGGGCCAGGACCATGTGGTGCGAGCCATCGGCAATGCCCTGGCCAGTGGGCGGCTGCACCATGCTTATCTCTTCACCGGCACCCGGGGTATCGGCAAGACCACGATCTCCCGCATCCTGGCCAAGAGCCTGAACTGCACCGGGCCGGACGGGCAGGGCGGCGTCACCGCCGAGCCCTGTGGTCGCTGCCAGGCGTGTGTCGAGATTGACGCCGACCGCTACCTGGACTACATCGAGCTGGATGCCGCGTCCAACCGCTCGATCGACGAGATCCGGGACCTGATCGAGCGCGCGGCCTACAAGCCGGCGGTGGGCCGCTTCAAGCTGTTCATGATCGACGAGGCTCATCAGCTCACCAAGGACGCGTTCAACGCGCTGTTGAAGACCCTGGAGGAGCCGCCGGACTACCTCAAGTTCGTGCTGGCCACGACCGACCCGGAGAAGATGCTGCCGACGGTGCTGAGCCGTTGCCTGCAGTTCAACCTGAGGCCGATGGCGCCGGACACCATTGCCGACCACTTGCGACAGGTGTTGCAGGCCGAGCGCGTGGCTGCCGACGAGGGGGCGCTGCGTGCGCTGGCACGGGCCGCGCGCGGCTCGATGCGCGATGCATTGTCGTTGACCGACCAGGCCATCGCCTACGGTGCGGGCGCCCTGGTCGAGGCGGGTGTGCGGACCATGCTGGGCGTGGTCGACCAACGGCATGCCCGCGACCTGATTGCTGCCCTGGCCGTGCGTGACGGCGCTGCCGTCCTGGCCACGGTCCAGGCGCTGCGGGAGCAGGGCGCATCGGCCGCCGGCACGCTGGATGAGATGGCCTTGCTGTTGCAGCGCATGGCCGTGCAGCAGGCCGTGCCGGGTGCATTGGATATGTCCGATCCCGCATCCGCCCTGGCCGAGGCCCTGGCACCACAAATGGCGCCGGATGACACCCAGCTGTTGTACAGCATCGTGGTCCACGGGCGCGCCGAGCTGCCACTGGTCAGTGACGAGCATGCGGCCTTGACCATGGTGCTGCTGCGCATGCTGGCGTTTCCGGCCGGAGGGCAGCCGGTTGCAGCCGCTGCGCCCGGCAGTGGTGCTCGGTCCACGCCGCGGCCGGCGCCCGCGGCCGTGGACGCACCGGCTGCGCCGACCAGCCAGCCGCTGCGCGCAAATCCGCGCGAGCCGCGACTGGCAGCGCCGGCGTCGCCGCTGAGGTCGCCACCACCGGCTGCATCGCCTGCGCCGACCTTTGTCGCATCAGGGGGTCCTGGCGAGCCGCCGGCCTGGCTGGACGCGCCTTGGCAGGACGAGGCAGCGGCGGCCCCTGCAGCCGCGGCCGTCATGGCCAAACCGCCGGCGCAGGAAGCGCCTGCCGCCGCCTCGGTGAGGTCGTCCTCTCCAGGGCCACGCGATGCACCGGTCAGCGTGTCGCTGGAACCAACACCGCTGGGCGAGCAATGGGCGGCCCGGGTGGCCGCGTTGAACGGGCTTCCCGGGTTCAGTGGCATGGCCCGCGAGTTGGCCTTGCAGGCCGGGCTGGATCGCGCCGAGCCCGGCGCCGATGCCGAGCTGCTGACGCTTGTCGTCGAGCGCGAGTCGTTGCGCGCGCCGGCCTTGGTCGACAAGCTGACCGGCTGGCTGTCCGACGGCGCACCTCGCCCGGTGCGCATCGAGGTGCGCGCCGGCGTGCCGACGGACTCGCCGTCCCTGCGCGAGTCAGCCGCGCGGGCCCGTGCGCAAGCCGAGGCGGAGTCGGTGATCCGCGAGGACCCGACGGTGCGCGGGCTTCTGGCACAGTTCCCTACCGCCCGCATCGTGCCGGGCTCGATCAGGCCGCCTCCGCTCGCGGCCAAGGACTGACAAGCGATGATGAAGAACCAGATGGCGGGCCTGATGAAGCAGGTCCAGCAGATGCAGGACAACATGAAGCGCGCGCAGGAGGAACTCGCGCAGCTGGAAGTGGAGGGGCAGTCCGGTGCCGGCCTGGTCAAGGTGACCATGACCTGCCGCAACGAGGTGCGCCGGGTGGTCATCGACCCCAGCCTCCTGGCCGACGACAAGGATATGCTGGAGGACCTGGTGGCGGCGGCCGTCAACGACGCCGTGCGGCGTGCCGAGGCCACATCGTCCGAGAAGATGTCCCGCTTCACCTCCGGGCTGCCGCTGCCCCCGGGCATGAAGCTGCCGTTCTGAGCCCGTACGGCTGGCTGCCAGGCTCCTGATGGCTGCCCCTGGGTTGCTGGACCAGTTGATCGCGGCGCTGCGACGCCTGCCGGGTGTCGGCCAGCGGTCGGCCCAGCGCATGGCCTACCACCTGCTGCAGCATGACCGAGATGCCGCCCTGTCGCTGGCGCAGGCACTGCGCGCCGCCGCGCAGGGTATTGGTCACTGCCGGATGTGCCATACCTTCAGCGAGGCCGAGGTCTGTGCCACCTGCCTTGACGAGACGCGCGACGCCCGGCAGCTCGCAGTGGTCGAGATGCCCGCCGACCAGGCGGCACTCGAGCGCACAGGCGGCTACCGCGGCCTGTACTTCGTGCTGATGGGGCGGCTCAGCCCACTGGACGGCATCGGCACCGGCGACATTGGCATCTCGGCATTGCTGGAGCGTTGCGGCGACGGACGCATCGAGGAGGTGATCCTGGCCACCAGCTTTACCGCCGAGGGTGAGGCCACAGCCCAGGTGCTGTCAGAGGTCCTGCGCGCACGGGGACTGCGGGTGACACGTCTGGCGCGCGGCGTGCCGGCAGGAAGCGAGCTGGAATATGTCGACCTGTCGACCATCGCGCATGCCTTGAGCGACCGGCGCTGATGGCGGCGGCGGCCCGCGCCGGACGCCCGCCCCCGCGCCCACATCAACGCATGGCGACCCGGACCTTGGCGGCAGGTTTGGCGGGACGGCTGGCCTTGGCTGGTACGGCGGCCCGCGTTGCCGATGCCTTGGCCAACTTGGCTGCGGCCGGTCGCGTCATGACGACCACCGATTGCCCGGGCTTGAATCGGGCATCCTCGCTCACCCGGTTCCACTGCGCCACCTGGGCAGGTGTGAAGCCATAGCGGCGTGCCACCGCGGCAACGGTCTCGCCCTTCTGGCCCGCCTTGACCATCATCGGCTTGGGCTCGCCGCGTTGCGGTGCCAGCAGCAGGGCCGCCTCGTCGGCCATGGCTACAGACACGTCGATATCGCGACGCCCGTCGCGTGTGACCAGCAAAGTGGAGCTGGCCTTGATCAGCATGCGCGCCGGAATGGCATTGACTTCTCGCAGCGTGGACTCGGCCATGCCCACAGCCTTGGCGGCCTCGGTCGGTGTCATATGCCGCGGCACCTTCCAGCCCGTCCAGGTGGCTGTCGGTCGGTCGCCATGCAGGGCCTGCATCCGGACGAATCGGTTGGCCGCGTCATAGGGCAGCAGCAGCTGCGGTGTTCCCTTGTGCAGCACCACCGGCTTGTTGAGCTGCGGGTTCAGCTCGCGGAAGGCGTCCACGGACAGGTCGGCCCAACGAGCGGCGAGCTCGACATCGATGTCCCGACCCAGGTCGACGCTCAGGAAATAGGGGTGGTTCTCCAGCACCGGCAGGGTCAACCCATGGGCCTCAGGCCGGGCGATCAGGCGCTTCATGGCCTGCAGTTTTGGCAGGTAGTTGCGCGTCTCGTCGGGCATGGCGAGGTCCAGGTAGCCCTCCGGTCGGCCCAGCTTGCGGTTGCGCGCCTGTGCACGCTGCACGCTGCCCTGGCCCCAGTTGTAAGCCGCCAGCGCCAGCTGCCAGTCGTTGAACATGACGTGCAACGACTGCAGGTACTTCAACGCAGCC
Source organism: Aquabacterium sp. (assembly GCA_046160725.1). Taxonomy (GTDB): domain Bacteria; phylum Pseudomonadota; class Gammaproteobacteria; order Burkholderiales; family Burkholderiaceae_C; genus JBJXHB01. The sequence continues at coordinate 22,675 of JBJXHB010000526.1, forward strand.
TGTGTGGAGGCCAGCACGTCGCGCCGGTCGTCGCGGAACACGTTCTGCCGCAGGTCGTACTCGCGGCCGGTGGCCGGCACGAACTGCCACATGCCGGACGCCTTGGCCGTGGACATGGCTTGCGGGTTGAAGGCACTTTCAATGAACGGCAGCAGCGCCAGCTCCATTGGCATCCCGCGTCGGGACACCACCTCGACGATATGGAACAGGGAGCGGCCACCGCGCTCGGTCATGCGACGCATGTAGTCCGGCTTGCCGGCATAGAACGCCACCCACTTGTCGACCAGCGGGCCTTCAAGGTCGGGCATGCCGAAACCGGCACGGATGCGCTCCCAGAGGTCCGCATTGGGCGAGCGGTCCAACTCGGCGCGGGACAGCAAGCTGGTCCCGGAAGAAGCGGGCAACTCAGCGATCTCGGCTGGAAGGGCCACCGTCTCCGCTGGACGCGCTGGCAGGAAGCGGTCCATGGTCGCCGCCACCCGACTGGCCGCTTCTGCCGAGGCTGGCGATGGTGCCGCGATCGGGGATGCCGGTGCTGTGACGAGTGGTTCCGGCAACGTGGCGCATGCTGAAAGCAGCAGCACCAAGAGGCCGGTGGCTGCCATGCGCATCGAGAATCGATTCGGTCCGCTGGCGTCCAAGGTGGGGTTCATTGGTCCCGATTGTTCCACTGCTTTCAGGTGGGGGTCTTTTCACCCTGTTCGACTCGCCCTGGCGGCACACCTCCAGCAGGTGGCGCGGGCCCGATTCAACGCCTGACGGCCTTCTAGAATGACTGCGGCCGACCGTCAGGCTTGGCCGCGGGAATTCGCGCCCCGCTCGGTCTTGTCATGGGCACCTGCACTGGGCCCATGCGATACCGGATGGCCGCATGGCCCCATCTCATCAGAGCAGGATTCACATTGAACGACCAATGGTCGGGCATGGGATTGGAGAGCTGGCTTCGCAGCCCGGCCGGTCGCTACCTGCTCGCCTGGGAGCATGCGCAGCTGGATCTGGCCTTGGTCGACTGCTTCGGCTTTCATGCCTTGCAATTGGGTCTGCCGTCCTTTGACGCCCTGAGAGCCAACCGCATGCCGCACCGCTGGGTGGCACATGACGGCAACGAGACTTCGCCGGCGGCCGATGGCCATGGATCTGGCGGCCCAGTCGACGATGATGTTTTGCGCATGCTGCCATCTGTGGGGTTGAGGTGCGACTTCAGCGCTCTGCCCTTTCCGTCGCAGAGCCTGGACCTGGTCGTGTTGCCCCATACGCTGGAACGTTCGCGGGACCCGCATGACACGCTGCGTGAGGTGGAGCGGGTGCTCGTGCCGGAGGGGCGCGTGGTCATCGTCGGCTTCAACCCGGCCAGTCTCTGGGGTTTGCGCCAACGGCTGGGCCATGCGCGCCGGCGTGTCGGCAGCCATGCACCGCTGTTGATGCCGGATGAGGGCGAGTTCATCGGCTACTGGCGCTTGCGGGACTGGCTGCGGCTGCTCGGTCTTGAAGCGGAGGTCGGCCGCTTCGGTCGCTGGCGTTGGCCCTTCAGCAGCGAGCGGGCGTTGCAGCGCATGGCCTGGCTGGAGCGCGCCGGCGAGCGTTGGTGGCCGGTGTTTGGCGCTCTGTACTTCGTGGTGGCCGTCAAACGGGTACGCGGCATGCGCATGGTCGGCCTCGCCCGTCAGCAGGCGCCGCGGCCACGGGCCGCACCGGCTGCCGTCGCGCAGTCGCATCTGCATTCGCAGGAAGAGAAGGTTTGAGGACTTGGCATGGACGAGACGGTGGTGATCTATACGGACGGTGCCTGCAAGGGCAATCCAGGGCCTGGCGGCTGGGGTGCATGGCTGCGCTGGGGCGAGCATGAGAAAGAGCTCTTCGGTGGTGCCCGCGCGACCACCAACAACCGGATGGAACTGACAGCCGTGATCGAGGCCCTGGCGTCGCTGCGCAGGGGTATGACGGTTCATCTGTACACCGACAGCGAGTACGTCAAGAATGGCATCACAACGTGGATACATGGCTGGAAGAAGAGGGGCTGGCTGACGGCCGACCGCAAGCCCGTCAAGAACGTCGAGCTGTGGCAACGCCTGGAGGCCCTGGCAGCGCAGCATCGGGTGAATTGGCGATGGGTCAAGGGCCATGCTGGCGACCCTGGGAACGAGCGTGCCGATGCCTTGGCCAATCGAGGCGTGGAGTCGGTGGCGTGACAGACGACGCACCCCGTACTTACGCGGATGGCGGGACTTTGTCGCTGGTGTGCCGGTTAGAGTCAGGCACTTTCATTCAGTAACCCATGAAGAAACTGACGGTTGTGTTGTCGCTGGTGGGTCTGGTCGCGGCGGGCGGCCTGGCTTGGTGGGTACAGAACCGCGGCGCATCGGGTCAGCCTCCGCTTGCGGGCGTCGCTGGTCCTGGCGGTGCCGCTCCTGCGGCAGTGCCCGGCGGCAAGCCGCCTGGCAGCGCACCGGGCGGCGGCGCGCGCGGGCCAGGTGGCCCCGGCAGTCCAGCAGGCCCTGGTGGCCCTGGTGGCCCTGCACCGGTTGAGGTCGGTCGGGTGGAGGTGATGCGACTGGAGGACGATGCCCAGGCCGTCGGCTCCCTGCGCGCCAAGCAGGGCGTGGTCTTGCGCCCGGAGGTCAGCGGACGGGTGACGGCCTTGAACTTCACCGATGGTCAGCGGGTTCGCAAGGGCCAGTTGCTGGTGCAACTGGACGACGCCCTGCAAAGGGCCCAGTTGCAGCAGTCACAGGCCCAGGCGTCGATCGCCCGCACCAATCTGCAGCGCCAACGGGACCTGGCCACTCAAGGCTTCATCAGCCAGAGCGCAGTCGACCAAAGTGCGGCGGCTCTGGAGGTGGCCGACGCGCAGGTCGTGCTGGCTCAGGCACAGCTGGCGCGGCTGAAGATCCTGGCGCCGTTTGACAGCATCGTCGGCATCCGCATCGCCAACCTGGGGGACTACATCAAAGACGGCGCGGACATCGTGTCGCTGGAAGACCTGTCGTCCCTCTGGGTCGATTTCAGGGTGCCTGAGCGCTATCTGTCGCGCCTCAAGCCCGGCCAGATGGTGCAGATGCAGATCGACGCCATGCCCGAGCGCAAGTTCACGGCTCGTGTGGAGGCCCTGGACCCTCAGTTGGATGCGAACGGGCGGTCGGTGCTGGTGCGGGCACGGATGATGGCGCCGCCCGGTGAACTGCGCGGCGGCATGTTTGCCCGGGTGCGGATCGTCTTCAACGTCGTCGAGCAGGCCATGGTGGTGCCCGAGGAGGCGCTGGTACCGCTGGGCGCGAAGCAGTTCATCTTCAAGGTCGTGGACGGGCCAGGCGGCGGCAAGGTTTCGCAACGCATCGAGGCCCGCATCGGACACCGCGTGCCGGGCAAAGTCGAGTTGCTCGATGGCGTGAAGCCTGGCGATGTCATCGTCATCGCCGG
>JBJXHB010000527.1:0-20367 GCA_046160725.1 Aquabacterium sp.
ATCGTCGACGCCACGAACATGCCCGCCAACGCCAGCAGCAGCATCGCTTGCTGCATCGGCAGGCTCTCGAACACCGCCGACCCGCCGAAGACCGAAAAATAGAAGCGCAGCGGCACGTACACCGCCACCTTGGTGGCCGTGGCCGCCAGCAGGGCCGACACCGCCGAAGGCGCAAAGGCATAGGCATTGGGCAGCCACTGGTGCAGCGGGAACAGCGCCAGCTTCAGCGAGATGCCCACGGTGAGGAAGGCCAGCGCCGCCAGCACCGGCCGCGTGCCCTGCACGCCGGCGATGCGCTGGCCCAGGTCGGCGATGTTCAGCGTGCCGGTCATCAGGTACAGCAGGCCGACGCCGATGACGAAGAACGTGGCGCCGATCGTGCCCATGATCAGGTACTGGTAGGCCGCCACCAGCCCGCGGCGGTCGCGCCCGAGCGCGATCAGCACGTAGGTGGACAGCGACGACACCTCCAGGAACACGAAGACGTTGAACGCGTCGCCGGTGATGGTGATGCCCAGCAGCCCGGCCAGGCACAGCAGGAACATCGTGTAGAACAGGTAGTGCTGCTGCGGCGGCACCTCGGCCTCGATGCTGGCCCGGCTGTAGGGCAGCACCACCGCCGCGATGCCGGCCACCAGCACCAGCACGAAAGCGCTGAGCGCATCGACCCGGTACTCGATGCCCCAGGGCGGCGGCCAGCTGCCGATGGCATAGGAGATCGTGCCGCGCTCGCCCACCTGCAGCCACAGCAGCACGGCGATGGCCAGGGCCGTCCAGCTGGCCGCCAGCGCCGCTGCATAGGCCAGGCTGCGCCGGCGCAGCAGCACCGTCAGCGGTGCGGCCAGCAGGGGCACGACCACCTGCAGGGCCGGCAGATGCGTGGCCAGGCTCATTGCGACGGGGCCGGCGCGGCCGGCTGCGCGTCCTGCTCGAGGATCTCGTCCTCCTCGATGCTGCCGTAGGCCTCGCGAATGCGCACCACCAGCGCCAGCCCGAGGGCCAGCGTGGCCACGCCGACCACGATGGCGGTCAGGATCAGCACATGCGGCAGCGGGTTGGAATAGACCGTGAACCCCTCACCGAAGATCGGCGCCGTGCCGCCCACCAGCTTGCCCGGGGCGATGTACAGCAGGTAGACCGAGGTCTGGAAGATGCCCAGGCCGACCAGCTTCTTGATCAGGTTGCCGCGGGCGATCAGGATGAACAGCCCCGCGACCATCAGGAACACGGTGATGAAGTAGGTGAAGTGCCCGCCCCAGCCCATGGCTGCCGCGCCGCTGCTCATTCGTCGTCCACCTTGCCGCGGTCGGCGAACATGTAGAAGATCTTCAGCATCACGCCGGACACCGTCACCGCCACGCCCACCTCGACCCAGAAGATGCCGCGGTGCTGCCCCAGCACGGGGTTGCGGTCGAGCACGAAGTAGTCCAGGTACTGGCCGCCCATCAGCAGCCCGGCCACGCCGACGCCGCCATAGATCAGCACGCCGACGGCCATCATGGACTCCACCAGCGGCTCCGGCACCAGCTTGCGGGTGTCGGCCAGGCCGAAGATCAGGCCGTAGAAGATCACCGCGGCGGCCAAGATCACGCCGGCCTGGAAGCCGCCGCCGGGGCCCAGCTCGCCATGGAACTGCACATACAGCGCGAACAGGATGATGAAGGGGATCAGCAGCTTGGCCACCACCCGCAGGATCAGGTCGTTCCTCATGCGGCGCCCCCCTGGCCGCGCGCCTGGCGACGGCGGCGCAGCAGGGCGACCACGCCGGCGCCGGCGGTGAAGACCACCGTGGTCTCGCCCAGGGTGTCATAGCCGCGGTAGCTGGCCAGCACGGCGGTGACGACGTTCGGGATGTCGACTTCCTGTTTCAGCTCGTTCAGATAGCGCGGCACCACATGGGTGTGGATCGGCGCCTGCGGGTCGGAGAAGGCCGGCAGGCCGAGCGTGCCGTAGACCAGGGCGCCGCCCACGGCCAGCGACACCGCCAGCGGCAGCCAGGGCTTGCGCACCGGCCGCGCCTCCTCGCTGCGGCACAGGTACAGCGCGCCCAGGAACAGCACGGTGGAGATGCCGGCGCCGACGGCGGCCTCGGTCATGGCCACGTCCACGGCGTCCATGGCCACCAGCACCGTGGCCATCAGGAAGCTGTAGACGCCGCCGAGAATGATCACGCCGAAGAGGTTGCGGCTGCGCGCGATCACCAGCACGGTGGCCACCATGAAGACCAGCAGCACGTTGATGATCAGGGTTTCGATGATGGGCTCCCGTCGTCGGCCAGCAGCGGCTTGACACCACGCACCATCGCCGCCCGCGCCAGCGCATGCGTCGCCACCGGGCTGGCAAAGAAGATCAGCAGGCCGATCATCAGCAGCTTGACCGCGTTGAGGGTCGGGCCGGCCTGCAGCATCAGCCCCAGCAGCACCAGGCCGGCGCCCAGGGTCTCGATCACGCTGGCGGCATGCATGCGCGTGTAGAAGTCCGGCATGCGCAGCATGCCGACCGCGCCGACGATGCAGAAGAAGCCGCCGCCGACCAGGCAGGCCCAGCTCAGGGCGTCGACCCAGGCGGTCACGCGGCCGGCCCCTTGTCCGTGCCGGCATCCAGGCCCGGGTCGCCGAGATCACCCTGGCGGAAGTACTTCAGCACGGCGATGGTGCCGATGACGTTGAGCAGGCCGTAGACCAGCGCCAGGTCCAGGAACTCGGGCCGCCCGTCGAAGAAGCACAACACCGCCAGCAGCAGCATGGCCACCGTGCCCACGGTGTTGGCCGCCTGCGCACGGTCGAACAAGGTCGGGCCCAGCGCCGCGCGCACCAGCGCCAGGCCGATGGTGACCAGCAGGGCCAGCGCCGCCACGCCAAACATCATGGCCGGCCCTCGCAGGCGGTGACGCGGCGGTCCATCTCGCTGTCGACCACGCCCGCGGCGCCCTGGCGCGTCAGGCCATGGACGAAGAACGACTGCGCGCCGGCCTCGATGGTGATGGTGCCGGGCGTCAGCGTGATCGACTGGGCATGGATCACAAGGCCGACATCGGTGGCCTGGGTCGGCTTGAAGCGGATCAGCGTCGGGCTGATCGGCAGGCGCGGGTGCAGGATGATCTGGCTGACGTCCCATCCCGACTTGATGATTTCCTTGACCAGCCAGACCCAGTAGACCAGCGCCCGCGGCCCGATCCGGATCGGATGGCCCTCATGGTCGACCACGTCCATGCGGCGGGCGAACCAGACCACCGCGACGGCACAGCCGGCGCCGGCCGAGACCAGGAAAGGTGTGAAGAAGCCCGACAGCAACAGCCAGAAGAGGAACAGCGCGGCGAACAGGCTGATCGAATGGAACACGGCGTAGGCGGGCCGAAAGGGATGCGGATGATTGTATGCAGCGGCCCTGGCCGGGCGGGCGGCGGGCGGGGCGCGACGGCATCCCGCCGTCGACGTCAGGATCCGGCGGACCGGGCCAGACGGTCCACGATATCGAAGCCCTCCTGGCGGGCGTCGTCCTCGATGGAGGGTTTGAGTTTCCGGGCGGCCTGGCGATCAAGCTCGGCATTGGCCGGATCGTTCAGGCGCAGCAGGGCGAGCGCCCGGCCCAGATGGGAATAAGCCACGGGCTCGATCTTGATCGCGGCATCGAAAGCCTTCTTCGCACTCTCCGCGTCGTCCAGGCGCAGGTAGGTCCAACCCAGGCTGTCGCGGTAAGAGGCCGCGCCGCCGTCCCGGTCCACCGCCTGCCGGCAATCCTGCAGCGCCTTCGCCAGGTCGACGTTGAGCCGGGCGCGCATCCAGCATCGGCTGTTGAGGATGCGGGCCAGCCGCGCATCCGACGGGTGTGTGTCCACCCAGAGCTCGAACTGCCGCAAGGCCTGCGGCACCTGCCCCATCCTGGCATACAGCTCGCCCATGTCCGCGCGCTGCGGGCCGCTCGGCGGCAGCGCTGCATCCAGCTGCGCCAGGTCGTCCAATGCGCCCGGAACGTCGCCCAGAGAGGCCCGCAGCCATGCCCGGCGCGAGCGTGCGTCGACCTGCGCGGGCTCCAGGCGCAGCGCCTCGTTGAAGTCGGCCAGCGCCAGCCCGGCGGCTCGCATCCGAAGATGCAGCAACGCACGGGTCAAAAAGCAGTCCGCCATACCGGGCGCCAAGGCGCAAGCACGGTTCAGGTCCACCAGCGCGCTCGGGTAGTTCTCGGCCGCTGTTGCCGCAGCGGCACGGCGGACCAGCGCGCCGGCATCGTCCGGCGCCACGTTCTGCGGCGGTGCGGCATGGCGCGCGTCGTGCTCGACGGGCGCGTTGCGCCCCAAGGCGAAGACCGGTCCACCGTTCCAGGTGATGTAGGCCCGGCCCTGCAACCGCGACACATAGATGCGATGGGCCAGGAAGTAGTCCAGCCCCAGCAGCATGCCCCAGTCCTTGTCGCCGACGTCGTCGACCCGCACGTCGACGTTGGAGATCTTCTGGCCCGCCAGTTCGATCAAGGCCACGCGCGCAGCCCATGACCGAGCGACGCCGGCACCGGCACCCCCGACCCGGCCGAAGGGCCTCAGATCGCGCTGCTCGATGCTGGCGCGCCGTGCCGCGGCCAAAGTCAGCGCCGTACTGGGCGCGCCGGTGTCCAGCAAGGCCACCGTCCGCTTGCCATTGACGGCAAAGGCAACCTGGATCGCCATGTTTCGCCGTCCGTCGCCCTGCTCCAGCGGCACCATGATCACTGGGGCATCGCCGGCCCAGTAGGCGAAGTTGGTCTCGGCACAGTCGCCCCGAGGAAACATCAGCCGGACCATGCCTTGTGCCAGGTCGTACTCGGCATCCGCTGTGGCCAGGATGTTGCGCCCCAGCACGCCCATGATGCCGGCGCCCAGCTCGTTGCCGCCGACGATGAACTCCTGGCTGCCCAGTTCGTGGCCCTGCAGGCCCACCCGCGCCACACTCGTCAGCATGGCGTCGATGTCCCCGGTATAGCCCATGATGCGCACGTCCCACGGCAGCCTGCGCAACGGCAGCTTCAGTTGCGCCGCGGTCGAAGCGCTCAGCGAGCTGAAGAAGGCGCCGCTGTCCACCAGCATCGGAACGGCGGTGCCGTTGAGCATCAAGGTGGCAATCGGGCGCTGGTCGATGATGCGGACCGGAATCTCGATCTGGCTGAGCCGGCAGCGGCCCCAGGCCGCGGGCGCGGCCAGCGACATCAACCCCATGAGCAGCGCCCAGGCCGCCAGAACCACCGTGCGGCGAAGGCCGCCGGACCGTCCCGTTCCATCTTGCGCCCCACCATGAACGACTGGCTTCATGTCTCCCCCCGAAGGCGCCTCGGGCGCGGCCCCTGCGGCCACCGGACGCTTTGCTGCAGCGGCGCCACTCTACTGCGGGCCAGCCGTTGCGCCACCTCGGGGGATCGGGCTGCCCAGCCGCGGTGGCATCACGGCGCCGGGCTGCCGAAGCGCCTGATGAGCCGTCCATCCGTGACAGCCCGGCGCCGCTGAGGCAGGATAGGCCCTCGCTCCAGGGGCCCCACCACACCGTATGGCGACCGTCATCCCGGCTTTGAGCGCATGCGTGTCCCGCATGACACAAGGCGAGCGCCGAACCGCCGAGCGCCTGGAGCACAAGCTCGACGACGACTACCTGGTCTGGTACGACGTGCCCGTCGGTCCCCGGCATGCCCATCCCGACTTCGTCGTCCTGCATCCCTGGCGCGGGGTGCTGATCCTCGAAGTCAAGGACTGGCGCCTGGAGACCATCCTGACGGCCCGCAAGCAGACCTGGGACATCCTGGTCCAGGGCGGCACCAAGACCGTGCCCAGCCCGATCGAGCAGGCCCGGCACTATGCGCACCAGGTCGTGGATGTGCTGTCCCGGGACCGCCAGCTCACCCATGCCGACGGCAAGCTCGCATTTCCGTGGAGCTATGGCGTCGTCCTGACCCACATCACCCGCAGGCAGTTCGACAGCGCCGAGCTGCACCTGGCCATGGAGCCCCATCGCGTCATCTGCAGCGACGAGATGACGGCCACGGTCGAGCCCGAGGACTTCCAGAGCCGGCTGTGGTCCATGTTTCCCACCCTCATGCGCGGCACCCTCTCGCTGCCGCAGATCGACCGCGTGCGCTGGATCCTGTTTCCCGAGGTGCGGGTCAACAGCCAGCTCGGGCTCTTCGCCCCCGAAGAGGGCGCCGGCGACGCCCTGCCCGACATCATGCGCGTGATGGACCTGCAGCAGGAGCAGCTGGCACGCAGCCTGGGCGAGGGCCACCGCGTCATCCACGGTGTCGCCGGCTCGGGCAAGACCATGATCCTGAGCTACCGAGCGGAATACCTGGCCAAGGCTTCCGCGAGCATCAAGCCCATCCTGGTGCTTTGCTACAACCAGCCGTTGGCCATCAAGCTCGACGCCGTCATGGGGGCCAAGGGCCTGGACGCCAAGGTGCACGTCCGCAATTTCCACAAGTGGTGCCGGCAGCAGCTGGTGGCCTTCGGTCAGGCACTGCCGGCACAGGGGCCGGACATGTTTGACCAGATGGTGGCCGGGGTGATCCGCGGTGTGGATCGAGGGCAGATCCCGTCGGGCCAGTACCAGGCCGTGCTGATCGACGAAGGACACGACTTCGAGGCCCGTTGGCTGAAGCTGGCCGCGCAGATGGTCGACCCGGCGACCAACAGCCTGCTGCTGCTTTATGACGACGCACAGAGCATCTACCAGCGGCGGCGCGCGCAGCAGTTCAGCTTCAAGAGCCTCGGGATTCAAGCCCAGGGGCGGACGACCATCCTGAAGATCAACTACCGCAACACGCGGCAGATCCTGCAGACGGCCAGCATGGTGGCCGCGGACCTGCTCAACCCGGAGGACAGCGCCGACGACGGTGTCCCGCTGGTGCAGCCGGTGAGCTGCGGGCGCGAGGGCCACGAGCCGGTCGTCATCCGGCTGCCCAGCCCGCGTGACGAGGCCGTGAAGATCGCCGAGCTGCTGAGCGCGGCCCACCAGGAGGGATATGCATGGGGCGACATGGCCATCATCTGCCGCCACCACAGCGAGATGGAGCGCTGCGCCGCCGTGCTCCGCCACCGGCAGCTGCCCCATGAGGTGCGCAAGGGCGCCGGCACCTACAACCCGCTGGCCGACACCATCAAGCTGCTGACGATGCATGTCAGCAAGGGACTTGAGTTCCCCGTGGTCGCGCTCTCCGGCACGGGCCAGATGCCCGCAGACGGGCAGGATGAAGCGCAGGAGGCCCGGCTGTTCTACGTCGCCGCCACGCGGGCGACGCAGCGGCTGCTGATCCCGCTGAGCGGGGCAGGAAAGTTCGCGGGTCGGCTGGTTGGGGTGGTGGCGTAGAAAGTTAAACGTCGATATTCGCCGCCCGCAGCGCATTGCTCTCGATGAAATCCCGACGCGGCTCGACCTCGTCGCCCATCAGCATGGTGAAGACCCGGTCGGCGGCGATGGCGTCGTCGATCTGCACCCGCAGCAGCCGGCGCACGGCGGGGTCCATGGTGGTCTCCCACAGCTGCTCGGGGTTCATCTCGCCCAGGCCCTTGTAGCGCTGCCGACCGACGGCGTTCTCGGCCTGGCCCATCAGCCAGGCCATGGCGGCGCGGAAGTCGGCTACTTTGTGTTCCTTCATCCGCTCGCCCTCGCCGCGGCGCACGATGGCGTTGGTGCCGAGCAGGCCGTAGAAGGTCTGGCCGGCTTCCTTCAGCGCCGCGTAGTCGGCGCCGTGCACGAAGTCCTGGGTGATGACGCTGGCCTTGAGGTTGCCGTGGTGGCGGCGGCCGATGCGCAGCAGGTGCTTGTCGCTGCGCTCGTCAAACTGGGCCTGTACTTCGGCGTCCTTCAGCGCGGCGGCCAAGCGGTCGGCGCTGGCCTGGGCGGCGGCGGCGCTGTCCAGGTCCAGCTCCAGGCCGGCGGCCAGGGTGCGCAGCGCCTCGAAGTCCATCCAGTGGCTCAGGCGGGTGATGACGTTCTCGGCCAGCAGGTACTTGCGGGCCAGGCTCTCCAACGCCTCACCGGTCAGTGGCGGGCGGCCGCCGTTTGGGCCGTCCGGCAGCACCTGGGCGCCGTCCAGCGCCACCTTCAGCAGGAAGGCGTCCAGCTCGTTGCCGTCCTTGAGGTATTGCTCGTGGCGGCCGAGCTTGACCTTGTACAGCGGCGGCTGGGCGATGTAGATGTGGCCCTGCTCCACCAGCTGCGGCAGCTGGCGGAAGAAGAAGGTCAGCAGCAGCGTGCGGATGTGGGCGCCATCGACGTCGGCGTCGGTCATCACGATGATTCGGTGGTAGCGCAGCTTGGCGATGTCGAAGTCGTCGCTGCCGATGCCGGTGCCCAGCGCCGTGATCAGCGTGACGATGGACTCGCTGGACAGCAGCTTCTCGTAGCGCGCCTTCTCGACATTGAGGATCTTGCCGCGCAGGGGCAGGATGGCCTGGAACTTGCGGTCACGGCCCTGCTTGGCGCTGCCGCCGGCGGAGTCGCCCTCGACGATGTAGATCTCGCACAGGGCCGGGTCCTTCTCCTGGCAATCGGCCAGCTTGCCGGGCAGGCCCATGCCGTCGAGCACGCCCTTGCGGCGCGTCATCTCGCGCGCCTTGCGCGCGGCCTCGCGGGCGCGGGCGGCGTCGACGATCTTGCCGCAGACGATCTTGGCGTCCACGGGGTTCTCCAGCAGCCACTCGCCCAGCTTGCTGGCCACCAGGTCCTCGACCGGGCCGCGCACCTCGCTGGAGACCAGCTTGTCCTTGGTCTGGCTGGAGAACTTGGGCTCGGGCACCTTGACGCTGATGACGCAGGCCAGGCCTTCGCGCATGTCGTCGCCGGCGATCTCGACCTTGGCCTTCTCGGCGAGCTTGTTTTCCTCGATGTACTTGTTGATCACGCGGGTCATCGCCGCGCGCAGGCCGGTCAGGTGGGTGCCGCCGTCACGCTGCGGTATGTTGTTGGTGAAGCACAGCACGCTCTCGTTGTAACCGTCGTTCCACTGCATCGACACCTCGACGCCGATGGTGGTGTTCTGCTCGCTCTGGCGCTCGCCGTTGGCATGGAAGATGTGCGGATGCAGGACCTTCTTGCCCTGGTTGATGAACTCGACAAAGCCACGCACGCCACCGACGAAGGCGAAGTTCTCCTCCTTGGCATTGCGCTCGTCGACCAGGCGGATCTTGACGCCGTTGTTCAGGAACGAGAGCTCGCGCAGCCGCTTGGCCAGCACGTCGTAATGGAAGTCGATGTTCTGGAAGATCTCGTCGTCCGGCAGGAAGTGCACCTCGGTGCCGCGCTTCTCGGTCTCGCCGCTGATGCGCATCGGGCTGACTTCGAAACCCTCGCGCCGCTCCAGCACGCGGTCCTGGGTGACGCCGCGGATGAACTCCAGCTGGTGCACCTTGCCGTCGCGCCGCACGACCAGGCGCAGCCACTTGCTCAGCCCATTGACGCAACTGACACCCACGCCATGCAGACCGCCAGAGACCTTGTAGCTGTTCTGGTTGAACTTGCCGCCGGCATGCAGCTCCGTCAAGGCAATCTCGGCCGCGCTGCGCTTGGGCTCGTGCTTGTCGTCCATCTTCACGCCGGTCGGGATGCCACGGCCGTTGTCGATGACGCTGATGGAGTTGTCGGAGTGGATGGTGACGGTGATGTCGTCGCAGTGCCCGGCCAAGGACTCGTCGATGGCGTTGTCCACCACCTCGAACACCAGGTGGTGCAGGCCGGTGCCGTCCGAGGTGTCGCCGATGTACATGCCCGGGCGCTTGCGCACCGCCTCCAGGCCCTCCAGGATCTGGATCGAGCCCTCGCCATAGGCCATCGACGCGGCATTGCCGGTGGAGGCCGGCGGCGGCGCGGCCGGGCCGGGCGCGCTGTCGGTGGGCTTGGAATCGGGGCTTTGGGGGTCGCTCATGGATGGGGTCACCGGGCCGCTTGCGGCCCATCGTCGTTCATGACAGAACCCCCGCGTGGCGGGGGCAGGGGGTGCCAACACTTCATCGCGTTGATCTGAATCCGCCTGAATGGCGGATTCAGATCCGCATCGGCATCACCACGTACTTGAAGCCGGCCTGGTCCGGCAGGGTGATCAGGGCGCTGGAGTTGCCGTCCTGCAGCTCCAGCCGCAGCATCTCGCTGGTCATGTTGCCCAGCGCATCCATCAGGTAGGTGACGTTGAAGCCGATCTCGATGGCATCGCCCTCGTAGTCGATCTCCAACTCTTCCTTGGCCTCTTCCTGCTCGGCATTGCTGGAGGCGATCTTCATCACGCCGGCCTCGACATTGACACGCACGCCCTTGAACTTGTCGCTGGTCAGGATGGCGGCTCGCTGCAGGCTGGCCAGCAACGGTGCCCGGCCCAGGGTGACGGCGTTCTTGTAGCCCTTGGGGATGACGCGGTTGTAGTCCGGGAACTTGCCCTCGACCAGCTTGGTGACGAACTCCATGCCGGAGAAGGCGAACTTGGCCTGGTTGCCGGCAAAGCGCATCTCGATGGGCGCTTCATCGTCGGCCAGCAGCCGCTGCAGCTCCAGTACCGTCTTGCGCGGCAGGATGACCTCCTGCTTCGGGATGTCCGCCTCCAGCTGGGCCTGGGCCAGGGCCAACCGGTGACCGTCGGTCGCGACCAGGGTCAGCGTCCGGCCCTCGGCCACGAACAGGATGCCGTTGAGGTAGTAGCGGATGTCGTGCACCGCCATCGCGAAGTGCACCTGGTTCACCAGCCCGCGCAGGGTCTTCTGCGGCACCGCGAACGTGGGGCCGAAATCGGCCGGCTCGTTGACCAGCGGGAAGTCCTCCGGCGGCAGGGTCTGCAACGTGAAGCGGCTGCGGCCACCCGTCAGTGTGAGCTTGTTACCGCTGCTGGCCAGCGTGACCACCTGGTCCGGTGCCAGCGTGCGCACGATGTCGATCAGCTTGCGCGCGCCGACGCTGGTGTTGAAGGCGGTGGCATCGCCGCCCAGGTCGGCACGGGTGCGGACCTGGATCTCCAGGTCGCTGGTGGTGAGTTCGAGGCTGCCCTGCGCGTCCTTGCGGATCAGCACATTGGCCAGGATCGGCAAGGTGTGGCGTCGCTCGACGATGCCGGCCACCGATTGCAGTGCTTCCAGCAGCTTCTGCTGTGGCGCCTTCAATACGATCATGTCTTCCTCTTTCTCGGGTAGTCGTCGTAGTAGGGCGACACCTGCGCTGTGGAGAAGGCTATTTTCGCCTGTCTTTTCAAGGGTTTAGGCACGGTCCAACCCTGTGTGAAGCCAGCCGTGGACACAGCGGGTGAAGTTGAACAACTTCGGCGCCGGAGCCGTCCCTGTGGACAGGTGGGCAGTTGTTCCAGTGCTGTCCACAGGCTTGTGCGGGGCGGGGCGGGCCTCGGCTTCAGGGTCAACCCTTGACCGACTGTTCCAGCACATGCAGCTGCTGGTTGAGCTCGGGGTCCTTGGTGCGCTCGCCGGCCACCTTGCGCACTGCATGCAGCACGGTGGTGTGGTCGCGGCCGCCGAAGAGCTCGCCGATCTCGGGCAGGCTCTTGCTGGTCAACTCCTTGGCCAGGTACATCGCGATCTGGCGCGGCCGTGCGATCGAAGCCGGGCGCTTGCGGCTGTACATGTCCGCGACCTTCATCTTGTAGAAGTCGGCCACGGTCTTCTGGATGTTCTCGACGGAGATCTGGCGGTTCTGGATCGACAGCAGGTCCTTCAGGGCCTCGCGGGCCAGCGTGATGGTGATGTCCTTGTGGTTGAAGCGGCTGTGCGCCAAGACCTTGCGAAGGGCACCTTCCAGCTCGCGCACGTTGGCCCGTACGTTCTTGGCGACGAAGAACGCGACGTCTTCGGGCATCGGCGAGCCTTCCTGCTCGGCCTTGCGCATCAGGATGGCGACCCGCATCTCCAGTTCCGGGGTCTCGATGGCCACCGTCAGCCCGGCCTCAAACCGGCTGGTCAGCCGCGTATCGATGTCGACCAACCCCTTGGGATAGGTGTCGCTGGTCATGATGATGTGGGCCCTCTTGGCCAGCAGCGCCTCGAAGGCGTTGAAGAACTCCTCCTGCGTGCGGTCCTTGCCGGCGAAGAACTGCACGTCGTCGATCAGCAGCAGGTCCAGGCTGTGGTACTTGGCCTTGAGCTCGTCAAAGGTCTTGCGCTGGTAGTTCTTGACGACATCGCTGATGAACTGCTCCGCGTGCAGGTACAGCACGCGGGCATCCGGGCGGTCGCGCAGCAGCGCATTGCCGACGGCATGGATCAGGTGGGTCTTGCCCAGGCCGACACCGCCGTAGATGAAGAGCGGGTTGTAGTTGCCGCCTGGCGCGCCGGCAACGTGCAGTGCGGCCGTGCGCGCCATCTGGTTGGCCCGGCCGGCCACCAGGGTGTCGAAGGTCAGGATCGGGTTCAGGCGGTGGCGGGTGGCGGCCGGTGCTGCCGGCGGCTCCTCGGCTGCCATCATGGGCGCGCCGTTGAGCAGGTGCCCGACCGTCGATACCCCCGCTGAAAGGCCCGCCTGCATTGGAGAACCCGACGGAAGTGGAACGACCCGAACGGCTGCGCTGTCCTGGCGACGCAGCGGCATGGCTGGCGCCTCACGCGGTGCGAGGGCCAGTTCCAGCGCCACCGGCTTGGCCGACAGTTCGGTCAGCAGGGCTTCGATACGGCCGGCGTACTGGGCCCGGATCCAGTCCAGCTTGAACCGGTTTGGAACGCGCAGCGACACCGTGACCCGGTCGCCCAGGTCGGTGATGTCGGCCGCCGGCAGGGGGCGGATCCAGGTGTTGTATTGCTGCTCGGGCAGCTCGGCGCGCAGTCGGTCACAGCTGCGCTGCCACAGGTCGGTGCTCATTGTGGAAATCTTCTTCTTGAGCGCCGGGATTGTAGGCCTCCCCCGGTCACGAAGACGAGGTTATCCACAGTTTGAAGGAGGTGGTCAATCCCCCCGCACAGCCGCATGCTGTGGTGCAAGTGTTTGACCGAAAAGGGGCTTTTTGCTCTAATCATCGGTTTCCCGGACGCGCGTTCAGGCCTTGATTCGTCAGGTCCTGGTGGGTTGGCGCGGCGCCGCTGTTGCGGCGACGCCGCACCCCGAGCACTGGGCGTCTGCCGGCAGTCGGCCCGTGCGCGGGCCTGGCACCGGGCCCATTCCCCCTAGGATCCCTGCATCATGAAGCGTACCTATCAGCCCTCGAAAGTCCGTCGCGCCCGCACCCATGGTTTTCTGGTGCGCATGAAGACCCGTGGCGGCCGTGCCGTCATCAACGCACGCCGGTCCAAGGGCCGCAAGCGCCTGGCGGTCTGACGCACCGGCATCGAGCGCAAGCGCCACCGGCATGCTGGGGCGCCTGGTGAAGCCCGAAGACTTCCGCCGCGTGTTGGCCCAGCGGGCTCAGGTGCGGAGCACCCACTTCGCTCTGCACCATCTGGCCGAAGGGCCTCTTGTGCGTTTTCAACCTGGTTCGCACCGCTTGTCAACTGAGTTATCCACAGGCCCTGGTGTCGTTGAAGTGGTGGCTGTGGATGACCCGCCTGCCGGGAACTGGCTGGGGCTGGTCGTTCCCAAGCGACATGCCCGCCGGTCGGTGACGCGCAGCCTTATCAAGCGACAGATGCGCCAGGCCGTCCAGGCTCACGCTGAGGCGCTGGCGCCGGGCATGCTGGTGCTGCGCCTGACGACGGCCTTTGCCGTGGCACAGTTCCCCAGCGCGGCGTCGCCGGCATTGCGACAGGCGGTGCGGGCGGAACTGACGCAGTTGTTCCAGCGTGGGCGAAGGGCAGGCCCGCATGCGTGAGTGGATCAACCCGATGGCCTGGCCGCGGCTGCTGTTGCTGGTGCTGGTCAGGGGCTATCGGTTGATTTTCAAGCCCTGGCTCGGCGGGCAATGCCGGTTCGATCCGACCTGCTCGGCCTATGCCCTGCAGGCGCTGTCCTGCCATGGCGCGGTGGGTGGTGGCTGGCTGACTGTCCGCCGCCTGGCGCGCTGCCATCCGGGTTGTCCGGGCGGGCACGACCCGGTACCCAGCCGCGCCCCGCGGCTGTTCACGCGACTGCTGGGCTGAGTCGTCCTTTCACAAATCTGATTCTTCAAGTGACGGTGGTTTGATGACCGACATACGCCGCACCCTGCTGTGGGTGGTGTTCACGATGTCCATGGTGCTGCTGTGGGATGCCTGGCTCAAGCACACCGGGCAGCCGACGCTGTTCGGTCCGAGCCCGGCCAAGGTGGCGCCGGCGACCCCCAGCACGCCGGCGCCTGTCGGCAGCGCGGCGATCCCGGCGCCGGCAGCGGGTACCACCAGCGCCGCTGGCGCAGCGTTGCCGTCTGCGGCATCGGTACCGCAAGCCGCCGGTGCGGTAAGCGAGAAGGTGGTGGTCACCACCGACCTCGTCAAGGCCACGCTGGACACCCGTGGCGGCAGCCTGATCCGGCTCGAACTGCTGGCCTATCGCGACGCGACGGACCCCAAGCGCAACGTCGTGCTGCTGGATGACAGCCCGGGACAGCGCGCCTACTTGGCCCAGTCCGGCTTGATCTCCCTGCAAGCCGGGGCGCAGCCGTGGCCGACGCATCAGACCGTGATGGCGGTGACTTCCGAAGAGCGCACGCTGAAGGACGGCGCCCAGCAGCTTCAGGTGCGATTCGAGTCCGCCGATGTCGGCGGAGTGCGGTTGGCCAAGACCTATACCTTCAAGCGCGGCGACTACACAGTCGATGTGCGCCACGAGATCACCAACGCCGGGGCGGCGGCCATCACGCCGCACCTGTACCTGCAGTTGGTGCGCGACGGCAACCCGCCACCCGGCGAGAGCGCCTTCTACAGCACCTTCACGGGGCCGGCGATCTATACCGAGCAGGCGAAGTTCGAGAAGGTCGAGTTCAAGGACATCGAGAAGGGCAAGGCCAGCCATGTCAAGCAGGCCGACAACGGCTGGGTGGCGGTGGTGCAGCACTACTTCGCGTCGGCCTGGCTGGTGACGGCCAAGGCGGCGCGAGACTTCCGCACCGAGAAGGTGGCGGACAACCTGTACCGCGTGGCCATGGTGTTGCCGCAGGCTGAGGTCGCGCCCGGCGCCACCGTGGCGCATGACGCCCGGCTGCTGGTCGGGCCGCAGGAGGAAAAGAAGCTGGAGGCGCTGGCGCCTGGGCTGGAACTGGTCAAGGACTATGGCTGGCTGACCATCCTGTCCAAGCCGTTGTTCTGGCTGCTGGATCAGATGCACCGCGCCCTGGGCAACTGGGGCTGGGCCATCGTCGCGCTGGTGGTGCTGCTCAAGATCGCCTTTTACTGGCTCAACGCCAGCGCCTATCGGTCGATGGCCAAGATGAAGGCCATCAACCCGCGGGTGATGGAGATGCGCGAGCGGCTGAAGGACAACCCGCAGCAGATGCAGCAGGAGATGATGCGCATCTACAAGGAGGAAAAGGTCAACCCGCTGGGTGGTTGCCTGCCGATCCTGGTGCAGATCCCGTTCTTCATTGCGCTGTACTGGGTGCTGCTGTCCAGCGTGGAGATGCGCAATGCGCCCTGGATCGGCTGGATCAAGGACCTGTCGGTGGCCGACCCGTTCTACATCCTGCCGCTGCTGATGACGGGGTCCACGATGCTGCAGACCTGGCTCAATCCGACGCCCCCGGACCCGCTGCAGGCCAAGATGATGTGGATCATGCCGCTGGTGTTCTCGGTCATGTTCTTCTTCTTCCCGGCGGGACTGGTGCTGTATTGGTTGACCAACAACCTGCTGTCGATCGCACAGCAGTGGACGATCAATCGCAGGCTCGGCGTGGCCTGATGCGGCTGGCCTGAGGTGTGTGACCGAAGTCGCACGCCTGGCCTGACGCGGCCTTGAGAAGCGCACGCCTGCACCGATGATGACGGCAAGGGCGCCGACGTTCGGCGCCCATGTCTCCATGCGGGGCAGTTCATAGGAGCGCAACCACGGCCTGAGCCCATGCGGGGCGGGCCGGCGCTCCCCCCGCGCCATTCGCTTGCGGCAGCGAGAATCGTTGCATGCTGCCCCGCCACGATGAGCCCATCGTCGCCATCGCCACAGCCAGCGGACGTGGCGCCGTCGGCATGGTCCGCCTGTCCGGGCCCACGCTCGTCGGCTTCGCGCAGGCATTGCTGGGCCAGTGTCCGCCGCCGCGGCGGGCCACACTGCTGCCGTTTCCGGATGCGGCCGGGGACGTGATCGACCAGGGGTTGGTGCTGTACTTTCCGGCACCACAGTCCTACACCGGCGAGGACGTCCTGGAGTTGCATGCCCACGGCGGGCCGGTGGTGCTGCAGTTGCTGCTGGCGCGCTGCCTGCAAGTGGCCGCGCAGTCGACGGTGGTCGGCGCCGGTGCGGTGTTGCCCGGACTGCGCATGGCCCGGCCGGGAGAATTCACCGAGCGGGCCTTTCTGAACGACAAGCTGGACCTGGCGCAGGCCGAGGCGGTGGCGGACCTGATCGATGCCAGCACCGAGGCGGCGGCGCGGTCAGCCGCCCGGTCGCTGGCGGGCGCCTTTTCGCGCGAGGTCGGCGCGTTGCGCGACGGCATCGTGGACCTTCGCGCGCTGGTGGAGGCGACGCTGGACTTTCCGGAAGAGGAAATCGATTTTCTGCGGCAGGCCGGGGCCACGGTACGGCTGCTCGAGGTGGGCAAGCGGCTCGTGTCGGTGCAGGACCGCGCCCGGCAAGGCGCGTTGCTGCGTGACGGACTGACCGTGGTGCTGGCCGGCCAGCCCAACGTCGGCAAGAGCTCGCTGCTCAACGCACTGGCGGGTGCCGAACTCGCCATCGTGACCGATGTGCCCGGCACCACCCGGGACCGGATCGCACAGACCATCCAGATCGAGGGCGTACCGGTGCACGTGGTCGACACCGCAGGGCTGCGCGATGACAGCCATGATGCGGTCGAGCGCATCGGCATTGCGCGCAGCTGGCAGGCCATCGGCGAGGCTGACGCGGTCATCTTTCTCCACGACCTTTCGCGGCGTGGGGTCGCCGCCTACGAGTCGGCCGAGGCGGCCGTGGCGGCCCGGCTGCGGGCTGTCAGCGCTGAGGCGCGGTTGCTGCATGTGCACAACAAGGCGGACCTGCCCGGCCCGGCCGGCGGCCCCTATGAGCAGCCAGGGCTCGCAGTGTCGGCCACCAGCGGTGAAGGTTTGCCTGCCCTGCGGCGCGTGCTGCTGGAGCTTGCCGGCTGGCAGGCGGTGCCGGAGGGCGCGTTCATTGCGCGGCAACGGCATCTGGACGCCCTGGCCCGCGCTGCCAGACATCTGGAAAGGGCAGGCGGTTGGTTGCAGGGCGAGGCCGCCTTCGAATTGCTGGCCGAAGAGTTGCGCGCGGCGCATGACGCGTTGGGCGACATCGTCGGGCGCCAATCGGCCGACGACCTTCTGGGCGAGATCTTCGGCCGTTTTTGCATCGGAAAGTAAACGTGCCCCGCCGCGGGCCCTGGCGGACTATGCTTTCGCGCTGACCAGCGGCCCTTGTTGTCGCGCCGCTGGTGGCGATGGAGACGTGCCATGGAACTGGGCGCATTGATGCAGGCCGTGCGCACCCACCAGGCCTCTGATGCCTGGCGGCCGGCATGGACGCAGGAGCACTGGGCGGTCCTGGAGCGGCAGCTGGTACGGCGCTCCTTTGCGGCCGGCGAGTTGCTGTTGTCGGGAAGGGGCACGGACGATCAGGTGCTGTGGGTGGAGTCCGGCACTGTCCAGACCAGCGTCACGCTGGTCGGCGGCGCGCGCCGTGTGGCGCTGCGGCGCGCCGGATCGATCATCGGCGAGGCCACCCTGTTCTCGGACCAGCCGGCACCATTGCGCGCCGAGGGTTTGGGGCCGGGCGTGGTCTGGTCATTGGACCGGCGGCGCGTGGTGGATCTGCTGGCGCATCAGCCGGTCCTTGCGGCGGAGTTGCTGCGCTCGGCAGGAGCGGTGATGGTGACGCGCGAGCGCGACTGGCTGGTGGTGGACTGAGCCAAGCCGGTTGCCGGGCAACCAGGATGACCAGCAGCCACAGGCTCAGTGGCCGGCGAAGTCGACCAAGGTGAACAAGGGCAGCCCGGCGGCGCGCAGCTTGGCCGACCCGCCAAGCTCCGGCAGGTCGACGATGGCAGCGCCCTCGATGACATGCGCGCCCAGCCGCTCCAGCAGGCGTTTGCCGGCCATCATGGTGCCGCCGGTGGCGATGAGGTCGTCGATCAAGACCACTCGGTCACCGCCGCGGACGGCATCGGTGTGCATTTCGACCGTGGCGGAGCCGTACTCCAGCTCGTAGGTTTCCTCGACCGTGGCATAGGGCAGCTTGCCCTTCTTGCGGATCGGCACAAAGCCGACGCCCAACTCATAGGCCAGAACCGAGCCGATGATGAAACCCCGTGCGTCCAGGCCGGCGATCGCGTCCGGCCGGGCGTCGAAGTAGCGGTGGACGAACTCGTCGATCAGCACCCGGAAGACCCGTGGGTTGGACAGCAGCGGCGTGATGTCCCGGAACTGCACGCCCGGCGCCGGCCAGTCCGGCACGGTGCGGATGTGGTGCTTGATGTAGTCGGCGTGCAGGGCGGTCGGGTTCATCGCGCAGGCGGCGCGCTGTTGCGCCGAGGTCAGGGCCAGGCCAGTGGTGGCTATGGATTGTCGCCATCCTCT
Organism: Aquabacterium sp.; assembly: GCA_046160725.1. Lineage (GTDB taxonomy): Bacteria > Pseudomonadota > Gammaproteobacteria > Burkholderiales > Burkholderiaceae_C > JBJXHB01. Next base: position 18,584 of record JBJXHB010000527.1, read on the forward strand.
GCCGCATCGGCCTGCCCTGCGGTCGCTTCGTCGTCCAGGCCCGCCACGACACGGCGCACCACCGCGGTTGCGAAACCGCGCTGGAGAAGAAAGCGCGCCTGCTTGGCACGCAAGGCCGGTGTGGCTGCTGGCTCGCCGAAGCGTCGGCGGAAGACCTCGGCCGCGCGCTGCAGCTCGCTGGCCCGCAGGCTGTCCAGCGTGTCGGTGTCAGCGGGCGCGCCGCGTTGTCGAAGCTCGGCCGCGATGCGGGCGGTGCCATAGCGGGCGGCACGGACCCGGGTGCGGCTGGCGACGAACCGGGCGTCGCTGAGATGCCCCTGCTCCTGCAGCGCGGCCAGCAGCGCGTCGACGGCCGGCAAAGGTGCCCCTAAGCGGGCCAGCTTGCCGCGAAGCTCGGCCGTGCTGTGCTCGCGTTGCGCCAGCCATCGCAGGGCGCGTGCGCGCAAGCTGGCGGCATCCGGCGGCTCAGCCGGCTCACCAGCTGGCCGGCCGGCGCGGCGCAACATCATCCGGGCAGATCGCTAGGCGTTGTCGGCCACGCCCACCAGCCGGATACCCAGCTGTTCCCGGATCTTGTTCTCGATCTCGACGGCCAGTTCCGGGTTCTCGCGCAAGAACTCGCGGGCGTTGTCCTTGCCCTGACCGATCTTCTCGCCGTTGTAGGCATACCAGGCGCCGGACTTCTCGAGCACGCGGTGCACCACACCCATGTCCACGATCTCGCCCTCGCGGCTGATGCCCTCGCCATACAGGATGTCGAACTCGGCCGCCTTGAAGGGTGGGGCCACCTTGTTCTTGACCACCTTGACCTTGGTCTCGCTGCCGATGACCTCGTCGCCCTTCTTGATGCTGCCGGTGCGACGGATGTCCAGCCGCACCGACGAATAGAACTTGAGCGCATTGCCGCCGGTGGTGGTCTCGGGGTTGCCGAACATGACGCCGATCTTCATGCGGATCTGGTTGATGAAGATGACCATGGTGTTGGTCTTCTTGACCGTCGCGGTGAGCTTGCGCAGGGCCTGGCTCATCAGACGGGCCTGAAGGCCGGGCAATGAGTCGCCCATCTCGCCTTCAAGCTCCGCCTTGGGCGTGAGCGCGGCCACCGAGTCGATGATGACCAGGTCGACCGAGCCGCTGCGCACCAGCGAGTCGACGATCTCCAGGGCCTGCTCGCCGGTATCGGGCTGGCTGATCAGCAGCTCCTGCAGGTTGACCCCCAGCTTCTGGGCATAGCCGGTGTCCAGCGCATGCTCGGCATCGATGAAGGCACAGGTGCCGCCGAGTTTCTGCATTTCCGAGACCACCTGCAGCGTCAGCGTGGTCTTGCCGGAGGACTCAGGGCCGTAGATCTCGACCACCCGGCCGCGGGGCAGGCCGCCGACCCCCAGCGCGATATCCAGGCCCAGCGAGCCGGTGGAGACGACTTCGATGGCCTCGACCACCTCGCCGTCGCCCAGGCGCATGATCGAGCCCTTGCCGAACTGTTTCTCGATCTGGGATATGGCGGCCTGCAGGGCCTTGGCCTTTTCGGTGTTCAATGCTTTGACGGGTGCGTCCATGGTGGTCTCCTGAAGTGGCCGCGATGATAAGGCAGGAGCTGGATGTCCGTACAGTGCTTTTGGGGGAATCCTTGGGGGCACTCTCCGGGGCGCCTACCTAGAATCCATCACTATCCCCCCTTGCGGGGCTGCGGTCCGGCGACCAGCGCCGCGGCGCAGCCCAGGAGCCCGAGACATGAGGATCCTGATCGCGGAAGACGACCAGGTGCTGGCCGACGGCCTGTT
>JBJXHB010000528.1:0-5924 GCA_046160725.1 Aquabacterium sp.
ATGTCGCGTCCTCGCAGCGTGCGGCGATCGAGAAGCAACCGCCGTGCGCCGCTGGAGGCCGGCGGCGCGGTCACGCGCGAGGAGGTGGCGCATGCGCGGTCGCGCGTGGCCGAGCTGCAGCGCGCCCTCGAGGCTGGCGACGCCGCCGTAGCCGCCGCGCGCGAGCAGCTGGCCGCGCAGCGCCAGCAGACCGAGGGCGTGGCGCTGGCCGCGCATCCGGCGGTCCAGCGCGCCGCGGCCCGGCTGCGCGAGGCCTGGATCGCCCGCGCCCGCTGCGACATCACCGCGCCACTGGCGGCCACCGTGGCGCGGCGCAGCGTGCAGCCCGGGCAGCGGGTGCAGGCCGGCACGCCGCTGCTGTCGCTGGTGGCGCTGGACGCGCTGTGGGTGGACGCCAATTTCAAGGAGGGCCAGCTGGGCCGGCTGCGGCTGGGCCAGCGCGCCACGCTGACCGCCGATGTCTATGGCCGCGACGTGGTGTTCAACGGCACCGTGGTCGGCTTCGGCGCGGGCACCGGCGCGGCGTTTGCGCTGCTGCCGGCACAGAACGCCACGGGCAACTGGATCAAGATCGTGCAGCGGGTGCCGGTGCGCATCGCGCTGGACGCCCAGGACCTGCAGGCGCATCCGTTGCGGCTGGGCCTGTCCATGGTGGTGCAGGTCGATGTGCAGACCCCGGTGTCCGCGGCACCGCCACCGGCGCCGCGCGCTGCAGACAGCCGCCTGGCCGAGGTGCTGCAACGCGCCGAGGCCGACGCCGACGCCGAGATCAGCCGAATCGTGGCGCTGCACGGCGGCGCGCGTACCAGCGCCGCAGCCAGACGCCGGTGATGACCGCCAGCAGCAGCGTCGCCGGCCACAGCGCCATGGAAATGGCCGCCGGTGCGTATCCGCCGGCGAAGCGGAAGCCGACGCCGATGACCATCACGAAGCCGGCCCCGACCGCGGCCATGGCCATCAGCAGGTCCAGCACGTGCGGCGGTGGCAGGCTGAGCCGCTGCGGTGCCGTGGGCGGGTGGCTGCCAAAGGCCTGCTCGGCGGCCGGGCTGGCCACATCCGCCGGCTGGCCACGACGGGCCAGCACGTATCCAAGCGCATATGCCGCCAGGAACGGCACCAGCAGCGGCGCCACGAACAGCATGGACAGCGCGGTCAGCCAGCCCAGCGTGTCGCTGCCCAGCAGGTTGGACAGCGGCAGGCCCAGGGCCAGCAGCACCAGGGCGCCGATGCCCCAGCGCAGCACCAGCACAGGGCGGCCCGGCGTATGGCGGGCGCGCTGGCGGCCGAGCAGGGCGCCAGCCAGTGCCAGCGCGGCGATGATGAGCAGCAGGGTCATGGCCTCAGCTCCCCAGGCCGCGGCGCGGCAGGCGTTGCGCCGTGGTCGCGGCGATATCGGTGGGGTTGTGCATGCGGGTCTCCGGTGGGTGCGGGTGTCGATGCCGGCACTGTGCCGGCGGCCGGTTGCAGCCGTGCTGCGTGGTGTGGCCCGCCTTGCTTCATTCGTTGCAGCGCGGGCGCCGGCCCTGGCCCATGGCTGAGACCGCGCCGGCCCCGCTGTCCGGCATGGCCCGTGTGCTGGGCACCACCGTGGTGTCCTGCGCCACGTTCATGATCGTGCTGGACTCGGCCATCGCCAACGTCTCGGTGCCGGCCATCGCCGGCGACCTGGGCGCCAGCCCCAGCCAGGGCACCTGGGTCATCACCAGCTTCGGCATGGCCAATGCGGTGGCGGTGCCGCTGACCGGCTGGCTGGCCCAGCGCATCGGCGTGGTCCGCCTGTTCGTCGGCAGCCTGCTGTTGTTCACGCTGGCCAGCGTGCTGTGCGGGCTGGCCGGGTCGCTGACGCAGCTGGTGGTGGCCCGGGTGTTCCAGGGCCTGGTGGCCGGGCCGATGATGCCGCTGGCGCAGACCCTGCTGATGTCCAGCTATCCACCGGCCCGGCTCAGCAGCGCGCTGGCCATCTGGTCGATGACGACCCTGGTGGCGCCGATCATCGGGCCGGTGCTGGGCGGCTGGATCACCGACCACATCGGCTGGCCTTGGATCTTCTTCATCAACATCCCGGTCGGCCTGGTCGCGGCGCTGCTGGCCTGGACCATCTATGCGCCGCGCGAGACCGCCATCCGCCGGGTGCCGATCGACGCCATCGGGCTGGCCCTGTTGGTGCTGGGCGTGGGCGCGTTCCAGGTCATGCTGGACCTGGGCAAGGACGCGGCCTGGTTCGAGTCGCGGCTGATCGTGGTGCTGGCAGTGGTGTCGCTGGTGGCGCTGCTGTTCTTCCTGGCCTGGGAGCTGACCGAGGCCCACCCGGTGGTCGACCTGACGCTTCTGGCCCGGCGCAACTTCGTGGTCGGCACCGCGGTGCAGTCCATGGCCTACGGGCTGTATGTCGGCAGTGTGCTGCTGATGCCGCTGTGGCTGCAGCAGTACATGGGCTACAGCGCCACCGACGCCGGGCTGACGATGGCGCCGGTGGGCCTGCTGGCCATCCTGCTGCTGCCGTGGGTGGCCCGGCTGATGACCCGGGTCGACCTGCGCTGGCTGACCACCGGTGCGTTCTTTGTTTTCGCGCTGGTGTTCCAGATGCGCGCCGACTTCACGCCGCAGGCCGACCTGGCCACGCTGATGTGGCCGACATTCGTGCAGGGCATCGCGGTGGCCTTCTTCTTCACGCCGCTGACCGCGTTGTCGGTGTCCGGCCTGCCGCCGCAGCGCATACCGCAGGCAGCGGGCCTGAGCAACTTCGTGCGCATCAGCGCCGGTGCCTTTGGCGTGTCGCTGATCACCACGCTGTGGGAGCACCGCGCCATCGTGCACCACGCGCGCCTGACCGAGCGCCTGGGGGACCGCGAGTCGCCGGCCCTGGCCGAGGCCTGGGCACGGCTGGCATCGGCGGGCCTGGACGACCTGCAGGTGCCGGCCCAGATCGAGCGCATGATCGCCCTGCAGTCCCATACCCGCGCGGCCGACGATGTGTTCCTGGCCGCGTCGTGGATCTTCCTGGCGATGATCCCGCTGGTCTGGTGGGCCCGGCCGCCGCAGGTGGCCCAGCCCGCGCAGACGACGCCAGCGCGGCGTTGACGCGGCATGGTCAACGCCCTTCCGACACCCGGGTCGCACGCCTGCGACCCCCAACGCGACCCAACGGCCATGCGCATCTTCACCGCCACCCTCGCCACCGAGACCAACACCTTTGCGCCGCTGCCCAGCGGGCTGAAGGCCTGGAAGGAGGAGCGCGGCTACTACCCGGCCGGCACGCATCCGGACCGCATGACGCTCTTCGCCGGCCCGCTGTGGGCGCTTCTCGAGGCCGCGCCGGCGCGGGGCTGGACGGTGGTCGAGGGCATGGTCGCCTTCGCCCAGCCGGGCGGCACCACCACCCGGGCGGCCTGGGATGCCCTGCGCGAGGAACTGCTGGCCGACCTGCGTGCCGCGCTGCCGGTGCGTATGGTGCTGCTGGGCCTGCACGGTGCGATGGTGGCCGACGGCTGCGACGACTGCGAGGGCGAGCTGCTGCGACAGGTGCGGGCCATCGTCGGGCCTGATGTCGTTGTCGGCGCCGAGCTGGACCCGCACCACCATCTCACGCCAGCCATGGTCGACAACGCCGACCTGTTGATCGCCTTCAAGGAATACCCCCACACCGACGTGCTGGAGCGGGGCCGCGAGCTGGTGGCGCTGTGCGCGGCCACGGCCGAAGGGGGCATCCGCCCGCGGCCGTACGTGGCCGACCCGAAGATGATCACGATGATCCACACCACGCGCCAGCCCACGCGCGGCTTCGTGGACCGGCTGATGGCGCTGGAGGGCCGCGACGGCGTGCTGTCGATCTCGGTGGCCCATGGCTTCCCGTGGGGCGACGTGGCCGACATGGGGACCCGGGTGCTGGTCTACACCGATGCCAACGCGGCCGATGCCACTGACGGCGCCACGCTGGCGAAACGCCTGGCCGACGAACTGGCCGCGATGCGCGACGACCTGGGCGCGCGGCTGCTGCCGGTGGACGAGGCGCTCGACCTGGCCGTGGTCGATGCTCGGGCCGCCGCAGCCGCCGCCACGCCAGGGCAGCCGTGCCGCCCGGTGGTGCTGGCCGACGGCGCGGACAACGCCGGCGGCGGTGCGGCCAGCGACTCCACCTGGATCCTGCAGCGGCTCATCGCGCGGGGCCTGTCGGCCATCGGCGGCATTGCGCTCGGCCCGCTGTGGGACCCGCAGGCCGTGCGCATCGCCCACGAGGCCGGCCTGGGCGCCACGCTGCCGCTGCGCGTGGGCGGCAAGGTGGGACCGCTGTCCGGTGCGCCGGTGGACCTGCAGGCCACCGTGATGGGCCTGAGCGAGCGTCACATCATGACCGGCCTGTCGAACACGCCGACCAACCTGGGCGCCACCGCCTGGGTGCGGGCCGGCGGCATCGACATCGTGCTGATCAGCATCCGCAACCAGGCCATCGGGCTGGACCTGTTCACGGCGCTCGGGCTGAATCCGTCCAGTTGCGCGATCCTGGTGCTCAAGAGCTCGCAGCACTTTCGCGCCGCCTTCGGCCCGGTCGCGCACAGCGTGATCTATGTCGACGCGCCGGGCACGGTCACCGGCGACCTGCTGTCCCTGCCCTACCGCAAGGCACGGCGCGACATCTGGCCTTTCAACGGCGCCGGGGCGCCGGCATGAGCGCGCAGGGCCGCTCCCAAGCGCTCATACCGGAGCCCGTCAAGGGCGAAGGTATTCCAGTGAGCGGCCGTGCCGGCGGCGTCGCGGCGGGCGCGGCCGGTGTGCACCTGCACACGCTGGCCAACGGCGTGCGCCTGCTGGCGATGCCGATGGCCGGGCGGTACACCGCAGCCTTGAGCGTGTATGTCCGCGCCGGCAGCGTGCACGACGCGCGTGGCCTGGGCGGCATTGCCCATGTGGTGGAACACATGCTGTTCAAGGGCACGCGCCGGCGCGACGCCCTGGGCATCAACCGCGAGGCCGAGCGCCTGGGCGGCGAGATCAACGCGCATACCGACAAGGACCACCTGGCGCTGTACCTGCGCGCCCGGCCGCAGGACACGGCGCCCCAGCTGCAGCTGCTGGCCGAGCTGGTGGCCGAGCCCACCTTTCCGGCCGACGAGCTGGAGCGCGAGCGCGGCGTGCTGTTGAACGAGCATGCCGAGGTCGATGACGACGCCATGGCGGCGGCGTGGACACTGGCCGACCGCGCGGCCTGGGGTCTGCATCCGATGGTGGCGCCGGTGATCGGCACGCGCCGCGTCATCGAGTCGCTGCGCCAGGCCGACCTGGCGGCCCATGCGCGGCGGCTGTTCACCGGCAGCAATGTCGTCGTGGCGGCGGCCGGCGCGGTCGACGTGGATGCCTTCCTGCGCGACGCCGAGGCGGGCTTCGGCGCGTTGCCCGCGGGCCTGCCCAGCGTCGTGGCGCCGCCCAACTGGGCCGGTGGCATCCGCAGCCGGCTGCTCAGTGCCGGCGGGCAGGCCCATGCGGTGCTGGCGCTGGCCGGCCCGTCGCGGGCCGATGCCGACCCGCAGGCGGAGCTGGCGGCGGCGGTGCTGGGCGAGGGCATGAGCTCGCCGCTGCTGCGCTGCCTGCGCGAGGAGCGCGGGCTGGTCTATCACGCCGATTGCGCGGTCGACCGCTTCGAGCCCGCGGGCCAGCTGGCCATCGAATGGTCCTGCGGCGCGGCCGACCTGGATGCCTGTCTGGCCGAGGTGGCGCAACTGCTGCGCGGCCAGGCCGACCGGGTCCATGCCGACGACCTGGACCGGGCGCGCCACCAGATCGGCCTGCGCCTGCTGCGCCAGCGCGAGCGCGCCGGCCGGCGCATCGAGGCGGCGGCGCTGGCGCTGCGGGCCGGCGGTGCGCTGCCGGACGAGGCTGCCGCCGCGGCGGCGCTGGCCCAGGCCACGACCACATCGGTGCGCGACCAC
>JBJXHB010000529.1:0-23610 GCA_046160725.1 Aquabacterium sp.
GCCCGGCGCCGGGCGACGGACAGCCGGCCATGTCCGCGTCGGCCGATCTCGAGCGCGCCTTGGCGCAGGTGCGGGCCCTGTTGCCGGCGCTGCCGGCGGCCCCGCGGCTGGAGGTGATCCAGGCCAGCGCCGGCGCCGTCATCCACCTGGTGCCGGTCGACGAGGTGCTGTACTTCGAGGCCGCCGACAAGTACATCCGCGTCGTCACCGCACAACGCGAGCATCTGATCCGGCTGTCGCTGCGCGACCTGATGCCACAGCTGGACCCGCAGGTGTTCTGGCAGGTCCACCGCAGCCTGCTGGTGCGGGCCCGTGCCATCGAACGCGCCGAAAAGCTGGAAACCGGCAAACTGCGCCTGACCCTGCGCGGACGCCCCGAGGCCCTGACCGCGAGCCGCCTGTACGCGCATCTCTTCAAAGGCCTTTGAAAGGACCGACCATGGACTATGACGAGCAGGACCCGGTGGTGCGCAAGGCCCATCGCCGCGTGAAGCTGAAGCTGGGCTTCCTGACCCACCTGACGGTTTTCGTGCTGGTCAACGCCGGGCTCTGGTTCATCGCCCAGACCACCGGCGGCGGCTGGAGCAAGTTCCCGCTGTGGGGTTGGGGCCTGGGGCTGGCCATCCACGGCATCGTCACGCTGGTGGCCCTGGAGGGCGACGGCATCCGCGAGCGCATGCTGCGCGACGAGGTCGACGCCCTGCGACGCAAGCAGCCCTGAGGCCGTGACGCCGGCTCGACGGTGCCGGCCGCCGCCGAGCCTGAGACCTCAGTCGCCGGCGGGTGCGCGGGCGCTGCGCAGCAGCCGCCCCGGCAAGGCGCCGGTGGCCTGCCCGGCCTCGAACGTGGCCTGGCCGCTGACCAGTGTGGCGACGTAGCCGCGCGCCCGCTGCAACAACCGCTTGCCGCCACCGGGCAGGTCGTAGGCCATGTAGGGCGCCTCGCTGGCCAGACGCGGATAGTCGATGACATTCACGTCGGCCTTGTAGCCCGGCTGCAGCAGGCCGCGGTCGCGCAGGCCGTAGATGCCGGCGGTGTGGGCGGTCTGCCGCCGCACGATGGCCTCCAGCGGCAGGGTCGGGCCGCGGCTGCGGTCGCGCGTCCAGTGGGTCAGCATGAAGGTCGGCAGGCCGGCGTCGGTGATGTAGCCCACATGCGCGCCGCCGTCGCCCAGGCTGAGCATGGTCTGCCCATGCTGCAGCAGGCGGTGCAGGTGCGAGAAGTCGTGATAGCTGTAGTTGAAGATCGGAAAGTAGACGATGCCCTCACCGCCCTCGGCCATCATCCAGTCGTAGACCACCTCCAGCGGGCTGACACCGCGTGCCGCCGCCACGGCCGCTGCGCTGGTGGTGGGGGCGGGCTCATAGTCCGGCGCCAGCGGGTCCACCCGGTACAGCTTGTCAAAGCTGCGCAGCATGAAGGCCGCCTGCGGCTTGTTGACCGGCACGTTCTCGGCCAGCAGCCGCGCCTTGGCTGCGGGTGTGCGCATCCGGGCGATGCGCTCGGCCACCGGCAGCTCGGCCGTCTCGCGCCAGGCGCGGTGGTAGTGGAACGGATGCGACGACGCCCGCCAGCCGTACAGCACGCCGGCCGGCCGCCCCGGTATGCAGCCGATCAAGGGCACGCCCTGTGCCTGCGCCTCGTCCAGGCGCGACACCAGTTGCTGCCACAGGTGCGGCGCCTGGTCCACCTGCTGCAGGTTGAACAACACCGGCCGTCCGGTCTCGCGCGCGAGCTCGGCCATCCAGGCGGTCTCGGCCGGCATATCCATGTGGTTGCTGGTCATCTGGAACACGCCGTGACCGGCCTCGCCCAACACCCGGCCGATGCCGAACACCTCGTCGCGCCCGGCAAAGGTGCCCGGCACCAGCTTGCCGTCGGCGCCCTTGTGGATCAAGGTGCGCGAGGTCGAGAAGCCGAAGGCCCCGGCCGCCAGCGCGGCCCGCAGGTGATCGGCCATGCCGGCGATGTCGTCCGGCGTGGCCACCGAGTCGTCGGCGACGCCCCGCTCGCCCATCACGTAGACCCGCAGTGCGCCATGCGGCACCTGGGCCCCGACGTCGATGGCCAGCGGCAGCGCCGCCAGCGCGTCCAGGTACTGGGCGAAGGTCTCCCAGCGCCACCGGATGCCCTCCGACAGGGCCGCGCCGGGGATGTCCTCGACGCCCTCCATCAGGCCGATCAGCCAGTCGCGCCTGTCCGGCCGCACCGGCGCGAAACCCACGCCGCAGCAGCCCATCACCACGCTGGTGACGCCATGCCAGGACGACGGCGAGCAGTACGGGTCCCAGGTGACCTGGCCGTCGTAGTGGGTGTGCACGTCGACCCAGCCCGGGGTGACCAGGGCGCCGTCGGCATCCAGCACGCGCCGGGCTGCGCCCGCCTTGCCGCCGACCTGGGTGATGCGCCCGCCGTCGATGGCAATGTCACCGCTGAAGCGTGGCGCGCCGCTGCCGTCGACGATGCTGCCGCCGCGGATGACCAGATCGTGCATCGTGATTCCCCTTTCGGTGCTTGTCCCGTGGCGCGGAGTCCGTAGAGCCGCGCACACTGTGCGACACCATAACCCGCCCCCTGCCCCAGGTGAACCCATGCTGACACTGACCCGCCGCCTTGCCGTGCTTGCCGCCGCTGCCCTGGCCGCCCTGCCGATCGCCGCGCAGGCCTTTCCGATCGCCGGCAAGCCGATGCGCATCGTGGTGCCGTTCCCGCCGGGCGGGCAGACGGACATCCAGGCCCGCATGCTGGCCAGCAAGCTGGCTCCGGCGCTGGGCGTGCCGGTGATCGTCGAGAACAAGGCGGGTGCCTCCACCATCATCGGCACCCAGGACGTGGTGCGCGCCGCGCCGGACGGCCACACCATCCTCTACACCATCGCGGTCACCGGCGCGCAAAACCCGCACCTGTTCAGCAAGCTGCCCTACGACCCGCTGAAGGACCTGACGCCGGTGATGTTCGCCGCCCGCTCCGGCACCGTGCTGTCGGTGCCGGCGTCGTCGCCGTTCAAGTCGGTCAAGGACGTGATCGACTATGCCAAGGCCAACCCGGGCAAGCTGAACTTCGGGTCGTTCTCGCTGGGTTCGACCTCGCATCTCAACGGCGAGCTGATGAAGATCAACGCCGGCATCGACATGGTGCACGTGCCCTTCAAGGGCTCTGGCGACGCCATCGTGGCGCTGATCGGCAACCAGGTGCAACTGCTGTTCGACGGCCCCACCACGGCCCTCAACAACGCCGCGGCGGGCAAGGTGCGCCTGCTGGGCGTGGCCAACACGCCGGCCTTCGGCCCGCTGAAGGGCATACCGACCATGGCCGAGGCCGGCGTGCCCGGGCTGGACATCTCGGGCGGCATGCAGTTCTTCGGCCCGGCCAACATGAGCCGCGACACCGTGGCCAAAGTCAATGCCGCACTGGCGGCCGCACTCAAGACCCCCGAGGTCGACAAGCTGTTCATCGACGGCGGCACCGAGGTCGTGGCCTCCAGCGCCGACGAGCATGCGCGCATCTTCAAGGACCAGTACGACCGCTGGGGCGCGCTGATCAAGCGCCTGGGCCTCAAGCTCGACTGAGCGCTTGTGAAGCAACGCCTGCAGCACCCTTGATGACCACCACCGCCGATACCTACGATCTCGTCATCATCGGTGCCGGCATCGCCGGTGCAGCGCTGGCCTGGAACCTGCTGCATGCCGGGCCCGCCGACCAGCGCCGGCCCCGGGTGCTGGTGCTGGAGCGCGAGCCGCAACCGGGCTACCACAGCACCGGCCGCAGCGCCGCCATGTTCATGGAGACCTATGGCGCGCCGCAGGCCCGCGCGCTGACCCGGGCCAGCCGCGCCTTCTATGCGACACCACCCGACGGCTTTGCCGACGTGCCGCTGCTGGCGCCGCGCGGTGCGGTCTACCTGGGTTGGGAGGGCGACGCGGCGGCGCTGGACGCGCTGCATCAGGAGCTGTCTGATACGGGCAGCGCGGTCGGGCGCGCCAGCGCGCAGGCCATGTGCCGCCAGGTGCCGGTCCTGCGGCCAGAGGGCCTGCTGGGCGGCGTGACCGAGCCGGATGCCATGGACATCGATGTACAGGCCCTGCATCAGGGCTACCTGCGCGGCATGCGTCGCGCCGGTGGCAGCCTGCGCTGCGATGCCGACGTGCGGCAGTTGTCGCGCGACGGCGCGCAGTGGCACATCGCCCTGGCCGATGGCACCGAACTGCGAGCCGAGCGTGTCGTCAACGCCGCCGGTGCCTGGGCCGATATGGTCGCGGGCCTGGCCGGCCTGGCGCCGCTGGGCCTGCAGCCGCGGCGGCGCAGTGCCTTTACTTTCGCGGCACCGCCGAGCCTGGACACACGGTCCTGGCCCTCGGTGGCGGCCGTCGACAACAGTTGGTACTTCAAGCCAGACGCCGGCCAGTTGCTGGGCAGCCCGGCCAATGCCGACCCGGTGCCGCCGCACGACGTGGTGCCGGAGGAACTGGACATCGCCATCGGCATCGACGGCATCCAGCGCCGCACGACCATGGAGATCCGCCGCCCCGGGCGCACCTGGGCCGGGTTGCGCACCTTCGCGCCCGATGACGAGCTCGTCATCGGCGACGACCCGCGGGCACCGGGCTTCTTCTGGCTGGCCGGCCAAGGCGGCTACGGCATCCAGAGCGGCCAGGGCGCCGCGTTGCTGGCCACACGGCTGCTGCTGGCGCGCAGCCCGACGGAGGACGCGCTGGCCGAACACGGCGTGGTCGCGGCCGCCATGGCACCGGCGCGGCTGCTGCGCTGAGCCTGCTCTCAGGCGACCATGCCGCCAAGCCCTGACCGCCGGTCCGCGGCGGCGGGCTGCCCGGCGTCACCCCTGCGCTGCGGCCTGCAACGTGGCCAGCAAGGCCTCGGCCCGCCAGTGCCGTTGCCCGCCGGCCTCGGCCTCGCGCATCAGACGCACCAGCGTGCGGTTGACGGGCGCATGCCGGTTCAGGCGCAGGGCCAGGCGCACCACCTCGCCGTTCAGGTCATCGACCTCGCTGGCCCGGCCGCGTGCCAGGTCCTCCGACATCGACGAGCGCGCCAGCGGGTCCATGGCCAGCATGCGCTGCGCCAGCCGCAGGAACAGGCCGTCGGGCAAGCGCAGCAGGCCCGGCAGCCAGCGGGGCGGCAGCGGCGTCAGGCGCGCCAGCGGCTGTCCGGCCTGCAGCAGCAGGCCCAGCGCCTCGGACTGGGCCAGGGCCATGCAGCGCCGCCAGTCGCGCTGCGACAGCTGCTCCAGCAGGGGCAGGCCGCTCAGCGCATTGATCGCATTGTTCAGGTTCAGCAGCAGCTTGGCCCATTGCACGGCCGGCATGTCGGCATGCAGCGCCACGGGCAGCCCGGCCTGCGCGAAAGGCGCCCGCCAGGGCTCCAGTGCCGGATGCTGCTCGCCATCCAGGGCGCCCTGCGTGGCCTGGTGGAACAGGCCGCCGCCGCGCGGCACGACATTGAACGGCACCATGCCGGCCAGCACCGGGCGGCCCGGCAGGGCCGCGCGCAGCGCCGGCATATTGCGCAGGCCGTTCTGCAGGCTCCATACCACCGCCGACGGCGCCAGCACCGGCGCCAGGCTGGCGGCCGCTGCTGCCGTGTCGGCCGACTTCACCGTCACCAGCACCAGGCGGGCCGTCGCGGCGGCGGCCATGTCCTCGCTCAGCGTGACGGCGGTGGCGGCCACCCGCCCGCCACCGCCGCGCAGGTCCGACCAGCCCAGGCCATGCGTGCGGATCTCGTCCAGCACGCGCGGCCGGCCGACCAGCGTCACCGCCGCACCGGCGGCCGCCAGGCGTGCGCCCACGTGGCAGCCGATGCTGCCGGCGCCGATGATCGCGATGCGTCCCATGGCCGCGTTATACCCAAGGCGCCGTCAGGCCAGGGCCGGCGGTCACCCGCGTGGCACCGGCACGTCGCCGCCTACACTGCCGGCCCCGCATCGGGCCGCCCATGTTTCGACGCTTCGAAAACCTGATCGACGCCTTTCCGGCGGCGCCCCCGCGGCGGCCGCCGGCACGCCTGCTGCCCTTCATGTGGGCCTGCACGCAGGGCCTGCGCCCGGCCATCGCCGGCATGATGCTGCTGGCCGCGACCATCGGCGCCTTCGAGGCGCTGCTGTTCTCCTTCCTTGGCCGCATCGTCGACTGGCTGGCCGCCGTGCCGCCGGCCGAGCTGTTCACCCGCCATGGCCACACGCTGGCCCTGCTGGGCGGCGTGCTGGCCGGCAGCATCGGCCTGGTGCTGGTCTGGGCCCTGCTGAAGCACCAGGCCATGGCCGGCAGCTTCCCGATGCGGCTGCGCTGGAACTTCCACCGCCTGATGCTGGGCCAGAGCCTGGCCTTCTTCCAGGACGAGTTCGCCGGCCGCATCGCCACCAAGCTGATGCAGACGGCGCTGGCGGTGCGCGATGCCGTCAACATCACCGGCGACATCCTGGTGTATGTGCTGGTGTACTTCCTGACGCTGAACCTGGTGGTCGGCGCCTTCGACACGCGGCTGCTGCTGCCCTTTGTCGCCTGGCTGGTGCTGTATGTTGCGGCCATGTTCGTCTTTGTCCCGCGCCTGGCCAAAATCTCGGAGCAGCAGGCCGACGCACGGGCGCTGATGACCGGGCGCATCACCGACGCCTACACCAACATCACCACCGTCAAGCTGTTCTCGCATGCCAACCGCGAGGCCGGCTTTGCCCGCGAGGCCATGGGCGAGTTCCTCGGCACCGTGCACCGGCAGTTCCGGCTGGTCACCGGTGTGGAGATGACCACCTACGTGCTGTCGGTGCTGCTGATCGGCGGCAGCACCGGCGCCACCTTGTGGCTGTGGTCACGCGGCGAGGTCGGCGTGGGCGCCGTGGCCGCCATCACCGCGATGGCGCTGCGGCTGAACGGCATCTCGCACTGGATCATGTGGGAGATGGCCTCGCTGTTCGAACACATCGGCACCGCGACCGACGGCATGGCCACGCTGTCGCGCGAGCGCCGTGTGGTGGACCGTGCCGATGCCCCGGCCCTGGCGGTGACGCGCGGCGAGCTGCACTTCGACCAGGTCGGCTTTGCCTATGCGACAGATCGGCCGGAGGTGATCCGCGACTTTTCGCTGACGATCGCGGCGGGCGAGAAGATCGGGCTGGTGGGCCGTTCCGGCGCCGGCAAGAGCACCCTGGTCAACCTGCTGCTGCGCTTTCATGACCTGCAGCGCGGCTGCATCCGCATCGACGGGCAGGACATCGCCGGCGTGGCGCAGGAGAGCCTGCGTGCCGCCATCGGCATGGTGACGCAGGACACCTCGCTGCTGCACCGCTCGGTGCGCGACAACATCCTGTACGGCAGGCCCGATGCCGGCGATACCGCCATGATCCAGGCCGCCCAGCGCGCCGAGGCGCATGAGTTCATCCTGGGCCTGAGCGATGCCAAGGGCCGTGAGGGCTACGACGCCCATGTCGGCGAGCGCGGCGTCAAGCTCAGTGGCGGGCAGCGCCAGCGGGTCGCGATCGCGCGGGTGATGCTCAAGGACGCGCCCATCCTGCTGCTCGACGAAGCCACCAGCGCGCTGGACAGCGAGGTCGAGCAGGCCATCCAGGCCAGCCTGTACAAGCTGATGCAGGGCAAGACCGTGGTGGCCATTGCCCACCGGTTGTCGACCATCGCGGCCATGGACCGGCTGATCGTGATGGACGGCGGCGCCATCGTCGAGCAGGGCCGCCATGACGAGCTGCTGGCCGCCGGTGGCCTGTATGCGCGGCTGTGGTCGCATCAAAGCGGTGGCTTCCTGGGCGAGGAGTGACCGACGCGACCGGCGCCCTCGGCGCAGGGGGTCGCGGGCCGGGCACGGGATGGTCAGCGCCCCTTTCGAGCCGTACCACCGACGGCCCCCGGTGAGGCACTGCGCACGCTCAGCAGCATGGTGACGGCCAGGATGCCGACCACCACCGCCAGGGACAGCGCCACCGGAATCTTGAAGACATCGATCAGCATCATCTTGGTGCCGATGAACACCAGGATCACCGCCAGCCCGTAGTTGAGCAGGTGGAACTTGGATGCCACCGCCTGCAGCAGGAAGAACATCGCGCGCAGGCCGAGGATCGCGAACACGTTGCTGGTCAGGACGATGAACGGATCGTTGGTAATGGCGAAGATCGCCGGTATCGAGTCCACGGCGAAGATCACGTCGGTGAGGCCGACCAGGCAGATCACCATGAACAGCGGCGTGGCGATGCGGCGGCCGTTGTGCAGCGTGAAGAAGCGCTCGCCGTCGTAGTGCGGGCTCACCGGCATCAGCTTGCGCAGCAGGCGCAGCGCCGGGTTGCTCTCGAGGTCGGGCTCCTTGCCGGCGGCCCACCACATCTTCAGCCCGGTCAGGATCAGGAACGCACCGAAGAGGTACAGCACCCAATGAAACTGCTGCAGCAGCCAGCCGCCGATCAGGATCATCACCGTGCGCAGCACGATGGCACCGATGATGCCGATCATCAACACCCGCTTCTGGTACTGCGGCGGCACCGCGAAGTAGGTGAAGATCATCAGGAAGACGAAGATGTTGTCGACCGCCAGGCTCTTCTCGATCAGGTAGCCGGTCAGGAACTCCAGCGCCTTCTCGTTGGCCACCTCGACCGATCCGCTGGTCTCGCGGACAGCCCACCACAACAGGCCGTTGAAGACAAAGCTCAGCGCCACCCAGGCCACCGACCAGCGCAGGGCCTCGCCCACGCCGACGGTGTGCGCGCCCTGCTTGCGCAGCAGGACAAAGTCGACGAACAGCGCCGCGAGCACGAACGCGACGAAGACGAGCCACAGCCACAGGGGCGCGATGCTTTCCATGAGCAGACCTTTGACGCAAGGGTGTCGACGAACGAACACCTGCAAGGTCTGGCAACGGGAGGGGCTGGCGCCGCTCCGGCGGCAGGACCAGCGGCGCGCTGCTGCACGCTGCGGATTGACGGCCCTGCCGACCCAGGCTGTGCCGTCCAGCGGCAACCACCCAGGCTCACTACTCCCCTTGAGGAAGGAGGCGGATGCTAGCGGGCACGCGATGCCCTTGAAGAGCCTGGGGGCTCCCTACGTCGGTGCGTAGAGCCGCTGTTGCGCCAGCCGCAGCTCGCGCTTGAGCAGCTTGCCGCTGGGGTTCTTGGGCAATGCATCGACAAAGACCACGCGCTTGGGCGACTTGAACACCGCCAGGCGCGCACGGCAGTGCGCCAGCAGCTCGTCCTCGGCCAGGGCCATGCCGGTCTTGACCACCACGATCGCCGTCACCGCCTCGACCCACTGCGGATGCGGCAGGCCGACCACCGCCACCTCGCTGACGGCCGGGTGGCGGTAGATGGCCTCCTCGACCTCGCGGCTGGCGACGTTCTCGCCGCCGGTCTTGATCATGTCCTTCTTGCGGTCGACCACCGTGATGTAGCCCTCGGCGTCGATGGTGGCCAGGTCGCCGGAATGGAACCAGCCGCCCTCGAAGGCCGCGGCCGTGCGCTCGTCGTCATTGAAGTAGCCGGACAGCAGTTGCGGACTGCGGTGCACGATCTCGCCGGTCTCGCCCGGGGCGACATCGCGCATCGCCTCGTCGACCACCCGGGTCTCGACGTTCAGCACGGCGCGGCCGCACGAGCCGGGCTTGCGCAGCTGGTCGTCCGGCCCGAGCATGGTGGCCAGTGGCGCGATCTCGGTCTGACCGTAGAGGTTCCACAGCCGGATGGCCGGCAACCGCTGCAGGATCTCCTGCATCACCGCCACCGGCATGATGGACGCGCCGTAGTAGCCCTTGCGCAGGCTGCCCAGGTCGCAGGTGTCGAACAGCGGCGAGCGCAGCAGCGCGATCCACACCGTCGGCGGCGCGAAGAACGACGTGATGCGGTGGCGCTCGATCAGCGGCAGCAGGTTGTCCGGCACCGGCCGAGCGGTGATGACATTGGTCGAGCCGACGTAGATGGCCGGCCCGAAGAAGACATCCAGCTGCGCGCAGTGGTACAGCGGCAGCGCATGCAGCGCCAGGTCGTCGCCGGCGATCGCCGCGTCGGCGGTGCAGGACACGTACTGCCACAGCACCGCGTCGTGGGTCAGCATCGCGCCCTTTGGCAGGCTCTCGGTGCCGCTGGTGTAGACGATCTGCAGCAGGTCGCCGCCGTGCAGGTCGACATCCGGCACGGGCATCTCGCAGGCCGCCAGCTCGTCGAACGACAGCGCGCCCGGCAGTGGCGCGCCGGGCTCCTCGGCCGGCAGCCAGATCAGCCGCTGCACGGCCGTGTCCAGCGCCGCGGCTGCGCGTGCCAGGTCAGCCAGGCCGTTGTCGGTGGCCAGCAGCCGCGCGCCGGCATGACGCAGGATGTAGGCCGCCTCCTCCGGCTTGAGCATGAAGTTGATCGGCACCAGCACCGCGCCCAGCCGGGCCAGCGCAAAGCGCAGCGCCGCAAAGCCGTGCGAGTTGCGCGCCAGCACCGCGACGCGGTCGCCCTTGCCCACCCCGGCCTGGGCTAGGCCGGACGCCACTCGCTCGGTCAACGCGTGGAATTCGGCATAGGTGTAGTGGGCGTCGCCGCAGATCACCGCCGGCTTGTCCGGCAGGCGGGCCGCTGTGCGGCGCAGCAGGTCGGCCAGGGTGTGGCGGCGGGCTTGGGCGATGGCGGTGTGCGGCATGGCCCGAAGGTTAGCGCCTCCTGCCCTCTGCCGCTGTTCCAGACTCAACCGGGCTCGTTCAGCGTCGCGCAGTGTGGGCCGCCGCCCACCCAGTTGAATCCGATCGCATCAACCCAGGCCAGCTCGCGACCGGGCAGGGCCTGGCGCAGCAGGGCGGCCACGCGATCCTGCAGCGCGCGCGGCGTGCCGTGGCGGGTGTAGTCCGGCACCACCACCACGCCGTTGGCGATGATGAAGTTCAGATAGCTGCTGCAGGCCACCTGGATCACGCGCTGGCCTTGCCAGCGCCGCTCGGCGGCGGGGAAGTCGGCGGCCGACCACTGCTCGGACCAGGCCGTGTCCGACGCCGCGGACAGGAACAGCGGGCGCTCGACGACCCGCGGCGTCGGCAGGCGCACCAGCTGCAGCGGCCGGCCGTGGGCGTCGGTGGCGGCCCGCAGCAGGTCCCAGTTGCGCTGCATGCGTTGCCGGTTGAGCCGCGCGACCGGATGCCGGTCGTCGTCGTCGGGCCAGGCCAGCAGCACGGTGCGGGCGTCGGCAAACCGTACGAACTCGTCGGTGTGGCCGCCGGTGCCCCAGGCCACGTAGTCGCCGCTGACCGTGGCGCGCAGCAGCGGGTCCTCGGCGGCGCCCTCTGCCAGCCAGATGATCTTGCGCAGGCCCGGCACCTGGAGCAACGCGCGTTCCATGTCGCTGCGTTGCATGGTCGGGTTGCGGCTGCGCAGATAGGGCTCGCTGACCAGCGCCAGGCCGTCGCCGTTGCACTCGATGCCGCCGCCCTCCAGCACCACCGGGTTGCGGATCACCGGCGCACCCAGCCGCGCGGCCAGGCGCCGGTCCAGCACGCCGCGGTCACCCTCGGCACCGGCGGCGCACGGGCGGCGCGCGGCCAGATCGTCGACATGGCGGCGGGCACACCAGGCCGGCAGGCCGTACTGGTCCCATTGGAAGTCCACCATGCCGATGGCCGCGTTGGGCCCGCGCAGGAACACCGCGACGTCGCGCATGAAGAACATGGCCTGGTCGTCCTGGTGCAGGTCCACACCCTCCAGCGACACCCCACGCTCACCCAGCGCAGCTCGGGCAACGTCCTGGGCCGCAGCATTGGCCACCAGCATGCGCAGCGGCACATGCGGCCGCAGCAGCCGGATCAACGCCGCCGTCAGATCCGCATGCCCCTGGTCCCAGCCCAGCCACATGGCCCGGGTGGTCTCGAACTCGCCGGCCACGCGCCAGCCGCTGAAGTCGACTGCGGCCGGCGCTGGCGCCACGCTAGGTGCCAGCCCGCAGCCCGCAGGACCGACCGCCGTGCCGGCGACGGCGCCCAGCCCGCCCAGCGCACCCAGCAGGCGGCGGCGCGACCAGGCCGGTGGTCGCAGCGTGGCAGAAGTGGCACCCACGGTGTTCGACATGGCGGGGTCTCAGGCGGGCTCGGCTGGGCCGGACAACGCCGCGAGCGCGGTCTGCAGCCGCTCGGCCGGCTCGCCGCGCACGGCCACCCAGCGCATGCCGAAGCGCGCCAGCAGCTGCGCATGCAGCGCATGCTGGCGGGCGCGGAAGTCGTGGTCGCGGCGGGCGCCGTCCTGCACGAAACCGAAGTCCGGCTCGCACAGCAGCACCCGGTCGTAGGGCCGTTGCGCCAGCGTCCACAGCGCCGGCGCGGCCTCGCCATGGTCGACCAGCCCATAGACCAGTGTCGTCAGCGGCGAGGTGTCGCACACCAGCCAGCCTTGGGCGCCCGTCAGCGCCGCCTCCTCCCGCTGCACCTGCTGCTCGGCTGTTTCCACCAGGTCGGCAGGCGAGAACACCGGGCCCAGAACCGCGAAACGCTCGCGTCCGTACTCGGGCACCCAGACGGTGCCCAGTGCCTGGGCCAGGGCCATGGCCAGCGTGGTCTTGCCCGAGGACTCGCCGCCGAGCAGGCAGACGCGGCGGACAGTGGGTGACAGCGACATGCCGCACTGTAGCCAAGGGCTCGCCGCCGCAGGTGACCAGGCGTTGCGCCGCTGTCGGCAGCGCCGGCGCCGCGTGCGTCGCTCGGGCTGGGGTACGCTGCGCGCCGGATGTCCGGCACGGTGCCGGTCCGCCCAAGGGAGAGCGCATGCCGTCACGCCGGAAAGTCATCCTGGGCAGCCTGGGCGCTGTCGGCGCTCTGGTGGTCGGCTGGTCGGTACTGCCGCCACGGCAGCGCCTGTTGACCGCGGACCCGCTGCCCGCCATGCCGGGGCAACTGCCGCTGAACGGCTGGGTGACGGTCGGCAGCGACGACACCGTCACGGTGCAGCTGGCGCGCAGCGAGATGGGCCAGGGCGTGCATACCTCGCTGGTCATGCTGCTGGCCGACGAGATGGATGCCGACTGGTCCCGCGTGCGCACCGTCGCGGCGCCCATCGACGGCATCTTCCGCAACGTCGCCATCGGCGTGGACGGCCTGCCGTTCCATCCGGATACCCAGGGCGCGCTGCGCGACGTGGTCGGCTGGCTGACCGCCAAGACCATGCGTGAGATCGGCGTGATGGCAACCGGCGGATCATCCAGCGTCAAGGACAGCTGGTTGCCAATGCGCGAGGCTGGCGCGTCCGCACGGGCCATGCTGGTGGCCGCTGCCGCCAAGACCTGGAGCGTTGCAGAGGCGGACATCACGGTGGCCGCCGGCGTGCTGCGGCATGCCGCCAGCGGCCGGCAGGCGCGCTTCGGCGAGATGGCCCAGGCCGCGTCGACCCAGAAGCTGCCGCCGCGCCAGACGCTGAAGACGCCCGAGCGCTGGACACTGATCGGCAAGCCAATGCCCCGCCGCGACAGCGCGGCCAAGGCCGACGGCAGCGCGGTGTTCGGCCTGGACGTGCGTCCGCCCGGCCTGCTGCATGCCAGCCTGGTGCTGTGCCCGACCCTGGGTGGATCGGCTGGAGGGCTCGGGGATGAGGCGGCGCGCAGCATGCCTGGCGTGGTCGCGGTCGTCAGGCTGCCGCCGCTGCGCGGTGCCAGCGGCGGGGTGGCCGTGGTGGCCAACGGCACCTGGCGCGCCATGCAGGCGGTGCGCGCGCTCAAGGTGAGCTGGGACGCTGGCCCGGCCGCCGCACTGGATGACGCCGCCGTCACGCGGCGCCTGAAGGCGGCCCTGACCACCGACGGTGGCTTCACCTACCACCAGCGCGGCGATGTGGACGCGGCCTTCAAGACCGCGACCCGCACCATCAGCGCGGAGTACCAGGTGCCGATGCTGGCCCATGCCACGATGGAGCCGATGAACGCCACCGTGCTGCTCGAGGGCAGCCGCGCCACGGTCTGGGCACCGACCCAGGTGCCGGACCTGGCGCGCAGCGCGGTGGCGCAGGTGCTGGGACTGGACAGCTCGGCCGTGACGGTGCATGTCACGCTGCTGGGCGGTGGTTTCGGACGGCGGCTGGAGGTGGACTTCATCGCCATGGCGGCCGAGGTGGCCAAGGCCGTGCCCGGCAAGCCGGTGCAGCTGACCTGGTCGCGCGAGCAGGACATGACGCACGACTTCTATCGCCCGCCCTGCGTGGCCCGCTACGACGCCGCGCTGAACGCCGCCGGCGCCATCCTGGCCTGGCGCGCGCAGTCGGCGTCGCCCTCGGTGGTGCAGCAATTCCTGAACCGGCAATGGGGCCTGGCAGGCGTCGGGCCCGACAAGACCACGGCCGAAGGTGCATTCGACAACCCCTACGAGTGGCCGCATGCGCGCATCGGCCATGCCATCGTGGAGCTGCCGCTGCCCATGGGCTTCTGGCGCTCCGTCGGACACTCCCACCAGGCCTTCTTCAAGGAGTGCTTCCTGGATGAGGTGGCGCATGCGGCCGGCGCCGACCCGTTGGCCTACCGCGAGGCGCTGCTCAAGCAGCACCCGCGGCACCTGGCGGTGCTGCAGGCCGCCGCGCGCCGCGCCGGCTGGGGGCAGCCGCTGCCGGCCGCGCCGGACGGCGCGAAACGCGCCCGCGGGCTGGCCCTGCACCACAGCTTCGGCAGCATCGTGGCCCAGGTGGCCGAGGTGTCGCTGGACCCCAAGGACAAATCCATCCGTGTGCACCGCGTGGTGGCCGCGGTGGACTGCGGCACCGTGGTCAACCCCGACGGCGTGCGCCAGCAGATGGAGAGCGCCGTGGTCTACGGCCTCAGCGCAGCGTTGTGGGGCGGCGTCACGCTGAAGCAGGGCCAGGTGCAGCAGAGCAACTTCCACGACCAGCCGGTGCTGCGCCTGGCGCAGTGCCCGGTCATCGAGACCGAGATCATGGCCTCCACCCATCCGCCCGAGGGCATGGGCGAGCCCGGTACGCCGCCGATCGCGCCGGCGGTGGCCAATGCGCTGTTCAGCCTGACCGGCCAGCGGCTGCGCGCGCTGCCGCTGCGGCTGGCCTGAGCCGCGGCGCAGACCCGACAATCCGCCGCATGCCGCCAGGTCGCCCCTGGCCCGGTGGCCCGACGGAGCGCCCATGACCCTCGACCGAGCCGCCACCAGGCCCTGGTGGCACCGAGCACCCCTTCTGCTGGCCGCGCTGGCGTTGATGGGCACGCTGGCCCAACCTACCCAGGCCCAGACCACAGCGCCGGCCGGCCCGACGTTGCGCATTGCCACCGCCTTCGACCCGCAGACCATGGACCCGCATGGCCTGGCGCTGCTGTACCACTCGCGGGTGGTGTTCCAGATCTACGACTGCCTGGTCAACCGCAGCGAGGACTTCAAGCTCGAGCCGGGCCTGGCCACGGAATGGCGGATGGTGAACCCGACCACCTGGCGCTTCAAGCTGCGCGCGGGCGTGAGCTTCCACGACGGCACGCCCTTCACCGCCGACGACGCGGTGTTCTCGATCGAGCGCGCCTGGGCCCGGCCCTCCCAGCGCAGCTTCCACTTCACCGGCCTGACGGCCGTCCGCAAGGTCGATGCCGAGCACATCGAGTTCAGCCTGTCGGCGCCGGACGCGGTGTGGCCGGAGAAGCTGGTGTTCGTGGCCATGATGAGCAAGGCCTGGAGCGAGAAGCACGGCGCGGCCAAGGCCCAGGACTTCAACGCCAAGCAGGAGATGCACACCGTGCGCAACGCCAACGGCACGGGGCCGTTCCGGCTGGCGCGCTACGAGCCGGACGTGCGCGTCACGCTGGCGCGCCACGCCGGCTGGTGGGGCAAGGGCGACCAGCGCAACGGCAACGTGACCGAGGTCAGCTTCGTCAGCGTCAAGAGCGACGCCACGCGGCTGGCGGCACTGTCCAGCGGCGAGGTCGACCTGGTGCTGGACCCGCCGTTCCAGGACATCGAGCGGCTCAAGACCGACCCGCGCATCAGCGTGACGTCGGTACCCGATATCGGCACCCAGTACTTCACCTTCGACCAGGTCCGCAACGAGCTGCTGCACGGCGATGTCAAGGATCGCAACCCGTTCAAGGACAAGCGGGTACGTCAGGCGGTGGGCCATGCGCTGAACATCGACCTCATCATCCAGAAGGTGCTGCGCGGCCAGGCGGTGCCGGCGGGATCGCTGGTGTCGCCGCTGGTCGAGGGCTATGCACCGGACATGGACAAGCGCCTGGCCTACGACCCGGCGCGCGCCAGGGCGCTGCTGGCCGAGGCCGGCTATGCCAACGGCTTCGGCGTCACGCTGGACTGTGTCAATGTCGCCTGGCGCGAGGCGGTGTGCCAGGCCGCGGCGGCGATGCTCACCCAGGTCGGCATCCGCACCCAGGTGCGCTCCTCGCCGACCAACCAGTTCTTCCCCAAGCTCAGCCAGGCCAACGCCAGCTTCGTTGAATATGGCTGGACCGCATCCCCGGACGGCTGGAGCACCTTGAATGGCCTGTTCCGCACCTGGGAGGCCAGCGGCGGTGGCACCTTCAACGCCGGGCGCTACAGCAATCCGCAGGTCGATGTGCTGATCGATGCGGTGCGCACCGAACCGGACCTGGTCAAGCGCCGTGCCCGGGTCGGCGTGGTGCTGCGCATGGTGTCCGACGACCTGGCCTACCTGCCGCTGTACCGCCGCAAGCTGAACTGGGCCATGGCCCGAAAGGTGACCGTGGTGCAGTGGCCCAACGACATGACCGAGCTGCGCTGGGCGCGGGTGCGCTGACGCCCGACTGAAGACCCGGTTGAACGGCACCGCAGGGCCGGCGGCGGCGGGTGCTCAGGTTGCCCGCTCGTCCACCGGCCGAGGACGTCCGTCCGGGCGCTGACGGCGCTTGCGTGGCGGCCGGGGTGCGGTTGGGGATGCCGCCGACGGCTCCAGCCCGGGTGGTGGTCCTGCGTGCAGCGCCGGCAGCGCGGCCGCGCCGTCCAGTTCGGCCTGGGCATCGGCCAGGATGCGGGCCACGCGGTCGGCCAGCTTCTCGGTCGTGAACTGCTCGCGGAACCGCTCCACCATCAGCGCCAGCGCAAACGGGCTCGGTACCCGCAGGTCCACCGGCTCCAGCTGCAGCGCCCGCATGCGCTTCAGGGCCAGCTTCAGGCGCACCAGCTCCAGCTCCTGCGACAGCACCTCGCGCTCGGCCTGGCCCAGCAGACGGTTGGCCGGGTCGTATTTGCGGAACACCTCGTAGAACAGGCCGGAGGAGGCCTGCAGCTGCTTGGCCGATTTCGGCGCGCCGGGATAGCCGGTGAACACCAGCCCGGCCACACGGGCGATCTCGCGGAAGCGCCGCTGCGCCAGCTCGCCGGTGTTCAGGCTTTCCAGGACATCCTCCAGCAGGCCCGCCTCACTGAACAGCGTGCCGTCGTGCAGCGGCGCCAGGTCGGGTGGTTCGGCTGCCAGCAGCTCGAAGCCATAGTCGTTGACCGCCAGCGAGAAGGTGTTGGGCCTCAGCCGCGACAGGCGCCATGCGAACAGGCTGGCCAGCCCCATGTGCACGAAGCGGCCGGCAAAGGGATACAGGAACAGGTGGTGGCCCTCGGCCGACTCGAAACGCTCGACCACCAGCCGCTGCGTTGTCGGCAGGCGCGACAGCCGGGCCTGCGCATCCAGCATCGGCGCGGCGGCGCGCAGCTCCGGCTCGTCGAACAGGTCGCCCTGGCGCGCGCCGGCCAGCACCGCCAGCGTCGCGTCGGCCAGCTCGCTGGACAGCGGCATGCGCCCGCCGGACCAGGCCGGCACGATGCCCTTGCGGCGGGTCGCCTTGCGCACATAGGCCGCCATGTCCTGGGTGCGCACGTACTCCAGCACACGGCCGGCAAACACGAAATGGTCGCCCGACCGCAGCCGGGAGATGAAGCCCTCCTCGATCTGCCCCAGCGTGCCGCCAGACAGCCACTTCACCAGCATCGAGGCCTCGGCCACGATGGTGCCGATCTGCAGCCGGTGGCGCATCGCGATGCCGCGGTCGGGCACGCGGCAGATGCCATCGTCGCCCTGGACGATGCGGTGGTACTCCGGATAGGCGCCCAGGCTGGCGCCACCGTGCAGGCAGAAGTCCAGCGCCCACTGGAAGGTCTCCCTCGTCAGGTCGCGGTAGCTCCAGGCCCGGCGCACCTCGCGCCAGGCGGCCTCAGGCCGGAAGCCACCACCGAGCGCCAGCGTCACCAGATGCTGCACAAGCACGTCCAGCGGCTGGTCCGGCGCCACCCGGGGCTCGATGCGGCCGGCGGCCACCGCGCGCCGCGCGGCCAGGGCCTCGATCAGCTCCAGCGTATGGGTCGGCACCAGCGTCACCCGGCTGGTGCGCCCGGGCTGGTGGCCGCTGCGCCCGGCGCGTTGCAGCAGCCGGGCCACGCCCTTGGCCGAGCCGACCTGCAGCACCCGGTCCACCGGCAGGAAGTCCACGCCCAGGTCCAGCGACGACGTGGCCACCACGCACTTCAGCGCGCCGGCCTTGAGGCCGGCCTCCACCCACTCGCGCACGCCCTTGTCCAGCGAGCCATGGTGGATGGCAATCTGGCCCGCCCACTCCGGCCGCTCGGTCAGCAGCAGCTGATACCAGATCTCGGCCTGCGAACGCACGTTGACGAACATCAGGGTGCTGCCGCCGGCGTCGATCTCGGCCACCACCGGCTTGACCATCTGGGCGCCCAGGTGGCCACCCCAGGAGAAGCGGCCCGGGTCGGCCAGCAGCAGGGTATCGATCTGCAGGGCCTTGTCGATGCGGCCCTGCACCAGCGTTGGCGGTGGCGCCTGTCCGGCGCGGCGCGCGGGCTTGGCCGACCCGGCGCGCCGTGCCGGCGTCACCAACCCACCACGCCGTGCCGGCGTGGTGGGCACCAGCATGCGCATGGCGTCCGCCAGGTTGCCCAGGGTGGCCGACAGGCCCCAGACCGCCAGCTGCGGGTTCCAGACCGCCAGGCGCGCCAGCGCCAGCTGCACCTGCACGCCGCGCTTGTTGCCGACCATCTCGTGCCACTCGTCCACCACCACGGTGTGCACCTGTTGCAGCCGCTGCCGGGCGTCGGCCCGGGTCAGCAGCAATGTGAACGACTCCGGTGTGGTCACCAGCGCCGTCGGCAGCCGGCGGTCCTGGCGCGCACGCTCGGCGGCCGGCGTGTCGCCGGTGCGAAGCGACAGCGTCCAGCGCGGCGCCAGCGTCGGCAGCGGCAGCGCCAGCGCGCGCTGCGAGTCGGCCGCCAGCGCCCGCATCGGCGTCAGCCACAGCACCTGCAGGGCCGGAGCCGCATCGCCGGTGGCGTCCTCCAGCCGCCCCAGGGCGGCAGCACGGGCCAGCGCACCCAGCCAGACCGCATAGGTCTTGCCGGCACCGGTGGTGGCATGCAGCAGCCCGCTGCGACCCTCGGCCAGCGCAGACCAGACCTCGCGCTGGAACGCGAAGGGCGTCCAGCCGCGGGCAGCGAACCAGTCCTCTGCAGCCTGGGTTGACATGGGTCGATGATTGTCCGGCGCGCCGGCTTGCCGACCGGCGGCCCGGCGACAATGCGCATGCCCATGACCGAACCCACCGACCCGCCGGACTTCGACCCCAACGACCTGCTGCGCGGCTTCCGCGAGAAGCTGGCGCAGCGGGAGACGCCGTTGGACGTGGATTCGCTGTTCGGCGACCTGGGCGGGACGGCCCGGCCAGCGGCGCCCCGGCCGCCGGCCACCGGGCCGTCGCAGCGTGGGCCACGCGGCTTCGGCGCCGACGATGTGGAGGACATTCCGCACATCGACCTGCCACCGGTGCCGCGCGAGATGCCGGCACTGACACATGACGACCTGCGCATCGACATCGGCGATGGTGGCACCGCCCCGGCCGACACGCCGCAGGCCGCGGTCGAGCTGGACCTGCCGGATATCGTCGACGCGCCCCAGCCCGACGCCCAGGATCTGGACTCGATGGTCCAGGGCGTGGCGCGCCAGGCCGAGGCGGATGCCGCGGTCGAGCCCCTGGAGGCCGACTGGGAGCCGGCCACCGCGGTTGCGATGCGGCGCCAGGCCAACCCGCGCCTGCTGGGGCAATGGGCACCCGGCGCCTGGATCGGCGCCTTGCGACGCGCCCATGGCGCGGCCAGCGAGGTGGTGCAAGGGCCGGACGGCCCGGTGGTCGAGACCTTCGCACCGCAGCTGCTGGTGGCGCTGTGGCCGCCGCAGGCGCTGGACACGCCCCTGCTGCCACGCTGGCCGGCCCGGGTGATGCTGACCGGCGCCGAAGGTGATGCAGCGCTGGAGTCCGCGCTGGCGATGATCCCGGCCGATGCTGCCCTGTGGGTCACGCACGACGACATCGACTGGGCGCTGGTGGCCGACATCGCGCTGCACCACGAAGCGGCGCTGCGCCACTACCAGATCGAGGCGCTGCGCGCCCTGGCCGTGGCCGAACGCGAGGCTGCCTTTGCGCGGGTCAACAGCGGCTATGTCCAGCCGGCGCCGGGCCAGCCGGTGCAGGCCCGGACCGACCCCGCCGCCTGATTGGGCTGCGGTCAGTCGATCGGCCAGCCCAACGCAGCCGACAGCACACCCATGGTCATGGCGTCCGGCTCGCCGCTGACCGGCAGCCCACGCGCCGCCTGAAACGCCTGCAATGCCTTCTGCGTGTTGCGGCCATACCAGCCGTCCACCGCCCCGACCTGCGCCGCATGGCCCAGAAGCCGCAGCGCCAGCTGCACCCAGCGCACGGTCAGGTCCGGCAGCGGGCCGACCTTGAAGCGTGCATGAGCCTGGGCCAGCTTGGTGTCGTAGCGGTTCTTCTGGAAATCGACGCCGTTGTAGCGCCGCGCAAATCCCTTCCAGTCCGCCTGGCGCAGCAACCCGCCCAGGCCCTCGTGCTCGATGAAGCCGGCCATGGCGCGCAGCTGCCCGTCTTCGCCACTGCAGCAGGCCCGCACCAGCTGCTGCACGCTGTCGAAGCCGGCGAGGTGTGCGTTGAAGCCCATCACCTGGCCCAGGCCCCAGGAGGTCGACTTC
Organism: Aquabacterium sp.; assembly: GCA_046160725.1. Taxonomy (GTDB): domain Bacteria; phylum Pseudomonadota; class Gammaproteobacteria; order Burkholderiales; family Burkholderiaceae_C; genus JBJXHB01. Next base: position 20,963 of record JBJXHB010000529.1, read on the forward strand.
AGGGCAGCGGTCTCGTCCAAGGCCATGGCCCGCTCCAGGCGTCGGTATTGATGGTCGCCCTCGGCGCCATAACCACCCGCCTTGGTATGGCTGAGGTCCGGCACGGTGGCATCGAAGGCAGCGCCGGTGAGGCGGCGGAATACATGGCGCTCGAACAGGATGGTCGGCCGGCGGTCGGGCAGGAAGCCGCAGCCACGCGTCTCGACGGTCAGCACGGCCCACAGCGCCGGCACGCCGATGTCCATGCGGTCGGCCAGGTCCTCCAGGCCTTCAGGCGACAGTGGGCTGGCTTCGGCGATGAAGTTCATGACAGCTCCATGCAGTGGCAGAGGACGTACCTTAGCCGCCCGCCGTGCCGGCCGGCATCCCACGGATCAAGGAGAGGCGGCAGCCGGCCTGGCAGCACGCTGGCGACACGCCCTACCTGTCACTTCGATTCACGACATCAGGTCGCGCACCACCGGATCCCAGAAAACGCGAGAGGAAATGCCTGGTCCAGCGTCGCCATGAATACCGATATTCCATGGCGCGATACCAAGGCCCCGAGCATGCGCTGGTTTCTCGGTGACCGCCCACAATCCTCAACCAGCGTCGGACCGTCCGTCCGACGTCAAGTGCAAAGTGGGAGTAGTTCCAGCGTCGCCTCCCCGGGTGGCGCGGCCGCAGGGTCGTCAGTACGGGTCTTCGGACCCCGGCGCTGCGGGTGGCGGGTGCAGCCCGCCATGAGCCAGACCTTTGCTTCCTTCCAGACCAGGAGAAGCAAGATGGACCAGGCCAAGAAACTACGGCGCTACCTGCGCCACGGCATGATGCCGCAGCTCGCCGCCTTCGAGGCGGTGTTCCGGCTGCAAAGCGTGACCCGGGCGGGCGAGGCCCTGCACATGGCACAGCCCACAGTCTCCGGACACCTGCGCAAGCTGACCGAGGCCATGGGCGTGGTGCTGTTCCGTTGCGACGGCCGGCGCATGATCGCCACGCCCGCGGCCGCGGCCCTGCACCAGGCGGTGCAGGAGGTGTTCGGCGCGCTGAACCGGGTGGATGACGTGCTGGCCGCGATGCGCGCCGCCGCCGAGTCGGCCGCAACCAGCCTGGCGACGCCGACGCCCGGCCCGACCTCAGAGCACCAGCAGGGCGCGAAAGTCGTTCACATTGGTGAAGGTCGGCCCCGTCAGCACAAGATCGCCTAGCCGCGCGAAACAGCCGTAGGCGTCGTGGCGGTCCAGGTGCGCCCGGGCCGGCACGCCCGTCGCCGCGGCCCGCGCCAGCGTGTCGGGCCCGGCGATGCAGCCGGCGTTGTCCTCGATGCCGTCGATGCCGTCGGTGTCGGCCGCCAGCACATGCACACCCGGCAGCCCCGACAGCGCGATCGCGCAGGCCAGCGTGAACTCGCCGGCCCGGCCGCCACGGCCCGGTTGAGGATGGCGCAGCGTGACGGTGGTCTCGCCGCCGGACAGGACCACGCAGGGCCGCCGGAACGGCGTGCCGTGCAAGGCCACGGACCGCGCCAACGCGGCATGCACCTTGGCCACCTCGCGGCTTTCGCCCTCCAGGTCGTCGCCGAGCACATGCACCTCCAGCCCCGCGCCGCGGGCCAGCGCGGCAGCCGCCTCCAGGCTGCGACGTGGCGTGGCCACCATGCGCAGCGCATGGCCGGCCAGGCGCGGGTCGCCCGGCTTGGGCGTCTCGTAGCGCCCGTCGCGCAGGGCCTGCTCGGCGCCGCCCGGCAGCGCGATGCCGTAGCGCTGCAGGATGTCCAGCGCATCGGCGCAGCTGCTGGCATCGGCACCGGTGGGGCCGCTGGCGATCACCGACGGGTCGTCGCCGGGCACGTCGCTGATGACCAGCGTCAACACCGGCGCCGGCGCACAGGCCACGCCCAGGCGGCCGCCCTTGATGGCGCTGAGGTGCTTGCGCACGCAGTTCATCTCGTCGATGGCAGCGCCACTGGCCAGCAACGCCTGGTTGACGGACTGCTTGTCGGCCAGGGTCAGGCCGGGCGCGGGCAGCGACAGCAGCGCCGAGCCACCGCCGGAGATCAGCGCGATCACCAAGTCGTCCCGCCCCAGGCCCCGGGCCAGCTCCAGCATGCGGCCGGCGGCCTGCAGGCCCGCGGCGTCGGGCACCGGGTGGGCGGCCTCGACGACCTCGATGCGCGCCTGCCCGGACGCCTGGCGCCGCGCATAGGCCGGCGGTACGTGGCCGTAGCGCGTCACCACCAGCCCGGATAGCGGTGCTGCGGCCGGCCAGGCGGCGTCCAGCGCCGCGGCCATGGACCCGCCGGCCTTGCCAGCCCCCAGCACCCGGGTACGACCCTTGGGTGGCGGGGGCAGATGCGCGGCCAGGATGGTGTCCGGCAGGGCGGCCGCGACGGCGGCGTCAAACAGCGCGCGCAGAAAGCCGCGCGGGTCGGTGTGAGGGGATGGCGTGGTCATGGCGGGTGCAGCGGCAAGGGCTGCAGGAGCGGCCGCATTGTGCGGGCCGCTGACGCACAGCGAGGACCCGACCCGAAGCTCGACAGCCTCCTAGGAGTCTGGGCGGCAGAAGGGAAGTCCCTGACTGCCGTTGAGGGCTGAGGTCCGTTTGGTGGCCATGGCCGCGAACTACCTCCCGTACGAACCGCAGCAGATGCTGCTGTTGCCCGAAGCGAT
>JBJXHB010000530.1:0-5049 GCA_046160725.1 Aquabacterium sp.
GTCACCGCGGTGACGCTGGCCGCCACCGCCGAGGCCCTGGTGCTGGGCCAGCGCGCCGGGCTGGACCCGGCGGCGATGGTCGACGTGCTGAATCAGTCGACCGGTGGCTCCTGGATCACGCAGACGCATTTCCACCAGCGCATCTTCAACCGCGCCTTCGACGACCCGTTCCAGCTTGCCCTCATGCTCAAGGACATCGGCATCGGCGTGCAATTGGCGCAGGACACCGGCACGCCGGTGCCGCTGGCCGCGCTGAACCAGCAGTTGTGGCGCATGGCCGACGCCGCCATGGGGCCCGGCGCCAGCATCAGTGAGCTGGTGCGCTGGATCGAGCGCCAGACCGGCACCGCGCTCGGCGCCACCCCGCTCGCGAAGGCATCGACATGACGATCCGCACGCCCGAGCAGACGCTCGCACATTTCGTCGTCACACTGGACGCTGCGACGGTCCCGTCGCGGACACGCCAGGTGGTGCGCCACGTCGCCATGGCCGCGCTCGGCGCCGGCGTGGCGGCCAGCGCCGAGGACGGCATCGCCGGCCTGCGCGCCTTGCTGCGCGGTCGCGGCGGCGCGGCCCAGGCCCGCACGCTGGTGTTCGGCGACGCGCTGCCGGCGGTGGCTGCGGCGCAGCTGAACGGCACACTCTGCCGGGCGCTGGACTTCTGCGACGCGATGGCCCCCGGGCCGCACTTCGGCTCGGCCCTGCTGCCCGCGGCACTGGCCGCCGCCGAGCTGCGGGGCGGCTGCGATGGCGCCACCTTCATGGCCGCGCTGGTCGCCGGCTGCGAGATGGGCGCGCGCTTCAATCTCAGCGAGCGCCAGTACGACGGTTTCGACCCCACCGGGGTGGCCGCGCCGTTCGCCGCGACGGCTGGCGCGGCGCGCGTGCTGGGACTGGACGAGGCCCAGACCCTGCAGGCCCTGGCGCTGGCCTTCAACCGCTGCGGCGGCAGCTTCCAGAGCAACATCGACGGCACGCTGGCGGTGCGCACCATCCAGGGCTGGGTGGCGGCCACGGCCATCGAGTGTGTCGAGCTGGCCCGCGCCGGTCTGACCGGGCCGCCGAACTTCCTGACCGGTGTCTACGGCTATCCGCACCTGTACGGCCGCGACACGCTGGCCGTGGCCGACATCGTCGGCGGCCTGGGCGACGAGTGGCGGCTGCAGCGCATGATGTTCAAGCCCTACCCCAGCTGCGGCGCGACGCAGGGCCTGACCGCCCTGGTGCTGGGGCTGGCGGCCGAGTTGTCCCTTTTGCCGGACCAGGTCGCGGCGCTGCGCATCACGCTGCCACCCTACGCCCACAAGCTGGTGGGCCATGCCTGGCGCATCGGCCACAACCCGCGGGTCAATGCGCAATTCAGCGCCCAGTACTGCGCAGCCAGTGCCATCGTGCGCCGCAGCTCGACGTTGGCGCACTTCACGCCGCAGGCGGTGTCGGACGCGGCGGTGCTGGGCCTGATCCCGCGCATCGAGACGGTGTCCGAGCCGGCGCTGGACGCCCGTGGCCACACCGCGGTGGACATCCGCCTGACGCTCACCGACGGCCGAGCCTTCGAGCGTGGCCTGGACGTGGCGCCCGGCTTCCCCGGTGCCGGGCTGAGCGACGCCCAGCAGCGCGCCCGCTTCGCCGACTGCATGGCCTATGCACCGCATCCCTTGACCGACGGCGCGGCGCAGCGCTTCCTGGACGCGGTGGATGCGATGGAGTCGCTGCCGGATGCACGGGCACTGATGGACCTGCTGCAGGGTTGACGGCGGCCTGCCCTGGCCGGGCGTTCGCCGCGCGTCACGCCCGCGACACCACCGCGGGTGTTTCACCGGTCACTCGGGCCAGTGGGCGCATGGTGCAATCCGGCGTTGATCACCCTCTGCATCCAAGCGTCATGAGCACCCCCAACGCAGGTCGCCTGCAAGGCAAGGTCGCCGTCGTCACCGGCTCGGCCTCCGGCATCGGCGAGGCCACCGTCGATCTCTTCGTGGCCGAGGGTGCGAAGGTCATCGCAGCCGACCGCAACGCAGCGGCCGGCGCAGCAGCGGCGGCGCGGCATGGCGAGGCCGTGCGCTTCGTGCCATGCGACGTCACGCGGCTGGACGAGCTGAAGGCGGCCATCGACCTGGCGGCCAGCCACTTCGGCGGCCTGGACATCCTTTTCTCCAACGCCGGCGCCGGCGGCAGCGTGGGCGGGGTCGAGACCTTCGACGCCGCCGGCTGGGACGATACCCAGCACCTGCTGCTGCGGTCGGTCGCCGCCGGTGCGTCCTTTGCTGTGCCGCACATGAAGCGCCGGGGCGGCGGGGCCATCGTCAACACCTCGTCGATCTCGGCCCTGCAGGCCGGCTACGCGCCGCTGGCCTATTCGGTGGCCAAGGCCGGCGTCCTGCACTACACCCGGCTGGCCGCCACCGAGCTGTCGGCGCACCGCATCCGCATCAATGCCGTGGTGCCGGGCTTCATCGCCACGCGCATCTTCGGTGGCATCTTCGGGCTCGACCATGCCGGTGCGCAGGCCCTGGCCGACAAGGTGGCGGCCGGCAGCGCGAGTGCCAACCCGATCGGCCGCAGCGGCCTGCCGCGCGACATCGCCGAGGCGGTGCTGTACCTGTCCAGCGACGTCGCCGGCTTCGTCACCGGCACGCACATCGTGGTCGACGGCGGCCTCACCATCGGGCCGCGGCACGCCTGGGACCCCAGCGTCGACGGCCCGATGACCTCGGCGCTGGGCATCCCGCGTGCCCAGCTGGAGGCCATGCGCGCCGCCCGCCGCGGCACGGCCGGCTGACCTGCGTCACGCCGCCGCCGCCACGTTCGCACAGAATCCGTCCGGTCCCCAACCTCTCCCCTCCAACGCCACCGCCATGCCCACTGTCACCTTCATCGCCCACAACGGCAACCGCAGCACCGTCACCGTGCCGGCCGGCACCACGCTGATGCGCGCGGCCGTGGACAACAACGTCGCCGGCATCGACGGCGACTGCGGCGGCCAATGCGCCTGTGCCACCTGCCATGTGTTCGTCGACCCGGCCTGGACCGAGCGCTTCGGCGCGCGCGGCAGCAACGAGGAGGACATGCTGAACTTCGCCGCCGAGGTGCGCGACAACTCGCGCCTGGCCTGCCAGATCACGCTGACCGACGCGCACGACGGCCTGGTGGTCAACCTGCCCGAAGGCCAGCACTGAGCGGCCCGGCCGTCCTGCATCCACTGCCGCCCGGGCCGAGCCCGGGCACCTGACAAGGGAGCCTGTCATGAACGCACCGTCCGACCTTCCCAAGCTGTCCCTCGCCGAACGCCAGGCCCAGGCCCGCGATGAGGCCTTCAGCATGCCGCTGGACCAGATCGACCCGGCCCAGGGGCGCTACTTCGTGACCGACACCGTCGGACACTACTTTGCGCGGCTGCGCCGCGACGCCCCGGTGCACCGCTCGGTGAGCCCGATCTTCGGGCCGTACTGGTCGGTCACGCGCTATGCGGACATCATGTACGTGGACACGCACCACAACGAGTTCAGCTCCGACTGGTCCAAGGGCGGCATCACGCTGACCGACCCGCCGCCGGAAGAGCAGCTGCCGATGTTCATCGCGATGGACCCGCCGCGGCATGACGACCAGCGCAAGGCCGTCAGCCCCATCGTCGCGCCCGGCAACCTGGCGCAGATGGAGCACCTGATCCGCCAGCGCACCTGCAAGGTGCTGGACGAGCTGCCGCGCAACGAGACCTTCAACTGGGTCGACAAGGTCTCGATCGAGCTGACCACGCTGATGCTGGCCACGCTGTTCGACTTTCCGCTGGAGGACCGCCGCAAGCTCACGCGCTGGAGCGACGTCACCACCACGCCGACCACCCGCATCCACCCGGACGGCATGGACCCGGCGGCGCGCTGGGCCGAGCTGCAGGAGATGCTGGCCTATTTCACACGGCTGTGGAACGAGCGCGTCAATGCCGCGCCGGGCAACGACCTGATCTCGATGCTGGCGCACAACCCGGCGACGCGGAACATGGGCCCCATGGAGTACATGGGCAACCTGGTGCTGCTGATCGTCGGCGGCAACGACACCACCCGCAACTCCATGACCGGCGGCATCCTGTCGATGATGCGCCGGCACCCCGACCAATGGGCCAAGCTCAAGGCCAACCCGGGGATGCTGGACAACGCGGTGTCCGAGATCATCCGCTGGCAGACGCCGCTGGCCCACATGCGCCGCACCGCGATGGTGGATGTCGAGGTCGGCGGCCAGCGCATCAAGGCCGGCGAGAAGGTGGCGATGTGGTACCTGTCGGGCAACCGCGACGAGGCCATGTACGACGACGCCGATGCGCTGAACATCGAGCGGCCGCGGCCGCGCCAGCACCTGTCCTTCGGCTTCGGCATCCACCGCTGCGTGGGCAACCGCCTGGCCGAGATGCAGCTGAAGATCCTGTGGCAGGAGATCATGAAGCGCTTCGACCACATCGAGGTGATCGACGAGCCCCGGCGGGTGTTGTCATCCTTCGTGCGCGGCTATACCGAGCTGAACGTGCGCATCCCGGGCTGAGCCTGCCCGTCCAGCGCCCGGGGCGCCGGCGCGGCTGCGCGCCCGGCGCCCTTGTCTTTCGGCGAGCCCGGACACCCATCCGCCTGACGCGATGAGCCACGACCCGTTCTTCGACGACCCGCGCATGCTGGCGCCGCGCCAGGTGGAGCGCACCGACATCGGCGACGGCAGCTTCGTGCTGACTCATCCGCTGCCCTTGCAAGCCTACGAGCGCTGCGTGGGCACATGGCTGGAACGCTGGGCGCTCGAGCGGCCCGATGCCACTGCGTTTGCCGAGCCGGCGCCGGGCGGCGGCTGGACGATGCTCACCTGGCAGGCGCTGCGCCAGCGCGTGGGGGCCGTGGCACAGGGGCTGCTGGACCTGCGCCTGCCGGCGGGCCGGCCGGTGGCCATCCTGTCGGACAACAGCCTGGACCACCTGGTCCTGATGCTGGCGGGCATGCATGCCGGCATCACCGTGTGCAGCGTCTCCAGCGCCTATTGCCGGCTGGCCGGCGGCGCCTACGACCGCATCCA
>JBJXHB010000531.1:0-10520 GCA_046160725.1 Aquabacterium sp.
CGAATGCCGCCGGTAGGGTGCTTTGGATGACATGAACCTTCTCCTGATGAAGGCCTTGCCAGCGTATCAGTCTCGTAAACCTTGACTGGTCCAAGGTCAGGGGTTCACTCCAGCTCGCGTCAGCGAGCGTCGCGACTAGTGCCGCGAGGTCGCCGGGCTGAGGATCGCAGGGCCGGGCGCCGGACTCCGGCCGCAACGCCCACCGGCCCGGGCCTAGCTGCAGCGATGCGTCAAGCACCGAAACGGCAAGCAAACCCCCGCCCTCCTCTCGAGCCGATGCTTCCTTCGGCAACAAGCGATCAGTCTGAATCCGACACACCGCAAACCAGCGGCAGCACCTCACCGATCGGGTCGCGCAGCACGGCGTCGGCCAGCGGGTCCATCGACGTGGGCTGGTTGTTCAGGATGACGACGCGGGCGCCGGCGCGGTGCGCGGAGGGCACCATGCCGGCCACCGGCATCACCTGCAGCGTGGTGCCGATGGCCAGCAGCAGGTCGGCCTCGGCCGCGACGGCCATTGCCCGGTCGATCACCTCGGGCACCAGTGCCTGGCCGAAGCTGATGGTGTCGCTTTTGAGGATGCCGCCGCAGCGCAGGCAGGCCGGGTCGGCCTCACCGTCGCGCACGCGCTGCAGCACCTGCGGCATCGGCGTGCGCTCGCCGCAGCTCCAGCACATGGCCCGGCGCAGCGTGCCGTGGACCTCGACCACGCGGTCCGGTGCGTGGCCGGCCAGCTGGTGCAGCTCGTCCACGTTCTGGGTCACCAGCGCATGCAGCTGGCCGCGGCGCTCCAGGGCCACCAGCGCGCGGTGGCCTCGGTTGGGCTGCGCCTGCCAGGCGGGGCTGTCCAGCCGGCTGCGCCAGGCCGCCTGGCGCACCTGCGGGTCGGCCAGGTAGGTCTGCAGCGTGGACATGCGCTCGGCCGCGGGGTTGCGCGTCCACACGCCCTGCGGGCCGCGGAAGTCCGGTATGCCGGAGTCGGTGGAGATGCCCGCGCCCGTCAGCACCACGATGCGCCGGGCCGAGGCGACCCAGCGCTGCACCTGCGCCAGGACATCGGGGTACTCAGCCATCGCGCCGCGCAACATCATCGTGGGTCGTCTCATCGCCGGCGGGACGCCGCAGCGCCACGATCCAGCCCGCTACCGGCCGGCCGCGCTCGATGCGCAGCACGCCGTCGTCCCAGGCCTGCACCGCCAGGCCATGGGCCGCGGCCCGGTCCTGCAGTAGGTGGCGGCCATGGGCATAGCGGCGCGTCGGGCCCAGCGCCATGCCGTCGCCCTCATGGGCCTCGGCGGTGAAGACAAAGTGGCCACCGGGCCGCAAGGCCTGCCCCAACGCGCCGAACACCGGGTCGACAGCGCCCACGTAGATCAGCACGTCCACCGCCACGGCCAGGTCCCAGGCGGCTGGCCGTGTCGTCAGCACTGCCACGAGGTCGTCCTGCAGCAGTTCGTCATATAGCCCGCGCCGTGCGGCCTGGGCCAGCATGCCGGCCGACAGGTCCACGCCGACCAGCTGGCGCGCCAACGGTCGCAACGACGGTGCGCACAGGCCGGTGCCGCAGCCCAGGTCGATCACGTCGCAGGGCGGCTGCAGCGCCAGCCTTTGCACGACCTTCATCACCAGGGTCGGACCCTGGTAGTGCAACTGGTCGACCAGGTGGGAATCAAAGCTGTCGGCGCCGCGGTCGAAAGCCTCGGCCACGCTCTTGGCCGGCGCACGTGGCGGTGTCGGTGCGGCGCCCAGCGAGGCCAGGACGAAGTTCAGCTCGTCCGCGTCGCCGCCGTGGCGCAACGCGGCCTGCAACGCCGCCACGGCCGCATCCAGATGCGGCATCGTCGGCTCACGCGCATGGCGCTGGGTCAGGATCTGCGCCCGCAGCTCGTACAGCCCGGCGTTGACGTTCGGCCCGGCCAGGGCGGCGTCGACGGCGGCCAGGGCCTCGTCGGCACGCTCCAGCTTGACCAGCGCGCGGCTGCGGTTGGCCTGGGTGCCGGCATGGCCCGGGCGCTGGCGCAGCGAGCGGTCGAAGCAGGCCAGCGCATCGGCCGGCCGGCCCGCTGCGCCATAGGCATTGCCGAGGTTGTTGAGCAGCTGGGGGTCGTCGGGCCGCAGGGCCAATGCCTGCTGCAGCAGGCCGATGCCCTCCTGCACCTGGCCACGCTGGCCGGCCCCCGCACCGGCCATCTGCAGGGCCTCGACGCAGCGCGGGTCGGCAGCGGCCACGGCGCGGAAGGCCGCCTCGGCCGCGTCGCTGCGGCCCTCGCGCAGCAGCTGCCGCGCCCGCAGCAGCGGCGTCGGCAAAGGCGTCGGACGGGATGGGCGCTTCATCGGGGCCGCATGATGCATCGTCCCGCGCCGGGACCCGCCGGGCCGGGCGCCTGCAACCAACGAAACAGGCCAGCGCCTCGGCTGACGCGGCGTTGAAACGGCCACCATCGACAGTCCCAGTCAACGCTCCGCCCCATCGCCATCACCGTCCAACACGCCAAGAGACCAACCCAGCCAGGACCGCCCATGTCGATATCGAACGCACCCACCTGGGCTCGCCCCGTCGACCTGATGCCCGCCGGCTGGCTGGCCACCGGCATCGCTGCGTTGTCGTGCGGCATGCTGGGGCTGTGGCAGTGGGGCTTCATGGCCGGCACCGGCCTGATCGAGGCGCTGGTGTGCACCCTGCCGCCGGCCGTCACGCTGGCCCTGGCCTTCACCCGCCGCGACGACCGGCGCCAGTACCTGGTGCGGCTGGTGGCGGCGGCGGCGATGCTGCCCTTGCTGCTGTCGTTCTGGGTCACCGACGGCGACGGCCGCTGGGACGCCGCGGCCATCGCATCGCTGGTGGTCTGGGTCCTGGCCTACATCGCCGGCTTCTGCGCCATGGTGTTCTGGATGGCCGCCGGCACCACCCGCATCGATGCCGACGTCGCCCGGCCTGCTGCCGCGGCGGCTGGCCGCATGGCCGACGCCCTGCAGGCCTTGCGTGCGCTGCAGGGTCCGGCCCACATGCCGCGCGTGACCGTCGGCCCGGAGCCCGGGCGTTGGAACCTGGAGACGGCGCAGCCCGGCGGCCGCATTCACCGCGTCGAGCTGCGCCTGGACGCCGCCCGCGGCGTGGTGCGGGTGCGCGAGGTCGTCAGCGCCGACGGCGCCGCGCCGGCCAACGCAGACGAGGCGTCGATGCGGACCATCGGCGACGCGCCCTTCGACCCGGCGCGGCCGCCCGCCCAGCGCGTCTGGTCGCGCCAATGGCAGGCCACGGTGATCGAGCCGCATCGGCTGGGCGACATCCCTTTCGATGCCGACGCTCTGCTGCCCGCTGCGGCCGCCCTTCAGGCCGCCAACACGACGGACGCCTGGATGCACCTGCTGGCCGCCACGGCCCTGCGCGCCGGGCTCAGCTGGCAGCCCACCTTGGCCCGAGTCTGAGCGGGCTCGTTGAGGCGCCGGGCCTCAGCCCGCGGCCAGCCGGTCGTGGATGCGCTTGGGGTTGAAGCCGGCCTGCGCCTGGCCGCGCACCAGGATCACCGGTGTCACCTGCAGCAGCGACAGCTGCTGCCGCTGGCGACAGGCCTCGTCGCGCTCGACCGAGCATTCCGAGAAGGCCACCTGGTGCTCCTTCATCCACAGCCGGGCCATGTCGCAGAAGCCGCAGGTGTCCGACGAGATCATCACGATGTCGCCCGTGGCCGCCAGCCGGGCGATCTCGCGGCCCAGGCGCTGCTCCTGCCAGTGGCCCCACCACTGGCTGCCCAGGCTGACCGCCAGCACCAGGACGACCAGTCCCAGCAGCGAACGGCGCGACTCGGTGAATCGGGGCATGGCCATGGTGTCGTGCGCAGCGCCGTCGTGGTTACAGCGGCCGGGTCACAGCGCCGCCGTGACCACCATCTCGACCTTCCACTGCGGCCGCGCCAGCGCGGCCTGCACGGTGGCGCGCGGCGGGGTCTGACCGGGCACCACCCAGGCATCCCACACCGCGTTCATGCCGGGAAAGTCCGCCAGGTCGGCGATGAAGATCTGGCACATCAGGATGCGCGACTTGTCGGTGCCGGCCTGGGCCAGCAGCGCGTCGATGGCAGCCAGCACCTCGCGGGTCTGTTCCTCGATGGTGGGTGCGCCACTCTCGGCCACCTGGCCGGCCAGGTAGCACACGCCGTTGTGGATGGCCATCTCCGACAGCCGGGCGCCGACGCCTACACGTTGAACCATGTCAGTGGTGTCCCTTCTTGTGGCCATGCCGGCGCTGGCCGGCCGCAGGCCTTGTGGTGGCCGCGCCGGGCGCGGCCGGGGCATCGGCCTTTTGACCGATGCGTGACTCGGTACCCGCCATCAGCTTGCGGATGTTGCCGCTGTGACGCCAAACCAGCAGCAGGCTCATGACCCCGATGCCCAGCGCCAGCGGCGAGCCGCCCCAGATCAGCAACTGGTAGAACGGCGCAAAGGCCGCGGCCACGATGGAGGCCAGCGACGAATAGCGGAAGAACGCGACCACGATGACCCAGGTCAGCAGGGTCATCGCGCCCAGCAGCGGGTTGAGCGCCAGCAGCACACCGGCCGCGGTCGCCACGCCCTTGCCGCCGACGAAGCGGAAGAACACCGGCCACAGGTGGCCGCAGAAGGCCGCCAGCCCGACCAGGGCGACCGTCCCGTCCTCGAAGCCGAAACGCTTGGACAAGGCCAGTGTGGCAAACACCGGCACATAGCCCTTCAAGGCGTCCAGCGCCAGCGTCACCACGGCCGCTGCACGGCTGCCGCTGCGCAGCACATTGGTGGCACCTGGGTTCTTGGAGCCGTAGGTGCGCGGGTCGCTCAGGCCCATCACCCGGCTGACGATCACGGCAACGGACAGCGACCCGACCAGGTAGGCAAGGACGACGGCGACGGCGCTGGCGATGAATTCCATGGGCGAGGTGGGGCTAGGGCGCGGGGCAGTTTAGGGCAACGCCCGACCGCGGCGCCGTCGGCGCGGCTGTGTGCGGCATGAACGCCCGGTGGGCCGCCCGGTCCTCTCTACCATGGCGGGCATGCAACGCCGTCGGTTCCTGTCATCCCTGCTGCCCACCGCGGGCGCGCCGCTGCTGGCCAGTTGTGCCGCCGGCGGGCCGCGCCCATCATCGCCGCCCTGTGACGCCGATGCGGCCGAGCGGGCCCTGCGCGCGATCGTCGACGACCCCGCCCTGCCCCTGGCCAGCCTGAGCGTGGCCACCTGGCAAGGCGGCCGGCCCGGCCTGGCGCTGGCCCTGGGCCGGCGCTGGATCGCCCCGGCGCCGGCCCAGGCCCACCGCCCGGCCACCCCCGACACGCTGTACCGCATCGCGTCGGTATCCAAGCTGGTCACCGCCATCGGCGCGCTGCGCCTGGCCGAGGCCGGGGTGCTGGACCTCGACGCCGACATCAGCGCGGCGCTTGGCACGCCGGTGCGCCATCCGCTGGCGCCGCAGGTGCCGATCACGTCGCGCCTGCTGCTGTCGCACCGGTCCGGGCTGAGCGACGCCGCGGGCTATTCGTTCATCGATACGGACATCGCGCTGGCCGACCTGTTCCGGCCGGGCACGCGGCTGTGGGCCGGTGGCGCCGCGTACGGGGCGCAGGGCCGGCCGGGCGAATGGTTCCGCTATGCCAACCTGAACTACTCCCTGCTGGGCACGCTGATGGAGCAGGCCACCGGCGAGCCATTCGCGGCGCTGATGGACCGGCTGGTGCTGCAGCCGCTGGGGCTGGAGGGCGGCTACGACATCTCGGCCTTCAGTGCCGCCACCTGGGGGCGCACGGCCACGCTCTATCGGCGCCGCGACGACCAGGAGCGCTGGCAACCCGACGGCCCCTGGCGGGCGCAGCGCGACGAGCCCGGCCATGGCGTGCCGGTGCCCCTGGTGCTGCCCAGCCGCTACCGGCCGGGCCGCAATGCCACGCCCTATTCGCCCACCGGCGGCCTGCGCATCAGCGCGCCCGGCCTGGCCCGCATCGGCGCCCTGCTCCTGGGCGAGGGGCAACTGGATGGCGTCCGGCTGCTGTTGCCACCCAGCGTGCGGCTGATGCGAGAGCCGGCCTGGCGCTGGAACGCGTCGCTCGCCAATGGCGAGCCGCTGGGCGGCCTGGCCCGCGCCTGGGGCCTGGGCGCGCAGGTGTTCACCGACCATGGCGGCCCGGACCGTGGCGACCGGCTGGTGGCCGGCAGCGGCTGGCGCGGCTTCGGACACTTCGGCAATGCCTACGGTGCCTATACCGGCCTGGTCGTGGACCCGGCGCAGCAGCGCGTGGTCGTGTATCTGGTCGGCGGCGTCGGCCAGGACCCGGAGACACAACCCGGCCGGCATTCGGCCCTGTACCGCTTCGAGGAGCGGATCCTGGCCGTCCTGTCGGGCTGCGGCTGAAGCAACCGTGGCCCGCCACGGTCGCCGGCCGCGCAGGGTGCGGCTGGCACTGCGCATCGGCTTCTGACCAACCGCCGGCCAGGCGCCGCGCCGCTCAGTCGATGGCGCAACTCACCGGCGTGGCGCCCAGGGCGTCGGTCAGCACGGCCGGCACAAGGCCCAGCAGGTAGCCGCGGCGGCCGCCGTTGATCAGGATGCGCGGCAACGCCAGGATGGACTGCTCCACATGCACCCGCAGCGCCTTGCGCGTGCCGAAGGGCGAGGTGCCGCCGATCATGTAGCCGCTGGCACGCTGGGCCTCGTCCGGTGTGCACGGCGCCACGCTCTTGGCGCCGATGGCGCGGGCCAGGTTCTTGGTGGAGACCTGCCGGTCGCCATGCATGAGCACGATCAACAGCTCGGCCCGCTCGTCGCGCATGACCAGCGTCTTGACCACCGCATGCTCGTCCCAGCCCAGCTGGCGCGCGCTCTCGGCGGTGCCACCATGGTCGACGTAGTCGTAGACATGCTCGGTGAAGGCGATGTCGCGGGCGCGCAGCCAGGCGGTGGCCGGTGTCTCGCTGACGTGGGTGGGCTTGCGGGCCATGGCGGGCGGCGACGTGGTGGGAGCCGCATGATGCCGCGACCGTCCAGTCAGTCGCCGTCCAGCAGCCGCCGGCGCCGGGCCGCCTCGCGCCGCGGCGCGATGATGAAGCCGTAGCCGAAGGGCAGTGCCACGACCAGCAAAAGCCCGCCCATGATCACCGGCCAGATCCAGACCGCCCAGAAGCTGTCGAGCTTGGCCAGTTCGGGGTCGTCGCGTCGCACCAGCACCGGCACCTTCTGGCCGAGCGTGATGTCCACATGGCCGCGCGTGCCGTCGGTCACCAGCCGCCGCTCGCGGCCATCGGCCGCGGTGTAGGTGATGGTCAGCTGCACCACCTCGGCCCCATCGCGGCCGACCACCGTGCCCTGGACCGGGTCGGTTTGGAACTGGTACTTCAGCGCCGACCAGGTCGGCAACAGGAACATCAGCGCAAACGGCGCGACCACCGCCAGGAAGCCCCAGCGCAGCCCCTTGTCGACCTTGCCGCTGTGCTGCTCGAACTGCCGCTCCATGCGGCGCCACTCGGCCGCGGCAGCGCCCTCGGCGTCCTCCTCACCCTCATCCTCATCGCCGGTCGCGTGGCCGGTGTCGTGCCCATCGCCAGGGTCATGCACCGTCGCTGCACCCAGCGGCCGCAGCTGGTCCTGGATGCGGTTGCGCAGCGCGGCAAAGCCGGCCTGGGGCTGCAGCGACTCCTCCAGCTTGAACAGCAGGCTGCCACCGGCACCATGCGCCATCCAGGTCCAGATGTCGGCCGGGCGCGAACCCTTGCGCTTGCTGGGCGACTGCGCGTCGTAGCGCGCCTGGGCCTGGGCCTGGACGTTGACCCGCTCCCAGCGCTGGATGGCCGGATACGGCACGCGGCGGGTGCCGAAGAAGTTGCCATCGGCCACGCCGGTGGCATCGAATCGAAGGCGGCGGGTGCGCGTCTGCACCGCCCAGTACGCAGCGGCCAGGGCCAGCGACACCGTGACCAGCAGCGAGAAGCCGGCCTCGATGGGCCGCTGCCGGCCTTCGGTCAACGCACCGAAGAGCGTCCACAGCGCCAACGCGCCGAGCAGCCCCGCCGCGACCAGCGTGCCGACCTGGCCGGCGCGCGTCTCTGACAGGACGCTGTCGCCGCTGGCCCGACCGCCGGGGCCGAGCGCGTCGCCGAATCCGGCGCTCCATCCATGGCCGTCCCAGGTCAGGTCGCGCCCCCAGTCCAGGCGCTGCCAGGCCCACCAGGCGGCCACCCCCAGCAACAACAGCCACACCGCGCGCGCCAACGCCAGTGACAGGTCGGCCCACAGGTCCACCAGCACCACCCGCGCCGGTTCGCTGGGGTGCACGGCCAGCGTGGCCGCGTCGAACCGGTCCAGCCAGGAATAGGCCAGCGCCGGCACCAGCACCTGCACATGCTCGGGCTGGCGCGGCGTCTGGTGCTCCGGCTTCGCAATCGGCCCGAGCCGGGGCAGGTCGCGCTCGGGCACTTCGACCTCCCAGGGCGCCGAGTCTGGTGTGGACTCGATCACCACCGGCACCTGCGTCCATGCGCTGCGCACCACCAGCGCATCGCGGACACCGGCCACCAGCGCGACGCCGGACCAGAACGCCAGCGCGGCGAGCAGTGCGGCCAGGAGTTGCTGCACCAGAGCGGCCGTGCCGCGGCTGCCGGGTTGTTCAGGAATCATGGGGTGTGCGGGCGGCTGGATCGGGTGGACATGGGCACCAACGGCACCGGCAACCCGGTCCGCAGCGGTGGGCACCAGTGTGCAACAGGGCCCGGCCGGGGGCGAGGCCCGGACTGTGGGGGATCACCATCCGACAATTCGCGCCATGACGCAGCGTCGGCAAACCGCCAGGACGGGCCGGCCCGCCCTCGCCGGCGTGCTGCTGCTGCATGCGGCGGCGCTGGTGTTCATGCTGCAGGCCAGTGTGCCGCGGCGCCTGCCGACCCTGCCCGAGGCGGCGCCGCTGGTGTGGCTGCGGCCCCTGGCCGAGACCAAGCCGCCATTGCCTGCGGCGCGGCCAAGCCCCACCCCGCGCCCGCCGCCGGCGCAGCCGGCCAGGCCTACGCTGGCACCGACCACGAAGTCGCCTCTGCCCGCACCGACGCCCAACGCCCCGACGGCGGCCGTGTCCCCACCCGACGGGGCCGCCCCCGTCGCCCCAAGCATGCCCCACACACCGGCAACGCAGGCCGCACCTCCCGCCGCCACGCCGGCCAGCGGCACCCAGCCGATACGGCGCCTGCTGGACGCGCCCGGCACGCAGCGCGTCATCCGCGACGCCGCACGGCAAACCTCGGTGGGCGAACACGCAGCGGCCCGCACCGACGAGCCGCGCGGGCTCACCCCCGACGAGCGCCTGGGCCGCGAGGTCGCCAAGGGCGCCAAGGGCGACTGCCTGAAGGGCGAGTACGCCGGCGGCGGCATGGGGATACTCAGCCTGCCGTTCTGGCTGGCCGCCGAGGTCAGCGGAAACTGCCGCCGCTGAACATCCACCAACGGAGACCATCATGACCGCCACGCAACGACAGATCCAGCTCGCCAGCCTGCCCACCGGCAAGCTTGGCCCGGAGCACTTCAAGCTGGCCGATGCGCCGATGCCGCAGCCCGCTGACGGCGAGCTGCTGCTGAAGGTGCTGCTGATCTCCCTGGATGCGGCCAACCGCGCCTGGATGCAGGGGGCCACCTATCGCGCGGCACTGGAGGCCGGCCAGGTGATGGCCGGTGGCGCACTGGCCGAGGTGGTGGTGTCGAACGCGCCCGGCTTCGTGCCCGGCGACCTTGTGTTTGCCGATACCGGCTGGCAGGAATATGCGGTGCTGCCCGCACGCCGCGTGCAGAAGCAGCAGCGCCGCGAGCCGCTGACGCATCTGCTCAGCGTCTACGGCGTGGCCGGCCTGACGGCCTACTTCGGCCTGCTGCAGGTGGGCAGGCCGCGCGCCGGCGAGACGGTCGTGGTGTCGGCCGCGGCCGGCTCGGTCGGTGCGTTCGTGGGCCAGATCGCGAAGATCCAGGGCTGTCGGGTGATCGGCATTGCGGGCGGTGCCGCCAAGTGCGCCTGGCTGCAGTCCGAGCTGGGCTTCGACGCCGCGCTCGACTACAAGGCCGGCAACCTGCCGGCGGCATTGAAGGCGGCCGCGCCGGACGGCATCGATGTCTACTTCGACAATGTCGGCGGCGACATCCTGGAGGCCTGCCTGTTCCGCATGAAGCAGGGTGGCCGCATCGCCTGCTGCGGCGCGGTGTCGCAGTACGACGGCACGCCGCCGCGCCACGGCCCGCGCGGCATACCAGGGCTGATCGTGACCAAGCGGCTGACGATGCAGGGCTTCATCCTGTACGACTTTGCGGACCAGTTGCCACAGGCTTTGACGGCGCTGGAGGGCTGGGTCCGCAGCGGCCAGCTCAAGGTGCCGGAGGATGTGATCGACGGGCTGGAGAACACGCCCGCGGCGCTGATCGGCCTGCTGGCGGGCGAGAACGTCGGCAAGCGGATGGTGCGGGTGTAGGGGACGTCAGGAGCCTGTCGGGCTTTGGGTCGGGCCCGCGCCGGGGTGAGTTGCGGTG
>JBJXHB010000532.1:0-4402 GCA_046160725.1 Aquabacterium sp.
CGGCCGCCAAGATCGCGTTGCTGGAGGGCCGTGTGGCCGAGACCGTGTTGCAGCGCTCGCAGCTGGAGGAGCTGATCCAGCAGCTGTCCCGCTCGCGCGACGAAAACGTGCTGGCCGACATCGACGCTGCCTTGCGGGTGGCGGTGCAGCAGGCGGCGCTCACCGGCAGCGCCGAGCCGCTGCTGGCGGCGCTGCGCCAGGCCGACGAGCGGCTGGCCCGGTTCAACCAGCCGCGGTTGGAGCGGGTGCGGCGCGCCGTGCTGCGCGACATCGACCGGGTCAAGGCCGTGGCTCTGACCGACGTGTCCACGGTGTCGATCAAGATCGACGAGGCCATCCGCATGGTCGACGACCTGCCGCTGCTGTCCCAGCCCCACCGCGCGCCGGCGCCGGCCCCGGTGGCGACCGCGCGCTCGGCGGCGGTCGCTGCGTCAGCGGGCGCGGTCGGCTGGTTGGATCGGCTGTCCGGGCCGGTGGAAGACCTGGCGACGCGCACCTGGAACGAGGCCAAGGGCCTGGTGCGGGTGACCCGCATCGATCAGCCCGAGGCCATGCTGGTGGCGCCGGACCAGGCCTGGTTCCTGCGCGAGAACCTGAAGCTGCGCCTGCTCAACGCCCGGCTGGCGGTGCTGTCGCGCCAGTTCGACATCGCGCAGTCAGACTTGCGCGATGCGCGCGCCGCACTGGACCGCTACTACGACCGCAGCGCCCGGCGCGTGGTCCTGGCCCAGGACCTGGTGCGCCAGGTGGCGACGCAGGCCCGACAGGTCGCCCTCCCGCGGCCGGACGAGACCCTGGCCGCCGTGGCTGCGGTCCAGGCCGGGCGCTGACGCCGCAGGCGGCACGCCACCGGTTGCCAACGAAGGGCATCAACCCCATGCGCGGCATCGTCTGGCTGTTGCTCCTGTTCGCCATCGCGGTGGTGGCCGCCCTGACCCTGGGCGACAACGACGGGCTGGCCAGCCTGTACTGGGGCGGATGGCGCGTCGACATGTCGATGAACCTGTTCCTGTTTGGCGCGGTGTTCCTGGCCTTCATCGGCTTCGGCGCCTGGCAGGGCGTGCAGGCGCTGCTGACACTGCCGCAGCAGGCCCGGCAGTGGCGGCTGCTCAAGCGCGAGCGCGCTGCGCAGGCCGCTCTGCGCGAGGCTCTGGCCGAGCGGCTGGCCGGCCGCTGGACGCGGGCCCATCGTGCTGCGCTGCGGGCGCTGGCGCTGCACGACGGCAGCGAGGGCCTGCCGCCGGACCCGGCCTTCGATCTGCTGGCGCTGATCGTGGCCGCGGGCAGCCTGCACCATCTGCAGGACCGTGCCGGCCGCGACGAACTGCAACAGCGGCTGCTCCAGCTGGCCCGGCGCGGCAGCGCGGGTGCGGCCGATGACGCGGCACGGCTGATCTCGGCCGAATGGGCACTGGACGATGCCGATGCGGCGCGGGCCGAGTCGCTGCTGGCCGAGCTGCCGCCCGGGGTGGCGCGGCGCACACAGTCGCTGCGCCTGAAGCTGCGGGCCGCGCGGCTGGCACGGCGCCCGCGCGAGGCCTTGCAGATCGCCCGTCTGCTGGCCAAGCACGGCGCCTTCACACCGGCGGCGGCGCAGGCGCTGCTGCGGTCGCTCGCCATCGAGGTGATCGACGGCGTGCACGACGTGGAGCAGCTGCGCCGCGCCTGGCAGACGTTGGAGGGTGCCGACCGGGCCGACCCCTTCGTCGCAGCGCGTGCGGCGCGTCGTGCCGCGCTGTTGGACGCACATGCCGATGCCCGGTTGTGGCTGCGCCCGCACTGGCAGCGCCTGGACGCCGCCAGTGCGGAGGCGCGCCACGAGCTGGCGCTGGCGCTGGCCGAGGCTACACCCGGCATCGACGCCGACTGGCTGCCGTTGGTCGAGCAGGCGCAGCGCGGCCATGCCGCCCAGCCGGCGGTGCAGCTCGCCGCGGGTGCCGCCTTTGCGGCCCGCGGTCTGTGGGGCAAGGCGCGGCTGCCACTGGAGGGCGCGGCGCGGGCCGACAACCTGGCCGCCGCATCGCGCCGGCAGGCCTGGCAGGCCCTGGCCCTGATCGCCCGACATGAGGGCGACGATGAGCGGGCCCAGAGCTGCGACGCAGAGGCGGCCCGGCTATAGGGCCGCTGCTATACTCCGCCGCTTCGCGCGGCTGTAGCTCAGTTGGATAGAGTACTTGGCTACGAACCAAGGGGTCGTGGGTTCGAATCCTGCCAGCCGCGCCAGTCCATTCGACGGGTCAGCTCCCACAAGGGGCTGGCCCGTTTTCCTTGTGGGCTGCGCCCGGGCTCGGCCTGCAGCCCGCGACCGGCTCAGGCGCTGCTGCCGTACTTCACCGAGCAGCCATAGGGCCGTGTTGTTGCCGGGTTGACCGGCTTGCCTGCCAGGGTATCGGCGAGCGCCGCTTTGACGTGGTTGGTGGCGGTGGCGATATCGGCCGGGTTGGCGCTGGGCTTGTTGTCGATGCCGCCGGCATACACCAGCACGCCCTTGGTATCGATGATGTACATGTGCGGCGTGGTGCGCGCGCCGTAGGCGCGGCCGACCTTGCCGTCGGTGTCCATCAGCGTGGCCGTGGCGGCGGCCTTCTGTTGCTGCATCCACTGCGCCATCGCCGCCGGCGCCTTGTAGTCGCCGTGATCGGTGGAGGTGCTGTTCACAGCGAGCCAGACCACGCCCTTGCCGGTGGCGTCCTTCTGCGTGGCCTGCATGTTGACTGCGCCGTAGTGCTTGACGACATAGGGGCAGCCGGGGTTCACCCATTCCAGCACCACATGGCGGCCCTTGAAGTCGGCCAGCGACACGGTCTTGCCGGCGGTGTCCACCGCGGTGAAGGCGGGCGCGGCCTGGCCGACCACGGCTTGGGCCATGACCAGACCGGACGCCAGGGTGACGGCGGTTGCGATCAACAGGTTCTTCATGCGATGTGCTCCAGGTTTCAGCGGGCCGGCCGGATGGCGGCCAGCACTTCGGACACGGTCAGGATTTCGCTCAGGACGCTAGGCGCGGCTGCGCCGGGCAAGAAGACGACATACGCCGGAACGCCGCTGCGGCCCATTCTCGCCAATTCGGCGCTGATCGTGGCGTCGCGTCGGGTCCAGTCGGCGCGCAGCAGCAGCACCCGGTGCTGGGCAAAGACGGCCTGGACCTCTGCGGACGCCAGCGTCGTGCGCTTGTTGAACTGGCAGGTGACGCACCAGGCGGCGGTGAAGTCGACAAAGATGGTGCGGCCCTCGGCCTGAGCCTGTGCCACACGCTGTGGCGACCAGGGTTGCCACGCGTCGCCCCCGCTGTCGGCAGTGGCCGCCACAGCCGGGTCGGTGCGCAGCGACGGCCCGGCCCACACCAGCACCGCCACCAGCACCATCGCCGCCACGGCACCCAGGCGGCGGCGCGCGCCCGGCCCCAGCGTCGGCGACCCCTGCGTCCAGGCCAGGAAGGCCAGCGCCAGCAGCAGGGCCAGCAGCGCCGCCACGCCGTCCGCACCCACCTGTACGCCCAGCACCCAGGTCAGCCAGATCACGGTGGCCCACATGGGGAAGGCCATCAAGGACCTGAAGTGCGCCATCCACGGCCCGGGGCGCGGCAGCAACCGGGCCAGGGCGGGCCAGGCGCTGGCCGCCAGATAGGGCGCCGCCATGCCCAGCCCGAGCGCCGCAAAGACCAGCAACGCCGGCGCGGCCGGCCAGCTCAGCGCCGCACCCAGCGCCGCGCCCATGAACGGCGCGGTGCAGGGTGATGCGACCGCCACCGCCAGCACGCCGGTCAGGAAGGCATCGACCACCGGATGGCGCGCACGCGCGGACGCCCAGGCCGACGGCAGCAGGTTGCCGAACTCGAAAACCCCGGCCAGGTTCAGCGCGATCAGGGTGAACAGCGTGGCCAGGGCGGCCACCACCGGCGGCGATTGCAGCTGGAAGCCCCATCCCAGCTGCTCTCCGCCGGCACGCAGCGCCAGCAGCAGGCCGGCCAGGCCGACGAAGGACAGCACCACGCCCGCGGTGTAGGCCAGGCCCCCGGCCAGCACGGCGCGGCGGCCCTGCGGCTGCGTGGCAAAACCCAGCACCTTGAGCGACAGCACCGGGAACACACAAGGCATCAGGTTCAGCAGCGCACCACCGACCAGGGCCAACCCAAGCGCCAGCAGCAGGCCCGGTGTTGGTGTCGAGACGGCGCCGCCGGGCTGTGCCGCACCGCTGTTCGCCGACATCGACGCGGTGGCGTTGGTCGGCGCCCAAGGTGTGGTCATGGCCACCTCCACGCGCAGGCCAGCCGGCATGCCATTGGCTATCAACACCACGGGCAGGACGGCCGGCGACTCGGCGCGCTGCGGGTCCAGCGGCACGCGCGCGGTCCAGGTGTCGCCCTGCCAGCGCGCATCCGGCCGAGCGGCATGGTTGATGA
>JBJXHB010000533.1:0-7939 GCA_046160725.1 Aquabacterium sp.
CGGGTGGTCTGCGTGTTCGACGGCGATGCCGGGCCCTGGGTGCTGGTGCTGGTGGGCGCCACCGTCGTCGGCAGCATGGCCACGGTGTGGCACGGCCTGGTCAACCCGCCGCGGCCCGGCCACCTGCGCGACTGGCGCTATGTGGACGGCAAGGTCACGCTGGGCCAGGGCGATGAGATGGGCCGCTTCCTGCTCGGCTCGACCGTGGTGCTGCTGTTGCCGCCGGGGCCGCTCGCGTTCAACCCGGTCTGGGCGCCGGGCGGCGCCATCCGCATGGGGCAGCTCATGGCCGGGCGCAGCTGAGGACCGACATGTCGAACGGCCTGGACATCCGCGCTGCGGTCTTCGACGTCTTCGGCACCGTGGTCGACTGGCGCGGCAGCATCATCCGCGAAGGCCGGGCACTGCAGGCGCGCACCGGCCTGGCGGCCGACTGGCCGGCGCTGGCCGATGCCTGGCGCGCCGGCTATGTGCCGGCCATGCAGCGCGTGATGGACCGCCTGCGCGACGACGGCGCATCCGGCTGGGCCAGCATCGACACCCTGCACCGCGAGATCCTGGATGTGATCCTGCCGCGCTTCGGACTGCAGGGCCTGGACGACGCCCAGCGGCAGGACTTCAACCAGGTGTGGCACCGCCTGGCGCCCTGGCCCGACAGCGTCGCCGGCCTGCAGCGCCTGAAGGCCCGCATGCCGATCGCCACGCTGAGCAACGGCAACGTCGCGCTGCTGCTGGACATGGCGCGGCACGGCGGCCTGCCCTGGGACACGATCTTCTCGGCCGAGCTGTTCCGGGCCTACAAGCCGCATCCGTCGGTGTACCGGGGTGCGGCCGCGTTGCTCGGCCTGGCGCCGCAACAGGTGCTGATGGTGGCGGCGCATCCCGCGGACCTGGCGGCCGCGCAGCAGGCCGGGCTGCGCACCGCCTACATCCCCCGGCCCGCGGAGCGTGGCGAGGGTGGCTGGATGGAGCCGGTGGGCGAGCTGCGCTTCGATGTCACCGAGCCGGATTTCACAGCGCTGGCGGCACGCCTGGGCGGCTGAAGCGGCGGCGCCGCCAACGCCGCGCTACAGCACCTTCCAGTAGATCGCGGTGGCGCCCAGCGCACCGTCCGGCCAGCCGGCAAAAAGCGGGATCTGGCCGCTGAACCGCCAGCCCAGCCCGCGGTACAACGGCTCGGCCTCGGAGCCGGCCATGGTGTCCAGGTGCAGCAGCTGCAGCCCCAGCCGTCGCGCCTGGTCCTCCGCCGCCGTCATCAGGGCACGCGCCAGGCCCTGGCGGCGCGCCACCGGGGACACCATCAGCTTGCAGACTTCCGCACGGTGGCGGCCGTTGGCGCGGCGCGCACGGTCCAGCTGCACCGTGCCGGCGAGCTGGTCGCCCAGCCAGCCGAACCAGATCGGATGGTCCGGCCCGATGTCGGCATGCACGCCGTCCCAGAAGGCGTTGGCCTCGTCGCGCGACAGCGGCGCCAGGAAGCCGATGGACGCGCCGGCCTGCACGCAGTCGATCAGCAGGGTGGCCAGCGCCTCGCGCGGCCAGGCGTTGGTGGCCGGGTCATGGGCAACGATGGTGAGGGCGGCGGGTGCGGTTGGCATGACGGAGAGGCCGGTCGTCCCGGCAGGCGGATGGTGGAGTCGGTCGTGATTCCTAGAATCGCGCCGACTGTATTGCCTCCATCTTGCTCAAGGACGACACCGCCCGGAACCGGCGCATCGGCATCGCGCTGGTCTGTGCCGGCACGTTCTGCTTTGCTGCCCTGGACGCCTGCGCCAAGTGGCTGGTCCGAGAGCTGCCGGCCACCCAGGTGGTGGCCATGCGCTTCGTGTTCCATGCCCTGCTGGCGGTGCTGATGCTGACGCCGGTGCACGGCCGGGCGCTGTGGCACATGAAGAACCCCCGCCTGCACCTGCTGCGCGCGGCGATGCTGGGCGCGATGACGACGCTGAACTTCATCGCGTTGCAGTACCTGCAGCTGGCCGAGGCCGGCGCGATCCAGTTCTCGGTGCCGATCCTGATCGCCGTCATCAGCGCGCTGTGGCTGGGCGAGCGGCTGGACGCGCGGCGCTGGGTGGCGGTGGTCTTGGGTTTCGCGGGGGTGCTGCTGGTGCTGCGGCCGGGCACGGCGGGCTTTCACCCGGCGCTGCTGCTGTCGCTGATGAACGCCATCATCTATGCTGCGTTCAACCTGCTGACGCGGCGCATGGCCGCCAGCGAGTCACCCGCCACCATGCAGCTGGTGTCGGCCGCCGGCGCGGCACTGCTGGTGCTGCCGGTGGGGCTGGCCCAGTGGCAGTGGCCGGCCGGCGCCCTGCCCTGGACGCTGCTGGTGCTGTGCGGCCTGTTCGGCGGCCTCGGCCACCATGCCGTCGCCACCGCGCACCGCTATGCCAGCGCCGCGGTCCTGGGCCCGTTCATCTACCTGCAGATCCTGTACATGACGGGCTTTGGCTGGCTGCTGTTCGCGCAGGTACCGGATGCCTGGGTCATCGGTGGTGCGATCGTCGTGGTGGCCAGCGGCCTGTACCTGCTGGCGCTGGAGATGCGGCGCGGGTAGGGCGACGCCGCAGCGCCGCTCAGGCGGCGCCGTTGTCCTGCGCCCGGGCCCAGGCCGCATAGCGCGCCTGATGCTCGGCATTGGGCGGGTACAGGCCGGGCAGGGGCACGCCGGCGTTGACCTGCTCCATGATCCAGCCCTCCAGCCGCTCCTGCTCGACGGCCGCCGCGACCACGTCGTCGACCAGCGCCTGCGGTATCAGCACCGCGCCGTCGCCGTCGACCACGATCACGTCGTTGGGAAACACCGCCACGCCACCGCAACCGATGGGCTGCTGCCAGGCGACGAAGGTCAGCCCGGCCACCGATGACGGCGCGGCCGTGCCCTGGCACCACACCGGCAGCCCGGTGCCCAGCACGCCGGCCAGGTCGCGCACGACGCCATCGGTGACCAATGCGGCGACGCCGCGGCGGGCCATGCGCGCGCACAGGATGTCGCCAAAGATGCCGGCGTCCGTGACGCCCATGGCGTCGACCACGGCGATGCAGCCGTCGGGCATGGCCTCGATGGCGGCGCGGGTCGAGATCGGGTTGCCCCAGCTGGCCGGCGTGGCCAGGTCCTCGCGCATCGGCACGAAGCGCAGCGTGAAGGCGCGCCCGACCAGGCGCGGTGCCTGCGGCTGCAGCGGCCGGGCGCCGCGCATCCAGCAGTTGCGCAGGCCCTTCTTCAGCAGAACGGTGGTGAGGGTGGCGGTGGTGACGCGCGCGAGGGCGTCGACGACGGCCGGGTCCAGAGGTGTGGTGGCGATGTCCATGGGCCGCAGTGTCCCATCCAGGCCGGCACGGCCGGCCGATGGGGCGGCTGCGGCCGCATCAGACGCGTTGGTCAGCGGCCGCGGCGTGGGCCACCGGCGCGGCAACAGCGGCGGCGGTGCGCGCGTCGTCGTAGCGGCTGTCGGCCAGGCCGGAGACAGCGCCCAGCGCAGTAAAGGTGACGAAGGCGGCCATCACGAGGGACAGCAGGCGGTGCGGGGTGCGGGTCATGTGGGGCTCCTGGGGTGCAGTGGTGTGTCGATGGAGTGGACTTTAGGCATCCCGCCCGGCCAGCGCGATGCCAGAGCGACGAGATGCCGCTCTTGCCGCATGAGCCGTCCGCCAGCGCGACGGGCTGAGCGCAACGTCCATCGCGGCGGACGGGCGGCAGCGGGCTTCGTATCATCGGCAGATGACCATTTCCACGTCCCTTGGCGATGCGCAGGCCTTGCGGGCCCAGCGCTGCTTCAATGCAGCCTTCAAGCTGGGCCGGGCCGAGCACTTCATGGCCGCCGAAGGCCTGCTGCACCGGGGGCGGCAGGTGCTGGGCCTGCAACGCCAGGAGCCGCAGTGGGCAGCGCGCATCGGCTACCTGGAAGGTGCACTGGACTACTTTCGGGGCGATACCGCATCAGCCCTGGAAAGGACCCGCGCCGCCGCTGCGCAGGCCGCTGTGCTGGGCGATCCGGACCTCTGCGGCCGATGTGAAGGCCTGGCGGCCGTGCAGTGCGTGCAGCTCGACCGCCCGGCTGAAGCGGTGCGCCTGGCCGCACTTGCACTGCAGCGCCCTTCTGTCCGGCGGCATCCCGGCCACTACTTTGCATTGATGGCGCTGGCCACGCTCTGCCTGACGCATGGCGAGCGCCGAGATGCATGGCGACTGTTCGGCGCGGCCATGGTCGAGGCCCGCCTGAACGGCGACAGCAAGGGCTCGGCCGCCGCCGTGGCTCGCATGAGCCATGGGCAAGCGCTGGCGGTGCTGCTGGACGATGCCGATGGGCAGGACGACACCGAGGCACTGAAACAGGCGCTGGTCGGTATCCTGACCTCGATCCGGATGGATGCATCAGCGGGCTTCGCGCCCGAGCAACTCACCCACGTCCTGGCCGCAGCGCTCCAGCGCCGTCTGGGCAATGCCCGGGCGGCGCTGAAACTGGTGCAGGCCTGCCCGCCGGCCGCCATCGAGTCGGACAACCCCGTGCTGGGCACCTGTCGCCTGTTCGAGGAATGCCTGTGCCTGCTGGCCTTGGGCGGTGTCGACGATGCTCGGCGGGAAGTTGATCGAGCCGATTGGCCAGTGCCCGGTGAGCCCGGCGGCGCCCTGGGTACGCTGAGAGCGCTGGCGCTCACCAGCGGCGCGGCTGTCCTGGACGGCTTGTCCATGCCGGAAACGGCGCGGATGGCCGATGTCGCCCGCCAGGCACGGCGCGACCTGCGGTCCAGGGGTGCGTGCGCCCTGCCGGAACTCGCCGCGCTGCTGCGCGAGCCCAGAATGGCGTCCCTGCTGGGCAACTGAGGCACCTGCAGCCAGGTAGGCCGGCAGGAATCGCAGCGCCGACCAGCCCCCATCCATCCCACCGAAGAGAACCGACATGCCCGAAAGCCATCGCATTGCCGCCATCCCCGGAGACGGCATCGGCCGCGAAGTGATGCCCGAGGCGCTGCGCGTGCTGGGCGCCGCCTGCAGGCGCTTTGGCATCGCGCTGGACATCACGCCCATCGAATGGGCCAGCTGCGACTGGTACGCGAAGACCGGCGCCATGATGCCGGCCGACTGGAAGGCGCAGATCGGCGGCATGGACGCGTTGCTGTTCGGCGCCGTCGGCTGGCCGGCCACGGTGCCGGACCACATCTCGCTGTGGGGCTCGCTGATCAAGTGGCGGCGCGAGTTCGACCAGTACATCAACCTGCGCCCGGCGCGGCTGTTCGAGGGCGTGCCCTCGCCGCTGGCCAACCGCAAGCCCGGCGACATCGACATGCTGATCGTGCGCGAGAACACCGAGGGCGAATACTCGTCGGTCGGTGGCGTGATGTTCGCGGGCACCGAGCGCGAGTTCGTGGTGCAGGAGTCGGTGTTCACGCGCCACGGCAGCGAGCGGCTGCTGAAGTACGCGTTTGATCTGGCCCGCACGCGGGCACGCCGCCATGTGACCCTGGCCACCAAGAGCAACGGCATCAGCATTTCGATGCCCTGGTGGGACGAGCGCTGCGCGGAGGTCGCGGCGCTGTACCCGGACATCACCTGGGACAAGCAGCACATCGACATCCTGTGCGCGCGCTTCGTGCTGCAGCCGCAGCGCTTCGACGTGGTGGCGGCAACCAACCTGTTCGGCGACATCCTCAGCGACCTGGGCCCGGCCTGCACCGGCACCATCGGCATCGCACCGTCGGCCAACCTGAACCCGGAGCGCCGCTTCCCGAGTCTGTTCGAGCCGGTGCACGGCTCGGCGCCCGACATCGCCGGGCAGGGCATCGCCAACCCGATAGCGATGATCTGGTCGGCGGCCATGATGCTGGACCACCTGGGGCGCTCCGGCGGCGCGGAGCGTGACGCGCACGACGCCATCCTGCGCGCCGTCGCGGCGGTGCTGCGCGACGGCCCGCGCACGCCGGACCTCGGCGGGCAGGCCCGCACGGCCGACATCGGTACCGCGGTGGCGCGGCTGGTGGCCGACGGCATCTGAGCGGGCTGGCGCCCGGCCGCCCTGGGCCTGTCCTGAGGCGCGCAGGCGGCGCACTGCCAGCGGCACGCAGCCAGCAAAGAGGCCGCCCGTAGGCGGCCTCTGTCACGCACGGGATGGCGCCGGAGGATCAGGCCACGCGGCGACGTCGCGCGACGAACCCGACGGCGCCCAGGCCGGCCAGCATCAGCGCATAGGTCCCGGGCTCCGGCACGACGGCCGTGACCGTCAGCTCGCCGGAGTACAGGGCCGAGGACCGGTCGCGGGTGCCCGTGAGGGTCAGCACCAGCGGCGAGACGGTGACGCCGTCGATGCCGATGAACGTCCAGCGGCCGCTGTCGATGATCGTGCCGGTGATGCCGTTCAGGTGGGCGTTGGTGATGGTCAGCCACTGCCCGCTGAGCGTCAGCGTGAAGTCGTAGTTGCCGGGCATCAGGCTGTCGAAGGTGATGACGTCGTCACCACCGACCAGCGCCAGCCCGGAAACGCTGGACGATGCGAACGAGGCGACATTCGAGGAGAACGCCACGGTCTGGTCGGCGGCCAAGGCGCCGGAAGTGACGGCGGCGGCGGCCAGGCCGGCGATCAAGGTACGAACGTTCAACATGCGGGGCTCCCTGGGGTGGTCGTTGGTGTCGTTGGATCCGACACGGCCAATGTAGGCGGCGGCCCGACGCAGGGCATCCCCGCGCCCGAGGGGATGGCCCGTGCATCCGTCACGGGGCAAGGACAATCGCTCGATGGATCGGGTGGATACCGTGGTGATCGGGGCCGGCGTCGTCGGCCTGGCCTGCGCCAGGGCGCTGGCTGCCTCTGGGCGCGAGGTGGTGGTCGTCGAGGCCGAGACGCTGATCGGCAGCGCCACCAGCGCGCGCAACAGCGAGGTCATCCACGCCGGGCTGTACTACGCCGAGGGCTCGCGGCGCGCCGCCCTTTGCGTACGCGGCAAGGCGCTGCTGTACGCCTACTGTGCGCAATCCGGCGTCGGCCATGCGCGGCTGGGCAAGCTGATCGTGGCCTGCGACGCCGCCGAGCAGGCGGCGCTGGCCCGCATCCAGGCCCAGGCCGCGGCGGCTGGCGTGCACGACCTGGTGGCCCTGGACGGGCCGGCGGCGCAGGCGATGGAGCCGGCGCTGCGCTGCCAGGCCGCGCTGTGGTCGCCATCGACCGGCATCGTCGACAGCCACGGCCTGATGCTGGCCCTGCTGGGCGATGCCGAGCGGAACGGCGCGATGCTCGCCGTGGGGTCGACGGTGGTCGCCGGCGAGGTGCGCGCCGATGGCATCGTCCTTCAGGTGGCCAGCGGCCCTGCAGAGGCAGCGCCCACCGCGCTGCTGGCTCGGCAGGTGGTCAACAGCGCCGGGCTGCAGGCGGTGGCGGTGGCACGCAGCCTGACGGGCTGGGACCGCAGCGGCCTGCCGCAGGCGCGCTTTGCGAAGGGCTGCTACTACGCCCTCAGCGGCCGCGCGCCGTTCTCGCGCCTGGTGTATCCGGCACCGGGCGCGGCCGGGCACCTGGGCCTGCACCTCACCCTGGACCTGGCCGGCCAGGCCCGGTTCGGGCCGACGTTCCGCTGGATCGACGACGTGGAGTACGGGGTGGACCCGCTGGACGAGGCCGGCGCGCAGCACGCCATCCGCCGCTGGTGGCCTGGCCTGCCCGACGCGGCCCTGCAGCCCGGCTACAGCGGCGTGCGGCCGAAGATCCACGGGCCGGACGAGCCGCTGGCCGACTTCCGCATCGACGGGCCGGCCGACCATGGCGTGCCGGGGCTGGTGAACCTGCTGGGCATCGAGTCGCCCGGCCTGACCGCGTCCCTGGCCATCGCGCAGGAGGTGGTGGCGTGCCTGACGTGATGCGTCCCGGTGCCGGGCCGGCGCTGTCCCGGTGGCTGCCGGCCGTCGCTGCCTGCACCATCGCTGCCGCTGCCGCTGCCGACGCCGCGGCGC
>JBJXHB010000534.1:0-5342 GCA_046160725.1 Aquabacterium sp.
CCATGAAATTCGTCGCTTTCGAGCGCAGTCTGCAGGGGACCGGAGCGAGCCGCCGCCTGCGCATCGCCGGCAAGGTGCCCGGCATCGTGTACGGGGCCGGTGAGCCGCGCATGATCGAACTCGATCACAACGCGCTGTACTTCGCGCTCAAGAAAGAGGCCTTCCATGCCTCCGTGCTGGAAATGGAACTGGCCGGTGCCGTCAGCAAAGTGCTGCTGCGCGACTTCCAGATGCATGCCTGGAAGCAGATGGTGATGCACGTCGACTTCCAGCGCGTGGACGACACCACCCGGGTGCACAAGAAGATCCCGCTGCACTTCAGCGGCGAAGAGCATTCGCCCGCCGTCAAGACCGACAAGTGCCTTGTCAACCATGTCGCCAACGAGGTCGAGATCGAGTGCCTGGCCATCGCGCTGCCAGAGTTCCTGGCGGTCGACCTCAGCCACCTGGTCAAGGGCCAGTCGCTGCATGTGTCCGACATCAAGGTGCCTGAGGGCGTCAAGGTGGTCAAGCACGGCAAGCTGGACCCGGTGATCGTGGCCGTGACCCAACCGCGGGTCGAGGAAGAGGCAGCCGCAGACCCGGCCGCCGCTGCCGCCGCGGCACCGGCCCCGGCCAAGGGTGGCAAGGCCGCACCGGCTGCCGGCAAGGCCGCCGCAGCGCCGGCGGGCAAGGCCGCCGCACCTGCCAAGGCCGCCGCACCGGCCAAGGACGACAAGAAGAAGAAGTAATGCGCCATCGGGCCGGGCCACAGGCTCGGCAGGTATGCCAAGGGGCTCCTTCCGGAGCCCCTTTCTACGTTCGCGGTGCGCGCTGCGCGGCGCCGTTGGCCGATCAGGCGGCGTCGATCACCTGCGCGGCCGGTACGTAGGCATGGCCCAGGTCCCGGGCCACCGGCGCACAGGTGACCTGCCCGAGCGCGACATTCAAGCCATTGCGCAGATGCGCGTCATCGCGCATGGCCTGCCGCCAGCCCTTGCCGGCCAGTGCCAACGCGGGGCCGATGGTGGCGTTGTTCAAGGCGAAGGTGGAGGTGCGCGCCACCGCGCCCGGCATGTTGGCCACGCAGTAGTGCACCACGCCGTCGACCAAGTAGGTCGGGTCGGCATGCGTCGTGGCATGGGATGTCTCGAAGCAGCCGCCCTGGTCGATGGCGACATCCACGACCACGGCGCCGGGCCTCATGCGGGTCACCATCGCTCGGGTGACCAGCTTTGGCGCCGCCGCACCGGGGATCAGGACGCCACCAATCACCAGGTCGGCCGCCAGCACCTGCTCCTCGACCGAGGCGCCGGTGGAGAACAGCGTGGTGATCCGGTTGCCGAACACCAGGTCCAGTTGCCGCAGCCGATCGACATTGCGGTCCAGCACCGTCACGCGCGCGCCCATGCCGACCGCGACTTGCAAGGCATGGGTGCCGACGACGCCACCGCCCAGAATCACCACCTGTGCCGGCGCCACGCCAGGCACGCCGCCCAGCAGCACGCCCATGCCGCCCTTGCTCTTCTCCAGGTGCGCGGCGCCGGCCTGCACCGCCATGCGGCCCGCCACTTCGCTCATCGGCGCCAACAGCGGCAGGCCGCCGGCCGCATTGGTGATGGTCTCGTAGGCCACGCAGATGGCACCGCTGCGGATCAGGGCCGATGTCTGATCCGGATCCGGCGCCAGGTGCAGATAGGTGTAGAGGATCTGGCCCGGCCGCAGCATCGCGCACTCGCCGGGCTGCGGCTCCTTGACCTTCACGATCATCTCGGCGTCGGCAAAGATGTCGGCCGCGGCCTGCACAGTCTGCGCGCCCGCGGCGACGTACATCGCGTCGGTCAGACCGATCGATGCACCAGCGCCCTGCTCTACGCGCACCGAATGACCGGCCGAGACCAGCTCACGTACGCTGGCGGGTGTCAGTCCGACCCGGTACTCATGGTTCTTGATTTCCTTCGGCAGTCCGATGCGCATGCTGTGCCCCTTCGAATGTGAGATGCACCGATTCTGGGCGCGTGGCGTGGTGCCAGTGACGATTCAGTCATGACGCCAGTCGCGGCGGGCCCGGATAATCCGCAGCATGATCCGCCTGCTGGTGGGGCTCGGCAACCCCGGGCCCGAATATGACGATACGCGCCACAACGCCGGGTTTGCCTGGCTGGACGCAGCCGCAGCTCGGTTGGGCGCCCGGCTGGTGTCCGATCGCAGCTATCGCGGCCATGTTGCTCGCGTGAACCGCGCAGCGGGTCCGTTGTGGCTGCTCAAGCCGCAGACCTACATGAACCTGTCCGGTCAGTCGGTGGCCGCGCTGGCGCGGTTCTTCAAGATCGAGCCCGGCGAAATCCTCGTGGCACATGACGAGCTTGACCTGCCGCCGGGCCAGATGCGACTCAAGCAGGGCGGGGGTGTCGCCGGACACAACGGCCTGAAGGACATCCGGGCCCAGATCGGCAGTGCGGACTTCTGGCGGCTGCGCCTGGGCATCGGCCACCCCGGCGACCGCGCCGAGGTTGCGGATTTCGTGCTGCGGCGGGCGCCCGCAGACGAGCGTGAGGCGCTGCAGTCCTGCGTCGACAAGGCGGTCCAGTCCCTGGACCTGATGCTGGACGGCGCCATGGACCGCGCCATGATGGCGTTGCATGCACCGCCGCCGCGGCCGAAACCACCGCCCAAAGCCGAGACCAAGACCACAACGCCGGAGATCAAGACCCCATGACGCCCATTGCCGATGCTGACCACTGGTCCCTGGAAGCCTCCGGCTCGCCACTGGCTGGCCGCCGGCTGGCGCCGCGGACGTTGGCCTGGCTGCTGGCGGCGTTCGTCGCCTGCGCAGTGGCAGCACCGGCTGCGCCTCCGGCCAAGGTGTTCAAGTGCGGTCCAGATGGACGCACTTTTTCGCAGACACCCTGTCCGGCTGGACAGGAAGTGCCGAGCACCGATACGCGCACGCCAGCCCAGCAGCGTGAGGCGGCGGCCATCGCGACGCGTGAGAAGGGCCTGGCCGAAGACCTGGCCCGCGAACGGCGCCAGCGCGAAAAGGCCGCTGTCGGCCAACGTGCGGTTGGCATCGGGCCGGATGCCGGTGCCCCTGTCGCCAAAGGCGCGGCCTCGGGGCCAGGCAAGGGCCAGGGCAAGGGCAGGCTGGGCAAGGCCTCCGCGCCGCAGGCCGATGGCGGCGCCCCTGTCTACCAGGCGCCGAAGCCAGCGCCCGTCAAGCAGCCGTAGGCGGCAGGCCGGTGGTCTCGGCCGTCAATCGACGGTACTTGGCCATCAGCTGCTCGGCGCTTTCCACATGCTGCGGGTGCAGCGGTATGCATGCGACCGGGCACAAGGCCACGCACTGCGGCTCGTCGAAGTGTCCGACGCACTCGGTGCAGCGCTGTGGGTCGATGACGTAGTAGTCCGGGCCCATCGAGATGGCTTGGTTCGGGCATGCCGGCTCGCAGACATCGCAATTGATGCACTCGTCGGTGATCATCAGGGCCATGGGTGCCCCATTCGCCGGCCCGCCACGCGGTGGACTCAGGCGTCCTGCGGCGGCTGCGACACCCGGTCGCGCAGTCGGCTCAGCACTGAGGGCGCGACAAACTTCGACACGTCGCCGCCCAGGGTGGCGATCTCGCGCACGAAGGTGCCGCTGACGAACTGAAACTGGTCCGACGGCGTCATGAACACCGTCTCCACATCCGGCATCAGCTGCCGGTTCATGCCCGCCATCTGGAACTCGTACTCGAAGTCAGTGACGGCGCGCAGGCCGCGCACGACCACGTGGCCGCCCAAGCCGACGACGAAATCGCGCAGCAGGCCGCGGAAGGCCACCACTTCGACATTGCCGTAGGGCCGTGCCACCTCGGTGGCAATCTCGATGCGCTCGGCGATGGTGAACATCGTGCGCTTGTGGTGCCCTGCGGCGACGGCCAGCACCAGGCGGTCGAAAAGCGTCGAGGCACGACGCATCAGGTCCTCATGACCCAATGTCATCGGGTCGAAGGTTCCGGGGTAGACGGCAATCAGCGGCGATCGATGGGTCATCAGGAACTCCCAGGCGCTGAATCAGTGTAGCTGCTGCATTGCAGCAACTGATAGTGAACCGCCCCGGCCCTGCCTTGCCGCCAAAGGGTCCAGCCGGGCGGCATCTCCCCCGCCCAGGCCGACGGCCCCTCGGCATACACAAAGCCCGATGTCGCCACCAGCGGCCAGGCCGCCGCCATGGCCGGCGCCAACAGCGGCAGGCTGAACGGTGGGTCCAGAAAGACGAGGTCGAACGATGTGGGCGGCGCGGCACGCATCCATCCCACCGCCTCAGCCTGCTGTACCGAAACCGTACTCGCGCAGCCCAGCTTGTCCACGCCCTGCCGAAGGACGGTGCAAAGCAGGCGCTCACGTTCAAGCATCGTGACGCTGGCCGCGCCACGCGATGCCGCCTCCAAGCCAAGTGCCCCGCTGCCCGCAAATGCGTCCAGGACCCGCCAGCCGGTCAGGTCCTGGCCCAGCCAGTTGAACAGCGTCTCACGGACTCGGTCCGGCGTCGGCCGCAGGCCCGGTGTGTCGGCCACCGGCAGCAGCCGGCTGCGCCATTGGCCGCCGATGATGCGCACCTCGTGCGGAGCCGAGCCGGTGCCTGACGATGCCCGGGGCCGGCCCTGCGGTGACTTGCGTTGGCCGCCGGTCTTCATTGGCGAACCAGGATGCCGCGCTCGGCCATCAAGGCCTTGGCCTGGCCAACGGTGAACTCGCCATAGTGGAAGATGCTGGCCGCCAGCACGGCATCGGCACGACCGACCTGGATGCCGTCCGCCAGGTGTTGCAGCGTGCCCACGCCGCCGGAGGCGATTACCGGCACGGGCACCGCGTCGCTGACCGCCCGGGTCAGTTCGAGGTCGAAACCGGCCTTGGTGCCATCACGGTCCATGCTGGTCAGCAAGATCTCGCCCGCCCCATTCGTGGCCATGCGGGAGGCCCAATCCACCGCATCGATGCCGGTGTTGCGGCGCCCGCCATGGGTGAACACATCCCAGCCTGCACCCCGCGCCGCCAGGTCATCGCCCTGGCGACGCTTGGCGTCGATGGCCACCACGATGCATTGCGCGCCATAGCGGTCCGAGGCGTCGCGTATTACCTGTGGGTCGCCCACGGCGGCCGAGTTGAAGCTGACCTTGTCGGCGCCGGCATTCAGCAGCCGCCGCACGTCGGCCACCGTGCGCACGCCGCCGCCCACGGTGAGCGGAATAAACACCTGGCTGGCCACCGCTTCGATCATGTGCAGGATCAAATCACGGCCATCGCTGGTGGCGGTAATGTCCAGAAAAGTCAGTTCGTCCGCGCCTTGCTGGTTGTAGCGTGCGGCAATTTCTACCGGA
>JBJXHB010000535.1:0-3591 GCA_046160725.1 Aquabacterium sp.
CTACAACGCCAAACGGCTTCACTCCGCGATCGGCTACTTGCCGCCCAACGAGTTCGAGGCTCAACTCGCCTTGCAGGCGGCTTAGTTCTCATAGCCTGACGTGGTCCAGGTTCAGGGGTTCACTCCACGCTGCGCGCGGACCCGTGTTGCGAGTCAGAAGTGCAAGCGCCTGAATCTGCTAGGCCCCGGGTATGTCGATGACAAGTGGGCCATCGGCACGGACTCTTCAGGCCTGGCCTGCAAGACATCAACCCGCGCGTGGCGTTCAAGCGGAACCGGTTACGCCCTTCCATCGGGTTCCCGGGTTTCGACATCATCATCAAGCGTCCCGTCTATGCCGTGCAGAATTGTGACCAGACCAACAAGATTTCCAGGGAGACGCAGATGAGCACAGCGCTTTTGAAGTTCGCAATTTCGCTGGCTTTGGCCGGACTGCTATCCGCCTGCGGTGGCGGCGGTGGCGGCGGTGGCAGCGGCGGTGGCGGCACCGATCCCTCGACCCTCCTCGCCTTCAACACAACCAATGCCGGCCGGGTTGCCGGCTATCCTCTGTGGGCAAGCGAGCTGATGCTGCGCATTGGCCAGGCTGTCGTCGAGGAGGCGGCGGCCGCTGCGAAACATTCGGCTGCGACAGCCGTGACCGTCAACTGCAGCTCGGGAACCTTGCAGCGCAGTTGGACCGACAAGGACGGCAACGGCTCGCTGAGCGCGAGGGACGAGATTTCGCTGGACTTCAGCGCCTGTGCCCGCGACCCTTTGGCGCGCTCCGCGCAGGGCCGGATCACGGTGGTGCTGGAAAGTGTCACGAACGGCGGTGATTTCGTCGCTCGCGTTGTGCTGCCGGCGCCGGGCATGGTGCTGGCTGCCGTGGTCGGCACGCCCGGCCCGCAGGACTTCCGCGTTTCGGGCCAGACGCGAGTGGAGATGTCTCGCAACAAGCTGCGTCACACGCTGCTCATCGGTGGTGGCAGCGATGATGCAATCGCCTTCGACTTCCCCGGTGCCCCTTTCGCCGCTGATCGCATCACCGCGTTCCGGTTTGAGAAGACTTCCCGCTGGGACGAGGCGCGCATCCAACTCGACATCCGCATGCGCTACGACTGCCCTGAACTCGGCGGCAGCTTCGACGTCAGCATGCCCACGCCGATCCGCAGCTGGCTGGACGAGCTCCCGGAGCCCAGCCCGCAGCAAGGTTCCTTTGTAATGCGGGGGCGCGGTGGCGATCTGGTCAGCCTCACCATCGGGAGCGCCAGCCGCGGCCCGTCCGATCTCTCCGTCGCCCTCGACCTGGCGGGAGACGGCAGCGTGGAGGCTCACGGTACAGGCACTTGGGAAGGGATCGGTCTTGTCTCCGGCGTCTTCTTTGCCGACTACACACATGGTGGACGGGGAAACACCTTCGCGTACAACGCCAACGAGTTCACCCTCCGGTTGCCTTTCGTCGGTGGCAGCGAGCTCCCTGTGGACACGACCTTTTCGCTGCAGTTCACCCGGCCTGTGGCGGGCGCCAGCGCATGGCGCTGGCGGTTGATGGATCTGGGCCGACTGGACCAGATGCCCACCGCCGGCATAGAGGTGCCCGTGCAGGCGGAACTCCAGGGCGCGCTGATCACGCTGAAGCCGGCACTGCCGCTGCGCTACTCGCGCCGCTACGAGTTGTTGGTCGACACAGGCGAGTCCATCGCTGGCGCCCAGGTGATGCGTGCCACCACAGGCGGGACACTGTCACGCTACGCTGGCAACGTGGGTTTGTTCACGACGCCGAACATCCTCAATCCGCAGTCAAGCCTTGCAGGACACCTGACGCTGATGGCCGGCGCGACCGTCGAGGCGGTTGGCCTGCCGCCACCGCCTGGCGCGCCGGCAGGCATCCGTTTTCACTGGACCCAACTTGGTGGGACGCCTTTGACGATCGACAGGCCCAACGAGCGCAGCACCTTCATCGGGCTGGCGCCCGGTGCAAGCGGCGTTGGATCTGCCAAGGTGAGGCTGACGGTGAGCCTGGACGGTGCTGGCAACAGCGAAAGCGCGGATTTCGTGCTGCGCACCGTGGCTGATACCAGCGGCGCCTGGGTCAGCCGGCTGCGCGTACCCATAGACCTCACGGACTGGTTCAGCCTGCCCAAGGAGCTGTGGAGCGGCCCTGCCGTCGGTACGCTATTGGCCAGCCAACAGGGCGACCGGCTGAGCCTGACCTATGCGGAGGCCGCCGATCCCGCGCATCCCAATGGCAACTGGAGCCTTGTGTTGATCAGCGCTGACGGCCAGGCATTGAGGCCAGGCATCTATGCCAATGCCTACAGCAGCAGCTGGTTCCAGCGGCCCGCAGTCGTGCCGACCCTGGACTTGGTGAGCGGTCAGATGCAGTTGTCGTCCGTGCAGGGTGAGTTCGTCATCTACGAGTTGGAGGTGGACGGCGAAGGCCGCATCACAAAGCTGGCCCTGGACTTCACCGCACCCCAAGGCAGCGGCCCGGTGACGGCCAGCGGCGCCGTGCGCATCAACAGTGCGCGGGCTTTGCCGCAATAGGAGCGACTAAACACCGCGCTGAGGGTCCGCGTCGTGAGCTGCCCCCGTCGCGAGCGTCACCGCTGTCCACGGCAGTCAGCATCACTTCAGGCGGCAACTTCACGGCGTCGAGATCAGGACAAGGGATGTCAGGTCAGGGCCGATGGCGGGTTCCCGCAGTGTCGTTCCAGCGCTCCACCTGTTGTCGATGTCAATCAGGTCATCAGCAAGCTGGAACCCGCTTGCGCTACGCTGCAACTGGTCAAGGCCACTGCGCGTCGGCTGAGCAGCATGCAGCGCCGACCGGAGAGGTGCAGCAGGTGCTTCGAGCATGTTCCGGCGCGCTATGAAGCTTGAATCGAGTTCGTTGAGACCGGTGCACGCCAATCGCGGCGCCCTGGGCGACCTGTTCATCTCGCTGATGGTCTGGGAGCTCGCCGGCCAAGGCTCCGGCCAGGCCAGCCCGCGCGAGGCGGCAGTCAGGTGGCGCTGATGCAAGCCGACGGCCACGCGATCATGCCAGCGCTGATCGCCTGCGGCATGGTTGGCGACTACTGCGCCCGCAAGACGGTGACCTGAGGCCCCCGAGGCACCGCCGCGCCGCCGCACCCGTAGGCCTTGGTCAGAACAACCCCGTCATGCGCCCGTCGTCGGTGACATCGATGGACAGCGCCGCCGGCGACTTCGGCAGCCCCGGCATGGTCATGATGTCGCCGCAGATCATCACCACGAACTGCGCCCCGGCCGCCAGCCGGACCTCGCGGATGTCGACCACGTGGCCCGACGGTGCGCCGCGGAGCGTGGCGTCGGTGGAGAACGAGTACGGCGTCTTGGCCACGCACACCGGGTAGTGCCCATAGCCGGAGTCCTGCAGCTTCCTGATCTGGCCGCGGATCCTCGCGTCGGCGGTGATGTCCGAGGCGCCATAGATCTTGGTCGCGACGGCCTTCATCTTGGCCCACAGCGTATCCGTGTCCGCGTAGACGAAACGGAACTGCGACGGTTGCGAGGCCAGCCGCACCACCGCATGCGCCAGGTCAACCGCGCCGGCACCGCCTTCGGCCCAGTGGCGCGCCAGCACCA
>JBJXHB010000536.1:0-4516 GCA_046160725.1 Aquabacterium sp.
GCTCGGCGTTGTCCAGCACCAGCAGCTCGCCACCGCGCAAGGCTGCCGCCAGCTGGGGTATGGCCGCTGTACCGCCTGAGACCGGGCCGAGTGCGCGCTGCACGATCCGATCAACGGCGCTGCCGGCGCCGTGCGGCGCCAGGTCAACCCAGGTCGCGGCCTTGGGCCAAGACGCGGCCACCGCGCGGGCCAGGGCCGACTTGCCGACGCCGGCCGGTCCGATCAGGGTGACGCAACCCGGCACCTGCAGGGCCGCCGTCAGGGCGAGCAGATCGTCGGTGCGGCCGTAAAGCTGCACGCCATCGGCCACGGGCGGCGTGTTCACCTCTGCTCGCGCCGGCACCACCAGCGGCTGCCCGGTGAAGCGATAGCCATGCCCGGGCACGGTGGCGATGAGCCCGCTGCCCAGCACCCGTCGCAGGGCCACCACCTGCGCGGCAATGTTGTTCTCCTCGACCACCAGACCGGGCCACACGGCATCGAGGATCTCGTCCTTGGTCACCAGATGGCCAGCGCGCCGGCACATCAGCACCAGCAGGTCAAAGGCTCGTGCACCCAGCGATACCGGCGCGCCGTCGGCCAGCAGCCGCCGCTCGCCAGGCTGCAGCTCGAAGCGCTCGAACTGGATCCGCCCGTGGGCTTCAGCCGCGGCGGACATCGTGGGCCGGCGTCGTAGATGACAGGGCGGGTCCGCATGCGGCGGCACTGCCAGCCGCCACGGCGGCGGTGCGCGCGACCATGGCCAACAGGTATGAGCCTCGCAATGTCATGTGGTCCTGGCGGCCGCTCCATGCATCGGCCACCAGGCAATATACCCAGGCTCTGTTCGCCCTTGCGGACGATCACCTCAATCGTCGACGGCAACACCAGGCCAACCAGTGGGCTGGCGAAGGGCAACCGGATGGATCCTCTGCTCGACTTCATCGCAGCCAACGCCCCGGGGCGCAGGGCACTCCTGCTTCCGGACCCGTTCTCAAGGCAGCGCGCGCACGCTGGCAAGCGCCGGGTCGATCAGGTGCGTCGCCACTTCTTTCACGATGAGCATGGACCGGCGCAGTTGTGCCGCATCGGCGCCCGCAATGGCTGTCCCCTTGAAGTCGACGCGCTGGCCGACCAGCTTGTTCATGAAGCTCTCGGCGGTCTGGGCGCGCTGCTTGAAATTGACCATGGCGCCATTGGCGGCCAGCGACCGGGCCAGATCGCGCAGCGCACCGTAGTCGGACTGGTCCTTGAAGTCGTGTGCCAGCGCGACGAGTCGCTTGACCAGGGTGTCTGAGGTGTCGGTCAGGGGGATGAGTGCGTTGAACTGGGCCTTCACGATGCCCATGTCGGCGGCGAGATCCTTGCGCCAGTCCTTCTCGGCGTCGGGCTTCTGGCCCTTCTGTCCCGCGAGCATCTGATAGGCCTTGTAGTCGGCCTCGTTCGCGATCTTGGGCAGGCGGGCGACGGCGTCCGGCAGACAGCGGCGCAGGTTGATGAGCTGCTGGCCCAGCGCGTCGAGGTTGCCGTACAACTCGCGCACCGCCTTCATCTGCGGGGTGGTGTTGCGGCCCGCGATGGCCCCGGACGCATACAGGTCGAGCACCTTCTCCCAGTCCCGGCAGTCGGACTCCAGCGCCTTGAGGAATGCCACGATCTCCTTCTCGGCCGGGTCCCCCAACCCTTTGCTCTTGTCCTGGTAGGCCTCGGCAACCTGGCGCAGCGGCCGTGACACTGCCACCAGCTTCTCCAGCACCGGCGTGGTCACCGCATGCCGGGCGAACAAGGGGTTCACCACCTTCATCGCCGCCGCGTATTTGTCCAGCGTCGGGCCGAGCTTGCTGTCGAAGTCGACCTTCTTGGCCGCAATGGCCTTGGCATGCTTCTTCTTGAGTGCCGACCAGCGCTTGTGGTGGTCGCCGGCGAGCAGGTCCTTCAGCTTCAACATGTCGGGCTCCGGGTTGGGATGCCGCACTGTCGGCGCCGGGCCCGGCTGCTGTCATGAAAAGCGTATGAAACCTGCGGACGCCGCCGATACCCGTGGCGATGTCCCACCTCAAGGCCGGCCGGTTGAAGCTGGCCTGACCGCACCAGTGCGTGCCAGGCGCGACCCGTGCCGCCTCAGCGCTTGCCGTAGGCCCGCGCGAACATCTCCAGCATCTGGGCCTCGGCCATGGCCGGGTCGGTGATGCCGGCCATCAGGCCGTAGGTGGCGGCACTGCCCCGGCCGACCAGCGCCGGGTCGGCGCGCACCTCGGCCACCGCGGCCTTCAGGTCGTCGAGATAGCGCTCCGCCACATCCAGGTGCTGCGCCGTCACCATGGCATGCAGGCCGTCCGGGTGCTGCACGCGGTTGACGCGCCAGCCGCGCGCGTCCATCCGGTCGCCCACCGCGTGGATGGCCAGCGCCGGGTCGCGTGCACCATAGGCCAGCAGCGGACCGCTGGGCCGGCCGATGACGCGCAGCTCGGGCATGGCGGCGACGCCCTCGCGCAGGCGGTCGAAAGCCTCGATGGCGCGCCGGGCCAGTGCGCGGTAGCCGTCCACGCCGTGGTGATGCAGCGCGACCCAGGCCGCCGCATAGGCGCCGCCGGGCCGGGTGCCCAGCAGGGCGGGCGACGCGAACATGCCGCCCTCCCATTGCGGCTTGACGAACATCTGGTGCTTCATCAGCTCCAGCCGGCGATAGGTGATGACCGACGCCCCCTTGGCCGCGTAGCCGTACTTGTGCAGGTCGGCGGAGATCGACATCACGCCGGGCACGCGCCAGTCCCAGGCCGGCAGGTCGCGGCCGTTCATCGCCATGAAGGGCAGGATGAAGCCGCCGACGCAGGCGTCCACATGCACCGGCACGCCACGGCGCCGGGCCACCTCGCCGAGCGCGCCGATGGGGTCGATGCCGCCGTTGGGATAGTTCGGCGCGGAGGCCACCACCAGCGCCGTCTGGTCGGTGATCAACGCGTCCAGTTGCGCCGCATCGGCCAGGCCGTCGGCATCCAGCGGCAGCAGGCGCGGCTCCAGGTCGAAATACTCGCAGGCCTTGTACCAGGCCACGTGCGCGGTCGGCGCCAGCACCATCTGCGGCCGGGTCACGCCGCGGGTGCGGCGCGCATGGTCGCGCCAGGTCTTGGCGGCCAGCAGGCAGCTCTCGGTGCCGCCGGAGGTGAGCACGCCGCAGACCTGGTCGTCGCCATGGTGCAGCTGCGCCGCGGCCGCGACGATCTGCGTCTCCATGCGCTTGAGGCTGCGAAAGGCGCCGGGGTTCAGCCCGTTGGCCGACGAGAAGCGCTGCCAGGCCTGGCCCAGGAAGCGGTCGTAGTCCTCGTCCAGCCAGTACACCAGGCTCCACAGGCGTCCATGGCGGTAGTCCGGGTCCTGGGCGCCGAGCGCGGACAGGTCGGCCAGGACGTCGGCCGTCGGGCGGCCGTGCTCGGGCAGGGGGGCGGTCATGGTGGTCTCCGTCGGCGCGGGCGGGCGTGCGCGCCAGGGCGACATCATCGCCCGGCGGCGCCGGCGCGCCAGCGGGCTACCACTGCCCGCGCAAGGCCAGGCGCCAGGTGCGGGGCCACTCGACCTGGGTGAACAGCGGCGACCGGTCGGCCAGGCGCAGCTGCGTCAGGTTGGTCACGGCCAGCGTCGCCTCCATGCCATAGGGCAGCTGGCGCGCCAGGTGGGCGCCCCACAGCGCCACCGAGGGTGCTGCCACCGACGGCTGGCCCACCGTCGCCGCGGGCAGGCGCTGGTCGGCCTGCCACTCGGCCTGCAGCCCGGCGCGCCAGGGGCCGCTTCGGGCGTCCA
Organism: Aquabacterium sp.; assembly: GCA_046160725.1. Lineage (GTDB taxonomy): Bacteria > Pseudomonadota > Gammaproteobacteria > Burkholderiales > Burkholderiaceae_C > JBJXHB01. Next base: position 3,778 of record JBJXHB010000536.1, read on the forward strand.
GGCGGGCGGCGGCGGCGTGGCGTGGGCGGCGGTCCAGGCGCTGCCCGTTGCCGCTGGTGGCGTCCAGGTAGGTATAGCTGAGGTGCAGGTGCAGGGGCAGGTGCAGGGGCAGTGGCGGGTGCACCGACAGGGGCCCGGCATAGGCCGCCTCCAGGCCACGCAGGCGGGCCCGGGCCAGGTTCTCGTAGGTGTAGGTGCCGGTGCCCGGGGTCGGCCCGGCCTGCACCAGACGCACGTCGATCAGGTCGTCCACCCGCTGGTCGAAGACCATCAGCTGCGCGCCGCGGCGGCCGGCCTGCCATGCACCGCCGATCTCGAAGCTGCGGCTGACCTCCGGCCTCAGCGCCGGGTTGCCGATGAAGTCGTTCGGCCCCTCGCGACGCGTGCCCGGGACGATCTGCTTGAGGTTGGGCGCCTTGAAGCCGCTGCTGGCGCCGCCCTTGACGGTCCACTGCGGCGCTGGTCGCCAGACCGCGTACAAGCGCGGACTCCAGTGGCTGCCGAACAGCCCGTGGTTATCGTGGCGCAGGCCGGCGGTGACGGTCAGGCCGCGCAGCGCCGACCACTCGTCCTGCAGGTAGGCCGAGCGGTGGCGCGCCAGCGACGCGGTGCCGGGCAGGCCCGGGTCGTGCAGCGTCTCGTCACGGGCCTCGAAGCCGGCAGTCAGGTCATGGTCGCCGCGCTGGCCGCGCAGCTGGCCCTCGACCACCTCCTCGTCCAGCGTCTGCGGCAGGTTCAC
>JBJXHB010000537.1:0-6073 GCA_046160725.1 Aquabacterium sp.
CATCGCCGTTCGGGTCGCCGGCGAATATCTGCGCATGGCCGGGCATGCCGGCCAGCGGCCGGGCGCGAGCCTCGGCAGCAGCCTTTGCCTTGGTCCAGGCGTCCTTGGCGGCAGCGTCGTCCTTGGGTACCGCTGCCAGCGCCTTCTCGGCCGCCTGCACGTCGGCCGCTGGGCCGTTGGCGGCCTTGAGGTCGTCCAGCTTCTTCTGCGCCGCTTCCTTGTCGGCCTTCAGCGAGCCCGGCACGTCCTTGAGCTTGGCGCCCAGGTCGTCGGCCTGCTTCTTGAAGATCGCGATGACCTCCTTCTCCTTCGGGTCCTCGCGCAGGCGCTTCTCGGCCGCGGTCACCTTCTCCAGCTGGTAGCCGTACACCGCCTGCGGGATCGGGATGCCCGTCTGCTTGGCCGACAGCCAGACCAGCGGCACCAGGTAGGCAATGATCAGGATGATGTACTGGGCCACCTGGGTCCAGGTGACGGCGCGCATGCCGCCCAGGAACGAGCACACCAGGATGCCGCCCAGGCCGACGAAGATGCCGATCTCGAACGCCAGGCCGGACAGCCGGGTCGTGATCAGGCCCACGCCGTAGATCTGCGCCACCACGTAGACGAAGGAGCAGAGGATGGCGGCCAGGATGCCGATGAAGCGCGGAAGGTTGCCCTCGAAGCGCGCGCCCAGGAAGTCCGGGATGGTGAACTGCCCGAACTTGCGCAGGTACGGCGCCAGCAGCAAGGCCACCAGGCAGTAGCCGCCGGTCCACCCGAGGATGAACGCGAGGCCGCCGTAGCCGGTGAGGTACAGCGTGCCGGCCATGCCGATGAACGACGCCGCGCTCATCCAGTCCGCGCCGGTCGCCATGCCGTTGTACAGCGCCGGTACGCGCCGTCCGGCGACGTAGTACTCCGACGCATCGGTGGTGCGGCTCATCACGCCGATGCCGGCGTACAGCGCCACCGTGGCGATCAGGAAGGTGAAGCCGATCCAGGCCCGGGGCAGGCCCATCTGCTCCAGGATGGCCACGGCCACGACGAAGACGACGAAGCCCCCGGTGTACCAGGTGTAGACCTTGTTCAGTTGCGACTTGAAAGCCGCCTTGTCGCCAGCGGAATACCCGCTGCCATGGTCAAAGGTTGCGCCAGCCATGTCATTCCTCCTCGGCCACGCCGTGTTCGTGGTCCAGCTTGTTCATGTAACTCGCATAGAACCAGATGATCAGGACATACACGATCAGCGCACCCTGGGCTCCGACCCAGAAGCTGAACGGCCATCCAAAGAATGTGAAGTTCAGGTCGCGGGCGAAGTACCCGATCACGAACGTCACGAAGAACCAGATCAGAAGAAGAATCGACGTGATCCGCAGATTCTTCGACCAGTACTGGCGGTGGTTTTCACTGACATTGCTGCTCATGCATCACCTCCAACAGTCGATTTCGCCACGGCCGGCTGTGCGGCCCTGACGCCCCTGGCCCGCAGTGTGCGGGTGATGTCCACCCTGCACCTTGCAGGCCGTTGCCTGCCCCCTTCAAGCCGGGTCGCACGCGGCCCGGTCCGAATGGGACCCTTGCTCATGCCGCTCATGCTGCGGCTCCGATCTCACGCTCCAGCTGCGCCGCGACCTTGGGCTCGAAGCCCTTGAGGTGGCGGATGATCTTGCGCGTCTCGCTGGGCTGCTGGCGGTCCCAGTGCACGCGGGCCAGCTGGTACCACGCATACGGGCTCATGGGCTGCAGCTCGGTGTTGCGCTTCAAGGGCATCACCGCCTCGTCCAGGCGACCCAGCTGGATCAGCACCAGCCCCAGGCCATACCAGGCCAGGTCGAGCTTGGGGTCCATCTCCAGCGCCCGGCGAAAGGCGGGCTCGGCCTCGTCGGCCTGGCCGGCTGCCTCGAGCTGGAACGCCAGGTTGTACCAGTCGGCCGCGGCCCGGTCGGGGTGCAGCCCTACCAGCGCGCGCAGGTCGTCGATGGCCAGCGCGCGCTGGCCGGTCTGGCCATGGTCATGGGCGCGGCTGGCCAGCGCATAGGCGTCGCCGGGGAACAGGCGCAGCATCTCGGTGAAGGCGTCCCGCGCGATGGCGTGGCGGCCGAACACCAGCGCCAGCTGGGCGCGCCACTTCAGGAAGCGCCAGTCCCAGCGCGACGGCGTGCTCATCGGACGCACCCGGTGTGGCCCAACGCCACACACAGCAGGTAGCCGCGCTCGGCAAAGACCCAGAACGACGCGGCCAGCAGCATCACCAGCGTCAGGAAGGCGACCTGCCGGTCGCTCATCGCCGACGGTGTCAGTCGGCGCAGCAGCGCCGTGAAAGGCTTGGACACCGTGCGCAGCAGGCCGTAGAAGAAATTGGTCTCGTGCTTGCCACCGGCCAGCACGAACAGCACGCCCTGGCCGAGCAGTGCAAACACCGGCACCAGCAGCAGCACTTGCAGGATGTTGAGGACGTCGAGCACGGATAGGCGATGGATGATCGGTCGGTCAAGGCGGCGGCAGGCCTGAGGACGGCATGCGGGGCACGGCCCGTAATGTCGTTCACCAGCGCTTACGGACCTCTGACAAAGCCGCCCCGCTGCGTGGAAGCACGGGGCGGGCAAACCCTGATCAACGGGCAAGTCAGTGGTCGGAGCGAGGCGCATCGCCGGGAACACGGCCACCCGCGCCGCAGCACCTGCATGCCAGAATCCGACCCCTTCGCCGGGGGTGCCCCACCCCCGAGCCGCCGGCCCGCCACGCGGGCCCGACACCTGCGCACCGGCGCCGCCGCGCCCGAACACCATGGACATCGAACGCATCAATGCGATCGGCACGCTGCTCGCCGACCTCGCATCCCGTACCGAGCAGCTCCGGGGGTATCTTTGACTACGATCGCAAAGCACTGCGATTGAACGAGGTCAACGCCGCGCTGGAGAACCCCGCGGTGTGGAGCGAGCCCAAGCGGGCCCAGGAACTGGGCCGCGAGAAGAAGTCGCTGGACACGGTGGTAGCCACCATCGACCACCTGGCGCGCAGCCTGGCCGACAACGTCGAGCTGTACGAAATGGTCAAGGCCGACGGCGACATCGACAGCCTGCTGGCCATCGAGTCCGACGCGGCCACGCTGCGCCAGACCGTGGAGGACATGGAGTTCCGCCGCATGTTCAGCAACCCCGCTGACCCGGGCAACTGCTTTGTCGACATCCAGGCGGGCGCCGGCGGCACCGAGGCCATGGACTGGGCCCAGATGCTTCTGCGCCAGTACCTGCGCTATTGCGAGCGCAAGGGCTGGAAGGCCGAGTTGCTGGAGGAGACCGCGGGCGACGTGGCCGGCATCCGCTCGGCCACGCTCAAGGTCGAGGGTGAGTACGCCTTCGGCCACCTGCGCACCGAGACCGGCGTGCACCGCCTGGTGCGCAAGAGCCCGTTCGACTCCGCGGGCGGCCGCCACACGTCGTTCGCCTCGCTCTTCGTCTACCCCGAGGTGGACGAGTCCATCGAGATCGAGATCAACCCGGCCGACGTGCGCACCGACACCTTCCGCGCCAGCGGTGCCGGCGGCCAGCACATCAACAAGACCGACTCGGCGGTGCGCCTGACCCACCTGCCCACCGGCATCGTGGTCCAGTGCCAGAACGACCGCTCCCAGCACCGCAACCGTGACGAGGCCTGGCAGATGCTGCGCTCGAGGCTGTTCGAGCACGAGATGCGCATCCAGCGCGAGGCCCAGCAGAAGCTGGAGGACAGCAAGACCGACGTCGGTTGGGGCCACCAGATCCGCTCCTACGTGCTGGACCAGAGCCGCATCAAGGACCTGCGCACCAGCGTGGAGATCTCCAACACCCAGAAGGTGCTGGACGGCGATCTCGACCCGTTCATATCGGCCAGCCTGAAGCAGGGCCTCTAGGGCCTGCCGCCGCGGCCGACCGCTGCCCTTCCCCATCCCATACCCCAAGGACCCTGCCATGCGCGAAGGCCCTGCCCCCCTGATCCGGCGCGAAGACTATCTGCCGCCGGCCTACTGGATCCGCTCGGCCGAGCTGACCCTGGACCTGGACCCGGCCAAGACCATCGTCGCCAGCCGGCTGGCCATCGAGCGCAATGCGCAGGCGCCGGCGGGCCAGCCGCTGCGGCTGCACGGCGAGGGCCTGACGCTGCTGCGCGTGCTGGCCGACGGCGAGAGCGTGTCGTTCCGCCATGAGGACGGCCACCTGGTCATCGACAACCTGCCGGCCGCGCCCGGCTTCGTGCTGGAGCTGCGCAACACCTGCGCACCGGACAAGAACACCGAGCTGTCCGGGCTGTACACCAGCGGCGGCGGCTTCTTCACGCAGTGCGAGGCCGAGGGCTTCCGCCGCATCAGCTACTGGCTGGACCGGCCGGACGTGATGACCACCTACACCGTCACGCTGCGCGCCGACAAGACGCGCTACCCGGTGCTGCTGTGCAACGGCAACCTGGTGGACAGCGGGCCGCTGGACGGTGGCCGCCACTTTGCGAAGTGGCACGACCCCTTCCCCAAGCCCAGCTATCTCTTTGCACTGGTGGCGGCGGACCTGGTGTGCCGCGAGCAGCACATCCGCTCGCGCGCCGGCCGCGACCACCTGCTGCAGGTCTACGTGCGGCGCGGCGACCTGGGCAAGACCGAGCATGCGATGAACTCGCTGATCGCGTCGGTGGCCTGGGACGAGGCGCGCTTCGGCCTGAGCCTGGACCTGGACCGCTTCATGATCGTGGCGGTCGACGACTTCAACATGGGTGCGATGGAGAACAAGGGGCTCAACCTCTTCAACTCCAAGTACGTGCTGGCCAGCGCGGCCACCGCCACCGACGAGGACTTCGAGGGCGTGGAGAGCGTGGTCGCGCACGAGTACTTCCACAACTGGACGGGCAACCGCATCACCTGCCGCGACTGGTTCCAGCTGTCGCTCAAGGAGGGCCTGACGGTCTACCGCGACCAGTCCTTCAGCATGGACATGGCCGGCTCGGCGTCGGCCGCCGCGGTGCGCCGCATCGACGCCGTGCGGACCCTGCGCGAGATCCAGTACCCGGAGGACGCAGGCCCGATGGCGCATCCGGTGCGCCCGGATGCCTACAGCGCCATCGACAACTTCTACACCGCCACCGTCTACGAGAAGGGCGCGGAAGTGGTGCGCATGATGGCCACGCTGGTCGGCCGCGACGGCTTCCGGCGCGGCATGGACCTGTATGTGCAGCGCCATGATGGCCAGGCCGTGACCTGCGACGACTTCGCCCAGGCCGTGGCCGACGCCAACCCGGACAGCGCCCTGGCCGCGCAGCTGGAGGGCTTCAAGCGCTGGTATGCGACGGCCGGCACGCCGCAGCTGAGCGCACGCGGGCAATGGGACGCAGCGACCGGGCGCTATGTGCTGACGCTGCGCCAGACGGTGCGCGGCCAGCCGTCCCACCTGGTGCTCCCGGTGGCGCTGGGCCTGCTGGGCGCGGACGGCACGGCCTTGCCGCTGCAGCTGGCCGGGGCCGACACGGCCGCGCCGCTGGAGCGCCTGCTGGTGCTGTCCGAGCCGGAACAGCGCTTTGTCTTCGAGGGGCTGGCGCAGGCGCCGGTGCCGTCGTTGCTGCGAGGCTTCAGCGCGCCGGTCGAGCTGGACGACGGCCTGGACAGCGCTGCGCTGCGCCTGCTGCTGGCACACGACAGCGATGCCTTCAACCGCTGGGACGCCGGCCAGCGGTTGATGACCGAGCTGCTGCGCCGGGCGATGCGCGACTTCGTCGCGCCGGCCATCGACGAAGACCTGGAGCAGGCGCTGCGCCGGGTGCTGCGCGACCCGCAGCTGGACCCGGCGTTCAAGGCGCTGGCGCTGGTGCCGCCAACCGAGGTGGTGTTGGCCGAGGGCTTAAGCGGCTACGACCCGGCGCGCGTTCACGCCGCCCGCGAGACGCTGCTGGACCGCATGGCCGAGCAGCTGGCCGACGACTGGGAACAGGCCTGGGATGACCACCAGGTGCGCGCCGGCTATGCGCCGGTGCCGGCCCAGTCCGGCGCCCGGGCGCTGGCCAACCTGGCCCTGGCCATGCGGGTGCGGCAGGCGGTGCGCAGCGGTGACGTGGTGTGGCCCGCCGGGGC
>JBJXHB010000538.1:0-2563 GCA_046160725.1 Aquabacterium sp.
CGCGAAGTGCTGGACCACGTGGGCGGCAGCGACTGGACACACACGCGGCAGTTCATCGTCACCGCCGACCGCGGCGAGATGGGCAAGCTGGCGCTGGCGGTGGCCGCGGCCGCCGGCACCGACCCGGTGGCGCTGCACATCCTGCAAGCCGCCGGCAGTGAACTGGGGCGGCTGGCGCGCATCCTGCAATCCCGCTTCGGCCCGCGGCCCTTGGCGCTGGCCGGGCGGGTGTTCCAGCTGCACCCGGTGATCGAGCAGGCCTGCCGCGCCGCGGTGCCGGGCCAGCCGCCGCTGCAGGTGCGCATCAGCCGCGGCCACCATGCGGCGGCGCGCATTGCGGCGCGTGCTGCGGGGGCGGAATGAAGCTCGGCGCGGCACTGTTCGCGCTGGCGCTGCTGACCGGCTGCGCCGGCGGTCTGCACATTGACGAGCGTCACCGTGCCGCCAGCCAGGGCCCGCGCGTGGACCTGCTGGTCATCCACTACACCGCGCTGGACTTTGTCGATTCGCTGCGCGTGCTGACGCAGCAGGTGGTCAGCAGCCACTACCTGGTCGACATCGACCCGCCCACCATCTACCGGCTGGTGGACGAAGACCGGCGAGCCAACCATGCCGGCGTCAGCGCCTGGGAACGGCGCACCCTGCTCAACACTTCGTCGATCGGCATCGAGATCGTCAATATGGGCTATGTCGACACGGCCGATGGCCGCCGCTACACGCCGTACCCGCCGCAGCAGATCGACGCGGTGGTGAAGCTGGTGCGCGACATCGTGCGGCGCTGGAACATCCCGAAAGAGCGTGTCGTCGGCCACGCCGACATCGCCCCCGGGCGCAAGCAGGATCCGGGGCCGATGTTCCCCTGGAAGCGGCTGGCTGACGAAGGCCTGGCACTGTGGTTCGACGAAGCCCGGGCCGCCGCCCTGCAGCCGCGCTTCGACGCCGAATTGCCGCCGCTGGCCTGGTTTCAGCACAGGCTGGCGCAACTGGGCTACCTGGTGCCGCTGAACACCCCGCCAGGCTCGCCCGTGGACACCGCCACGCGCGACGTGCTCGTCTCGTTCCAGATGCGCTTTCGCCCGGCGCGGTACGACGGCGCGCCAGACGCCCAAACCGCGGCCATCCTGGCGGCGCTGACCACGCCGTGATGCACTCCGGGGTGCACGCCGGGGTGCGCACCATGACCCGCGACGCGGGTTCGTAAAATCCGCGCTCCCATGCGCCTGCGCCACATCGAAGTCTTCCACGCCGTGATGCAGGCCGGCACCATCAGCGGCGCCGCGCAGGTGCTGCACATTTCGCAGCCGGCCGTCACCAAGGTGCTGCAGCACTGTGAACTGCAACTGGGCCTGCCGCTGTTCGAGCGCATCCGCGGCAAGCTGTACCCGCGGCCTGAAGCGCACCGGCTGTTCGCTGAAACCGAAAAGCTCACGCGCGACCTGGCGGGCATTCGCCGCCTGGCAGCGTCACTGAAAAGCAAATCGGTCGAAACCATCCGCCTGGTGGCCACGCCGTCGCTGGCCCTGAGCGTGCTGCCGCCGGCCATGACGCAGTGGCGCGCCAGCTTTCCGCACACGCAGTGCGAGCTGGGCACGCAGCACACCGGCGAGATCGTCAACATCCTGCGCATCGGCGAAGCCGACCTGGCGCTGTCGCTGCAGGACCCGCGCCACCCCAACATCGTGGCCGAGCCGCTGGCCGAAGGGCCGCTGGTGGCGCTGGCGCCGCTGGGCACCTGGCCGGCGTCGCAACGCGGCAAGCCGATCGACATGGGCGCGCTGCCCGATGAACTGATCGGCCTGCCCGGCACCGACCCGCTGGGCGAGCTGATCGCCGGCGCCTTTGAAGCCGCAGAGCGCCATCCCACCCACCGCACCGTGGTGCAGACCTACCAGATCGCCCGCTCGCTGGTTGAAGCCGGCGGAGGCATGGCCGTGGTCGACCCCTTCAGCGCCGCACTGCCCACGCCCGACCGGCTGGAGCGCCGACCGCTGGCCCCCGCGCTGGCGGTGCGGCTGTACGTGCTGAGCGCCAGCAACAGCCCGCTGTCGCACGGTGCGCGTGAACTGGTCAAGTGCGTGGCGCAGGTGGCCAAAGCCTGCATCGAGGCCGGCTGGAAATGAGCGCCGGCACCATCGCCATCGGCGCCCTGAGCAGCGACCCCGACTACCGCGCCTTGAGCCGCGTGCCCGGCGTGCGCGTGGACCTGCGCTACGCCAGCACCCGCAACCTGCTGGGCCAGGACCTGTACTCGCCGCACGACTGCGCATTCCTGCACGTGCAGGCGGCTGACGCGCTGGCGTTGGCCGCCAGCTGGCTGGCGCAGGCGCGGCCCGACCTGCACTTGTGCGTGCTGGACGCTGCGCGGCCGCAGCGCGTGCAAGAGCTGTTCTGGCGCCATGTGAAGGGCACCCCCATGCAGCCCTACTTCGCGCCGCCAGAACGCGGCTCGATCCATTCCTTCGGCATGGCCTGTGACCTGACCTTGTGCAGCGCCGACGGCCAGGAACTACACATGGGCACGCCGTTCGACGACACCACCGAACGCTCGCACCCGGCGCTGGAA
>JBJXHB010000539.1:0-10552 GCA_046160725.1 Aquabacterium sp.
GGCTGGCCGGGCCGGTGGCCGCGTCGCAGCTGGCACAGGCGCGCGCCAATGCGGCGGCTGCCGCTGCTGAGCGCGAGCGCAGCGAGGACCTGTTCCGCCAGGGCTTCATCGGCCAGGCACGGCTGGACGAGGCGCGGCGAGCCGCATCGGTGGCGTCCAGCCTGGTGGAGGCGGCCCAGGCGCAGGCCCAGGCCAACCTGCAGGGGCCGGAGCTCGATGCCGCGCTGGCGCGCGAGGCCGAGGCCCGCGCCGCGCTGGACGTGGCGCGCAGCCGGCTGGCGCAGATGCGCATCACGGCCCCGACCGATGGCGTGGTGCTGGTCCGCCTGGCCGAACCGGGGCAGATCGTCCAGCCGGGCACACGGCTGCTGGAGCTGAGCCTGGACGGCGCGTTGCAGCTGGTGGCGCAGGTCGACGAGAAGTACCTGTCGCAGATCACGCCCGGCCAGCCGGCCACGGTGCTGGCCGATGCCTTCCCGGCGCAGCGCTTCGCGGCCCAGGTGGCCAGCGTGGCGCCGGGGGTGGATGCGCAGCGCGGGTCGGTGGAAGTCAAGTTCGCGCTGGCATCGCCGCCGGCCTTCCTGCGCAGCGACCTGACGCTGTCCATCGAAGTCGAGACCGCGCGGCGGGCCCAGGCCTTGGTGCTGCCGGTGCAGGCCCTGCGCGCCGGTGACAGCGTGCTGGTCGTCGAGGACGGCCGAGCCGTGGCGCGGCCGCTGCGCATCGGCATCCGCACGCTGCAGGCGCTGGAGGTGCTGCAGGGCCTGAAGGCCGGCGAGGCCGTGGTGTTGACGGCCGGTATCGAGCCGGGCCAGCGCGTGCGGGCTGTGGCAGCGGCGCCGCGCGCCGGCGCCGGCGGCGCAGCCAATGCCGAGGCCATGAACAGCGCCGTGCAGAGCATGGGGCGGTGAGGGCGCGATGCGGTTTGCGTTGATCGTGGCCCTGCGTTTCCTGCGCGAGGGGCGGTTCCAGTCGTTCCTGATCCTGTTCGGCGTGGCCGCCGGCGTGGCGGTGGTGACCTACATCTCGGCGCTGATCCAGGGCCTACAGGGCAACACCATCAACCGCACCCTGGGCGCCCAGGCACACCTCACGGTCAAGCCGCCGGAGGACCGCGCCCAGGCCGCGCTGGCGCCGGCCGCCGGCACGCAGATGCTGCGCGACGTCCAGGCGCGGGCGCAGCGCCCGCGCTCCATCGACAACTGGCAGCCGCTGCTGCGCGAGCTGGCGGCCACGCCGGGTGTCAGCGCGGCGACCGCGGTGGTCAGTGGCTCTGGCCTGGCGCTGCGCGGCGAGGGCAGCCGCTCGGTGGCCGTGACCGGCGTGGACCTGGAGGGTTACGACCGGATCGTCGCCGTGAGCGAAAAGGTGGTGCGTGGCCAGGCCCGCCTGGGCCCGGGTGACACCATGGTTGGCCAGCAGCTGGCCGACGACCTGGGCGTCGGCGTGGGCGACCGCATCATCGTGCGCACCGGCGTCGAGGGCGTCGAGACGTTCACCATCACGGCGCTGTTCGACCTCGGCAACCGCGAGCTCAACCGGCGAAATGTCTTCATCACCCTGCGCGCCGCGCAGAGCCTGTTCGGTCTGCCCGGCGGGGCGACGCACCTGTATGCCACGGTGGACGACCTGTTCGGCGCCGAGGCGATGGCGCGCCAGCTGACACGCCGCCTGGGCCAGGATGTCGAGAGCTGGATGGACAGCAACGCGGCGCTGCTGTCGGCGCTGAATGCGCAGACCATCTCGACTCGGCTGATCCGCATCTTCACCGGGCTGGTGGTGATGCTGGGCATCGCCAGTGTGCTGGTGGTGTGGGTGGTTCAGAAGCGCAAGGAGATCGGCATCCTTCGGGCCATGGGCGCCACGCGCACCCAGATGACCGCGGTGTTCCTGTTCCAGGGCGCGCTGGTCGGGCTGGTCGGCTCGCTGCTGGGCACGGCGCTGGCCGCGGCGCTGCTGTGGGCTTTCTCCACCTTTGTCACCGGCAGCGACGGGCAGCGCCTGTTCGTGGTGTCGATGGAGCCGTCGCTGGCCCTGCTGGTGGCGGGCGTGGCCACGCTGTGCGGCGTGCTGGCCGCGGCAGCGCCGGCGCGCAGCGCCGCACGGCTGGACCCGGCGCAGGCGATCCGGCTATGACCGCGGGCGGTCCCCTGGCCGGACCGCCGCAGGCGGGGCCGGGCGTGCCGGTGGTCGAGCTGCACGATGTGCACAAGAGCTACGGCATGGGTACGCCGGTGGAGACCGAGGTGCTGCACGGTGTCGACCTGGTGATCCGTCCGGGCGAGTTCGCGGCGCTGATCGGGCCCAGCGGATCGGGCAAGAGCACGTTGCTCAACATCATCGGCCTGCTGGAGCCCATGACCCACGGCATCTACCGTTTGCAGGGCCAGGAAGTCGGCGCCTTCGACGACGCGGCGCTGACGCGGGCGCGCGGCGACACGCTGGGCTTCGTGTTCCAGTTCCACCATCTGCTGCCGGCCTTCAGCGCCCTGGAGAACGTGCTGATGCCGCGCCTGATCCGCCAGGGGCGGCTGAGCACCGCGGACCGCGCGCATGGCATGGACCTGCTGCAGCGCGTGGGGCTGGCGGCGGCCGCGGACAAGAAGCCTGGCGAGCTGTCCGGCGGCATGCAGCAGCGGGTGGCGATCGCGCGCGCGCTGGCCCGCGGCAGCCCACTGGTGCTGGCCGACGAGCCCACCGGCAACCTGGACACCAAGACGGCGGACGATGTGTTCGAGCTGATGCGCCGCTTCAACCGCGAGCAGGGCACCGCCTTCCTGGTCGTCACCCACGACCCGCGGTTGGCCGCGCGCTGCGACCGCACCATCGAGCTGGTGGACGGGCGGGTCAAGGGTGCGGCGGCTACTGCGCCTTGAACAGGCCCTGGAACGGGCGCGACACCGGCAGCCGGTCGGTGCAGCCGCGCAGGCGCAGCTCCATCACGTTGTCGTCCACGCGTACCGCGGCGGCGACGCAGGCCACGGCCACGATCACTGAGCGGTGGACCTGCATGAAGCCCGCCGGGTCCAGCCGTGTCAGCAGGTCCTTCAGGGGCGTGCGCAACAGGGCGTCCTGCTGGCGGCTGTCCTGCCGGTAGACCACGCGGGTGTAGCGGCTGTCGGACTCGAAGTACAGCACCTCGCCCAGGTCGATCAGCCGCAGTTCTTTGCCGACTGCGGCCCACAGCGCTGGCGGCGGCCCGATGGCCGATGGCGCCGGCACCAGGCGTTGCAGCAGGGCGCGCAGGGCGTCGGCGGTGCCTTCTTCCGTGGCATGGGCCGGGCTGTCGCCGGCATGCCTTGCGGGGGCTGGCGCGCCAGCGCCCTTGCCCGCCGCTGCTGCCGCCGCAAGACGGGCCTGGAGTCGGTCCACCGTGCGTTGCAGCCGGGCCGGCTCCACCGGCTTGACGAGGTAGTCGATGGCGCCGGTGTCAAAGGCCGCCAGCGCATGGTCGCCATAGGCCGTGACGAACACCACCGGCGTGCGGCCGTCGATGCGCTGCGCCACCTCGATGCCGCTCATGCCCGGCATGCGGATGTCCAGAAAGCACAGGTCGGGCTGGTGCTCCAGCCAGGCATCCCAGGCATCGGCGCCCTGGCTGGCCTGGGCCACGATGCGGGCCTGCGGCCAGGCCTGCGCCAGGGCCTCGGCCAGCTGCTCGCGCGGCGCGTCCTCGTCGTCGGCGATCAGGATGCGCGGTGTCACGGCCGTGCCCCCGGCATTGGCGGTGCGGCTGGCGCGGCGGCGACGGGCGGACCATCGACATGGATCTCGGCCCGCGTGCCGCCGCCAGCGCGGGGCGTCAGGCTGAAGCGCGCGGCCGCGCCCCAGGTGTGGTGCAGCCGACGCCGCAGGTTGGCCAGGCCCACGCCGTCGGTGGCGGTTGATGCCAGTCCCGCGCCGTCGTCGTCCACCCGCAGCCACCAGCCGTCAGCGGCGGCGCCACTGGTGACCCACAGGCGCCCACCACCGATCACCGGCTCCAGGCCGTGCTCGATGGCGTTTTCCACCAGTGTCAGCAGCAGGCCTGGTGGCAGTGGCTGGGCGGCCGTGGCCGGGTCGAGCTGCACATGGCTGTCCAGGCGCGGCCCGAGCCGGGCCTGCATCACGCCCAGGTAGTGCTGCACGGCCTGGGCCTCCTCGGCCAGCGGCACGGTGGGTCGGCCCAGCATCTCGGTGCCGTGGCGCAGAAAGGCCGTGAGATCGCGCAGCAGCGGGCCGGAGCGCACATCTCGCTTGTCCACCCAGTGCTGGAGCGTGGCCAGTGTGTTGAAGATGAAGTGCGGCTGGATCTGCCCTTGCAGCAGGCGCAACTCGGACTCGGCGGCGGACCGCGCCGCGGCATCGCGCTCGGCCGCCAGGCGGCTGAGCGCCAACCGCCGTTGCGTCACCTGGCGGCTGGCCTGGGCCAGGCCCCACAGCAGCAGGCCCATGCCCAGCGCCGTGCCGCCCACCGCCGGCCAAAGCCGGCCCTGGGACCGCTGCAGGGTGTCCAGCAGTGCGGCTGCATCCAGACTGCCGTGGCGCACCAGATGCCCGACCGCAAACCCGGCCAGTGCGCCGGCCGCCAGCAGCAGGGCCAGCAGCGCCAGGGTGCGCCACTGTCGGGCGCGGGTGAAAGCATCCGGCTTTAGCCAGGCCGACAGCATGGCCAGCGACAGAATCAGCCAGAGGGCCAGGCCGGCGGCCAGCGCCGCCACCAGCGGCAGCCCGGCGGCGCGCAGCCCGGTGCAAAGGCCGCCCAGGCCGCACACCCAGCCAACCCAGAAGCCCAGGCCCGGGCGCGTGTAGAGGAAGCGGTCCACCGCCTCGACCTGCTCGCGCAGGTCCGGTGCCATGCGCGCGTAGTGCGGCAGTGCCCAGCGGTAGTAGGAGCGCTGCAGGGCATTGCCGTGGGACAGCGAGGCAGGGGATGGGAGCGACATGGGGCGCACTGTAGTCAGCCGACCTGCGCTGTCGTCGCCGCGGCCGGCGACCGGTCGTCGCCGCGCCATGAGCCGTCGCCCGCGGCGTGTGGACGGCCGGGCCGCCCGGGTGGATCGGCCTCAGGCCGCGCCAGCCAGCGCCCGCAGCAGCCCGGCGCTGGTGTCGTCGGACGGGTAGAACAGCTCGACGCCGACTTCGGCCAAGGTGATATCGCGTGGCGTGAGGAAGGTGGTGAGGGTCGAGAACATCGACAGTCGGCCCTGCGGCAGCAGCAGGTCGATCGGCACCAGCAGGCCCGGCTCGGGGCCGGTCGGCGCCGTGGTGGCCAGCGCCATCACGTTGGGATAGGCCGCCACCTCGGCGCGCAGGGCGCCCCAACCGTCGTCGGGCGCGGCGGCGGACAGCAGCTCCAGCTGGCGCCAGACATGGCGGCCCCAGGCGTCGAAATTGGCGCTGAACGCGGCCAACCCCTGCGGATGCAGGCTGATGCGGAAGACATTGAGCACCGGCTGCGCCAGTGCGGCCGGCAGCAGCGACAGCAGCGCTCGCGCCGCGGCGTTGGCCAGCATGATGTTCCAGTGCCGGTCGATCACCACGCCGGGATAGGGCTGGTGCGCGTCCAGCAGCCGCTGCAGCTGCTGCTGCACCGCCTGCATCGGCGGTGCGTCCAGGGCCGTCTCGGTGAAGCGCGGCGCATAGCCGGCCGCCAGCAGCAGCCGGTTGCGCTCGCGCAGCGGCAGCTGCAGCTCCTCGGCCAGGGCCAGCACGGCGGCCGGGCTGGGGCGGCTGCGGCCGGTCTCGACGAAGCTCATGTGCCGTGTCGACAGCCCGGCCGCCAGGGCCAGGTCCTCCTGGCTGCGGCGGCGCTGCTGGCGCCAGTGGCGGATCAGGTGGCCCACGGCGGGCGTGGCGGCAAGGGGCGTGCTCATGCTGTCATTTGAACGGGTTCGCGGTCGCGAACCACAGCCCGATGCCGGTGGCGATGATGAAGGCGCCGTCGGTGACGCCCACGCCGAGGAAGAACCGCGTCTGCAACTCGCCGGCCAGCTCGGGCTGGCGGGCCACGCCCTCCAGCAGTTTCATGGTGGCCAGTCCGACGCCGATGCACGAACCGAAGGCGGGGATGCCGATCAGCAGGGCGACGGCCAGGGGCAGCAGGGACTCGGTGGTCATGACGGGCTCCTTGTGGGGACGGGGTTGGTCGGGATGGCGCCAGTTTGCGGCGCGCGCTGCAGCCTGACCATGACCTGCCAGGTCATGACGCTGGTGCCGAGCACCCGCGCCGAGGTCGAAGGCTGTATATTTGTCCAGTATTCGGCCCGACCGGTGCCATACGGCACCGCCGCACGGGCCCGTAGCCCGCCCCCACCTGCCTGCCCGCGCCATGCGCGACGACGATCTCCTCGACGGTTTCGAGCCCGACGGCGCCGAACTGCCGGCCTATGCCGAGCTGCTGTGCCGCAGCAACTTCAGCTTCCTCACCGGTGCCTCGCATCCGGAGGAGCTGGCCAGCCGCGCGCGCGAGCTGGGCTATGCCGCGCTGGCCATCACCGATGAGTGCTCGCTGGCCGGCGTGGTGCGCGCCCATGCCCGTGCGCGCGAGGTCGGCCTGCACCTGATCGTCGGCGCGCTGATGCGGCTGTCGCCGCCGCAGAACGCCAAGACCGCCGCCGCGCCGGTGGCGCCGGTCGTGCCCGGTGCGGTGGCCCTGCCCGCGGCGCCGGAGGCCCACGGCGCCTGCCTGGTGCTGCTGGCGCAGTCGCGCCGCGGCTACGGCAACCTGGCGCAGTGGATCACCGTGGCGCGGCGGCGCGCCGGCAAGGGCGCCTACGTGGCCCATGCCTCGGATGTCGAGGGCCGGGTGCCGCATGCGCCTTACCTGGCCGGGTTGCCGGACTGCTTTGCGCTGCTGGCGCCGCCGCAGCTGCTGCCCTTCGAAACCCTGTTCGCGCAGGCGATGTGGCTGAAGACCTGGTTCGGTGTCGAGCGCTGCGCCATCGCGGTCGCGCGGCTGCTGCAGGCCGACGACGGGCAGCGCCTGGAGGTGGCCGAGCGCGTGGCCGCGCTGACCGGCCTGCCGCTGGTGGCCTGCGGCGACGTGCTGATGCATGTGCGCAGCCGAAAGCCGCTGCAGGACGTGCTGACCGCCACGCGGCTGAACCGCCCGGTGGCCGACTGCGGCTTCGCGCTGCAGCCCAATGCCGAGGCCCACCTGCGCTCGCGCAAGCGCCTGGCCGGGCTGTACCCGCGCGAGTGGCTGGCGCAGACGCTGCGCATCGCCGCCAGCTGCGTGTTCTCGCTGGACGAGCTGCGCTACGAATACCCCCAGGAGATCGTCCCGGACGGCCACACGCCCACCAGCTGGCTGCGCGCGCTGACCGAGGCCGGCGTGCAGCGGCGCTTTCCGGCCGGCCTGCCGGACAAGGTGCGCGCGGCGATCGAGCATGAGCTGGCGCTGATCGCGCAGCTGGGCTTCGAGCCTTTCTTCCTGACGGTGGCCGATGTGGTGCAGTGGGCGCGCGCGCAGGGCATCCTGTGCCAGGGCCGCGGCAGCGCTGCCAACTCGGCCGTCTGCTATTGCCTGGGCGTGACCGAGGTCGACCCGGCGCGCATGAGCCTGCTGTTCGAGCGCTTCATCAGCGCCGAGCGCAACGAGCCGCCGGACATCGACGTCGACTTCGAGCACCAGCGGCGCGAGGAGGTGATCCAGCACATCTTCCGCAAGTACGGCCGCCACCGCGCGGCGCTCACGGCCGTGGTCATCAGCTACCGGCCGCGCTCGGCGCTGCGCGACGTCGGCCGCGCGCTGGGGCTGGACCTGGACCGCATCGCCGCAGTGGCAAAAGGTCAGCAGTGGTACGACGGCAAACGCATCGACCCCGAGCGCCTGCGCGAGCAGGGCCTGGACCCGGACGCGCTGGTGTGCCGGCTGTGGACCGAGCTGACGGCGCAGCTGATCGGCTTTCCGCGCCACCTCAGCCAGCACCCGGGCGGCTTCGTCATCGCGCGCGACGACATCTCGCGCCTGGTGCCGGTGGAGAACGCGGCGATGGACGGGCGCACCGTCATCCAGTGGGACAAGGACGACCTGGACGCGCTCGGCCTGATCAAGGTCGACGTGCTGGCCCTGGGCATGCTCAGCGCCATCCGCCGGGCACTCACGATGGTCGGCGACAAGCTGGGCCGGCCCTTCAGCATGCAGGACGTGCCGGCGGAGGACCCGGCGGTCTACGACATGCTGTGCAGCGGCGACAGCGTGGGCACCTTCCAGGTCGAGAGCCGCGCCCAGATGAGCATGCTGCCGCGCCTGAAGCCCCGCAGCTTCTACGACCTGGTGATCGAGGTCGCCATCGTGCGGCCGGGGCCGATCCAGGGCGGCATGGTCCACCCCTACCTGCGCCGGCGCAACGGCGAGGAGCCGGTGGACTACCCCAGCGACGAGGTGCGCCAGGCCCTGTCGCGCACGCTGGGCGTGCCGATCTTCCAGGAGCAGGTGATGCAGCTGGCCATCCTGGCCGCGGACTTCACGCCCGGCGAGGCCGACCGCCTGCGCCGCGCCATGGCCGCCTGGAAGCGCAAGGGCGGGCTCGGTCCGTTCTATGACCGGCTGGTCGGCCGCATGGTGGCCAAGGGCTATGCGCCGGAATATGCCGAGCGCATCTTCAAGCAGATCGAGGGCTTTGGCGAATACGGCTTTCCGGAGAGCCATGCGGCCAGCTTCGCGCTGCTGGTGTATGTCAGCGCCTGGCTCAAGCGGCACCACCCGGACGCCTTCCTGGCCGCGCTGTTGAACAGCCAGCCGATGGGCTTCTATGCCCCGGCCCAGCTGGTGCGCGACGCGCGCGAGCATGGCGTGGCGGTGCGGGCGGTGGACGTGCTGCGCAGCGACTGGGACTGCACGCTGGAGGTGCAACAGGCCGGGCTTGCGGACGCCCCCGCCGACGCGCCGGTCGACGCGCTGGCCAACGACACCCATGCGCCCCTGCGCCCGGTGCGGCTGGGCTTCAACCGCGTGGCCGG
The DNA here is from genome assembly GCA_046160725.1 of Aquabacterium sp. Classification (GTDB taxonomy): domain Bacteria; phylum Pseudomonadota; class Gammaproteobacteria; order Burkholderiales; family Burkholderiaceae_C; genus JBJXHB01. The sequence continues at coordinate 8,947 of JBJXHB010000539.1, forward strand.
CCTGGGTGAGGAGCCGGGGCAGCGCGTCGTCGCGGCACGTGCCGCCGGGGCCTTTGCCAGCGTCGAGGACCTGGCCCGCCGCGCCGCGCTGGACGCCCAGGCGCTGCGCCTGCTGGCCCAGGCCGACGCGCTGGATGCCATCACCGGCCACCGCCACCAGGCGGCCTGGGGCGTGCGCGGCGTGGACACCCGGCCCACCGCCTTGCTGGCCGGCACCCGCACGCTGGAGGCGCCGGTGGCGCTGCCGGCGCCGCGGCTGGGTGAATCCGTGGTGGCGGACTACCAGAGCACCGGCCTGTCGCTGCAGGCGCATCCGCTGGCGCTGCTGCGGCCGCAGCTGGCGGGCTACCGCATCGAGACGGCGGCCCGGCTGGCGGGCTGGCGCAACGGCCAGCTGGCCCGCGCCAGCGGCCTGGTCACGCACCGCCAGCGGCCCGAGACAGCCAAGGGCGTGGTCTTCGTGACGCTGGAGGACGAGACCGGCTCGGTTAACGTCATCGTCTGGCCGGCCGTGGCCCTGGCCCAGCGCCAGGCCCTGGTCGGCGCGTCACTCCTCACGGTCTACGGCACCTGGCAGGCCGAGGGCGCGGTGCGCCACCTGATCGCACGGCGGCTGGTGGACCACACCGCGCTGCTGGCCGGGCTGGTCGACCAGGGTGCGGACGGGCTGGTGACGCACAGCCGGGATTTCCGGTAGGCGCACCGCTCGTGCGGTATGGTGCGCCCTGTCCCTGACCAACATCCGTTCCGCCATGCCGACCATCCCGACCGATCATGCCGCCGCCTACGACAGCGCCGCCGTGCGCCAGCTTTGTGCCGACCTGGCGCTGGCGCTGCGCGCGGCGTCGCACCACGGGCTTTCAGAGGGCGTGTGCAACCATTTCAGCGCCGAACTGCCGGACGGCAGCGGCCGCTTCCTGCTCAATCCGCGCGGCCGGCACTGGTCCGAGGTGCAGGCCTCCGACATCGTGATGGTGGATACCCACGGCGCGGTGCTGGCCGGCCGCCATGCGGTGGAGCCGACGGCGATGTTCATCCATGCCGCCGTGCACCGGATCGCGCAGAAGGCGGTGGTGATGCACACCCACATGCCCTACGCGACCGCGCTGACCATGATCGACCTGCGCACGCTGGACACCACCGCGTCGCAAAACGCCATGCGCTTCCATGGCCGGGTGGCGGTGGACGGCGCCTACAACGGCGTGGCGCTCGATATCAGCGAGGGCGAGCGCATCGCACGGGCCATGGACCGCCGCGACATCGCCTTCCTCGGCAACCATGGGGTCGTAGTGTGCGGCTCGCGCATCGACTGGGCCTACGACGACCTGTACTACCTGGAGCGTGCCTGCCTGGTGGAAGTGCTGGCGCGCAGCACGGGCCGGCCGCTGGTGCCGGTGCCCGGTCCGCTGGCAGCCCATGTGGCCGAGCAGGTGCAGGGCGAGCGCATGCAGTCCGAGCTGTTCTTCGAGGCCCTGCGGCGGCGGCTGTAGGTGACCCAGGTCGGGTCTTCGATCCGACCCCCTTCAGGCGCATCGATCTGGCTGGCACCTTTGGGCTCTTTGCGGTCGTCTGGATGGCTGCTATCTGGGTTGATGCCGTGGCGCGG
>JBJXHB010000540.1:0-3681 GCA_046160725.1 Aquabacterium sp.
TTGGCGCTTGCCTTGGTGGCCGCGCTGGCCTTCTGTACCTGCTCGGCCAGCATGTCACGAGCGCCTTGCAGGCCACGGGTCCACGCTGCGACCAGCGCCTTCGCCTCATCGTCCACCGTGGCGATACCGGCGGTCGCGGCCTTGCCTGCCGCACCGGCCTTCTTGAACTCCGGCTCCCACTTCTTCACCAGCAGCGCCAGCTTGGCCTGCTGGTCGGCCAGCGCCTTCAGCGCCCCACGCTGCTCGGCCTCCACGGCCGACAACCGCGCGGCCAGCAGCGGCGCCTCGGTGGCCTTGGCAGGGTCGAGCAGGCCGGCGTCGATGGCGTCATGCGCTTTTTTCAGCGCCTTCAGCGCGTCTGCGACGCCGGTGGGCTTGTCTGCGGCGCCCTTGATCTTGTCCCAGGCCGTACTGAGAAGAGCTGGGCTGTAGGCCGGTACGGGCATCGCCAATCTCCATGTCTCGATTGAGGACGGCGGGTGCGGTTGCCCCGCCGGCCGTCAATCGTCGGCGAGGAGACGGCCAGAGTCAATGGGGGGTTTGGCAGCGCGGCCGGATGCATGTATACGCCGGAGGACGCGGCACGGGCGGTGGAATTTTTCCGTTCACCCCTCCAACAGCTTCGTCACCGGACAGGTGCTTTTGGTGTGCGGCGGGGCCAGCCTCCAGCCCATCGACACGGGGCATCGAATGGCCGTATGGAAGTCGCACCGGGAAGCGGGTTGACGTTGACGCTTTGATGCCCTGCCATTTGGCATCATGCTGCGCACCGGACTGCGCAGCCCGCCCCGATGAGAACCACCGTCACCCTCGACCCCGACGTCCAGACCCTGCTCAAGGAAGCCGCCCACCGGAGCGGCAAACCGTTCAAGACCACGCTCAACGACGCGGTGCGGGCCGGCTTGCTGGGCCGCCATCAAGTGGCCGAACCGGCACCCGACTGGCCGCTCTTCGACATGGGCGCGCCCTTGGTGGACGTCACCAAGGCACTGGCCCTGGCCGACGAGCTGGACGACAAGCGGCCATGATCCTGCCCGACGCGAACGTGTTGCTGTACGCGTGAACACCGGGTCGCCACAACACAACGTGGCACATGCCGCCTTGCAGGCGGCCTACCGCGCTGGATCCGTCGCCTTGGCCTGGTCGGCCTTGCTGGACCACGTGCGCCAGTCCACCCGCAGCGGCATCCTGCCGCGCCCGCTGAAAATCGACCAGGCATTGAACGTGATGCAAAGCTGGCTGGACCACTCGGCAACCGTGCTGGTGCAACCCACCGCGCAACACGCCGCGGTGCTGGGACGCTTGCTGATGGGTGCGGGCCAGGGCGGGCCGCTGGTCTCAGACGCGCACCTGGCCGCCATCGCCATCGAACACCGCGCGACTCTGCTGAGCTTTGATCGCGACTTTGAGCGCTTTGCCGGGCTGCGGCTGACGCTGTTGCGGTGATGCCAGCCCGGCCGTTTCAACCCGCCCTGCCCCGGGCGGGCCCGGCTCACACCGGCTCGCCCCGGCGCCCGCGCATCGGCGCATAGAAGGCCTTGATCGCCAGCATGTCGCGCTCGATGTCGCCGCTGGGCTGGAACAGCGGGCCGATGCCCACGCGCCGGTTCGGGTAGTCGATGTAGGCCATCAGGATCGGCAGCCCGGCCGTGCAGGCGATGTAGTAGAAGCCCGTCTTCCACTGCGTGACCTGGCTGCGCGTGCCCTGTGGCGGCACGATCAGCTGCACCGGGCCGTCGGCCGCCACCAGGGCCGCGGCCGACAAGGCCACCAGGTTGCCGGACTGCCCGCGGTTGACGGCGATGCCACCGAGCCAGCGCATCAAGGCGCCGAAAGGCGGACTGAAAATGGAGGCCTTGCCCATCCAGTACGGATGGAGCCGCAGGATGAAGGCAGCCATCAGCGTGTAGGGCAGGTCCCAGTTGCTGGTGTGCGGCGCCGCGATCAGCACGCACTTGCGCGCCGAGGCCGGCAGTTCGCCCTCGACCCGCCAGCCGGCGAGCCTGAGGTAGGCCCGGGACCCGGCCCGCATGGCACGGCCCAGCAGGGGTGCGTCAAAGATGGTGAGTTGCATGCGAGGTCAGCATAGCCGCCCGTCACGGCGCGGCCGACCGGTGCTCGCGACGCTTGCGGCGTCAAGTCTGGTGACCACGCAGCCGCAACGCCTGCAGTCCGCGCAGGTTGATCATCGGCCGCCACAGCACGTCGTCGTCGGCCAGCTCAAGCGTGGCAAAGCGCCGCAGCAGCGCATCGAAGCCCAGTTCGGCCTCCAGGCGCGCCAGCGGCGCGCCCACGCAGTAGTGCACGCCGCCACCAAACGACAACTGCGGGTTCGGATGGCGGCGGATGTCGAAGCGGTCCGGTTCGGAAAACACCGCCGGGTCGTGGTTGGCCGCGCCCACCATGCAGTACAGGGTCTCGCCAGCGGGCACGGTGATGTCGTCGATGGCCCACGGCTGCAGCGTGGTGCGGGCCACCATGTTGATGGGGCTTTCGTAGCGCATCATCTCCTCGACCGCCGAGGGCAGCAGCGACGGGTCCTGGCGCAGTGTCCCGAGCGTCCCGGGGTGGCGCAGCAGCGTGAGCAGGCCGTTGCCCAGCAGGTTGGTGGTGGTCTCGTGGCCGGCGAGAAACAGCAGGACCAGGTTGGCCAGCAGTTCGTCATCGTCGAAGTCGGCGTCCTCGCGCTGGGCGGCGATCATGCGGTCGAGCACGGTGTCGCCAGGCACGGCGCGGCGCCGCGCCACCTGGCCCTTCAAGAATGCCGTGAGCTCGCTCACCGCATGGGCACCCGCGGCGCGGTCGGCGCGTGAGGCGAGCGGCTCCACGACGCAAGCGGCGCTGTCGGACCAGGCCTTGGCCTGGTCGAAGTCGCCCGCCTCGACGCCCAGCATGTCGCAGATCACGCGGATCGGCAGCAGCTGGGCAAAGCCGCGCATGAAGTCGAAAGGCGTGCCGTCTGCCGGCAAGGCATCGACCAGGGTGCGTGCGCTGGCGGCCACGGTCTCGCGCATCTGGCGCGTGGCCACCGGCGTGAAGGCCGCGGCCACGGCGCGGCGCATGCGGGTGTGCACCGGCGCATCGTTGAAGAGCATGAAGCGCTCGGCCGCATGTTCCAGCGCCGAGCCGGCGCCGAACGGGCGCGACTTGGCATAGCCGGCATGCTGCCGCGGGTCCCGGCTCAGGTGCGAGCTTTGCATCGCTGCTCGGCAGTCGGCATGGCCCAGCAACAGCCACAGGCCCTGGGTGTCGCGGTGCACGCGGCCGCGGGCCCGCAAGCGCAGCGCCTGCTCACGCGGCGCGGTCAGCCATGCCGGGTCGCGCAGATCGGCCAGCTCCCGGGCCAGCGTGGGCGTGGGCCGTGCCGGCCGATAGTGGACCGTGCTGGCGCCGCTGGCGGTGAGGGACTCCAGGGATTGGTTTGTCATGGCGAAGGACTCCGGTTGACCGTTCGGTGCCGCCTCACGCCGGGATGGCGCGGGCTCGCAGGAACGCATCGTCTGGTGTCCGCCGTCACGGCGAAAGGCGGCCCTCCACGGTAGGGCAGCAGCGCGGCCGGGCCGTGCCTACGGTACTACGGCAGCAGCAGCTTCCAGTGGTGTGCTCGGCTCACCGCCTCGGACCGGTTGCGCGCGCCCAGCGCCGCCAGTGCCCGCGCCACGTGCATCTCCACAGTGCGCG
>JBJXHB010000541.1:0-18913 GCA_046160725.1 Aquabacterium sp.
GCCTGCCCGACGCGATCGCGTCACAGCTGGTGGACATCTTCTCGACCGAGATCGACTTCCACCGTCAGTTGCGGCGGGGCGACACCTTCAGCGTCGTCTATGAGGCACTGACCGCCGACGACCAGCCGATCACCTGGAACGAAGGCACCGGCCGGGTGCTGGCGGCGGAGTTCGTCAATGCCGGCCGCGAGTACCGCGCGCTGTGGTTCAACGACACCACCAGCGGCAAGGGTGCCTATTTCGACCCCAGCGGCCAGAGCCGCAAGCGGGCGTTCCTGGCCAGCCCGCTGGAGTTCTCACGGGTGACCTCGGGCTTTGCCATGCGGTTCCATCCGATCTTCCAGACCTGGCGGGCCCACCTCGGCGTGGACTATGCGGCGCCCTCGGGCACCGCGGTGCGGGCGGTGGGCGATGGCACGGTGGAGCAAGCCGGCTGGCTGAACGGCTACGGTCAGGTCGTCTCGGTCAAGCACGGTGGTGACCGAAGCACGCTGTATGCACACCTGAGCCGCGTCGACGTCCGCAAGGGCCAACGTGTGGAACAGGGTCAGCGCATCGGTGCCGTGGGCGCGACAGGCTGGGCCACCGGTCCGCATTTGCATTTCGAGTTCCGCGTCAATGGCCAGCATCAGGACCCATTGAAGATTGCGCGCGCGGCTGAGACGCTCACGCTGGAGCCGGCACAGCGGCCCCGGTTCGAAGCCGCGGCGTCACAGCTGAAGACCAAACTCGATATGGCCGAGACGCTGGTCGGCCAACGCGGCGACAGCGAATAGCGTCCGCCGGGTCACAGCCCGACGTGGGCTGCTCGCCGTTGTCGCCGCCTTCGCGCCTCTCCTCGTGCCATGCCCGCAACCGAGCTGTTCGTCGGACTCATGTCCGGCACTTCAATGGATGGCGTGGACGCCGTCCTGGTGCAGCTGCCCGGCGATGCGGGAGCACCCATGGCGTTGCACGCCCATGTGCATGAGCCGTTTCCGGCGTCCCTGCGCACCGAGTTGCTGGCGCTCAACAGCCACGCGGACAATGAACTGCACCGCGCGGCACGTGCCGGCATCCTGGTCGCCCAAGCCTACGCCCGCGCAACGGATGCGGTCTGCGCTGCGGCGGCGGTGCGCTCAAGTGCGGTCCGGGCACTGGGCGCACATGGCCAGACGGTCCGCCACCGCCCCGATGACGACCTGCCCTACACCATTCAATTGTTGGACGCCGCCGTATTGGCAGAGCTCAGCGGCATCGATGTGGTCAGCGACTTCCGGCCGCGTGACGTGGCTGCGGGTGGCCAGGGCGCGCCATTGGTACCGGCGTTCCATGCCGCGCTGTTCGCCCGTCCGGGCCTGGCCCAGGGCATCTTGAACATCGGCGGCATCGCCAACCTGACCTTGCTGGATGGCGCCGATGGCGTGAGCGGCTTTGACTGCGGGCCGGGTTGCATGCTGCTGGACCTGTGGTGCCAGCGGCATCGCGGCGAGCCGTTCGATCGTGACGGCGCATGGGCATCTACCGGCCAGGTGGACGCTTCGCTGCTGGCTGCCTTCGAGTCCGAGCCATTCCTGCATCGCGTGCCACCCAAGAGCACCGGCCGCGATTTGTTCCATGCCGGCTGGCTGGAGCGGCACTTGGCCAGCTGGCCGGACTGCCGGCCTGTCGATGTCCAGGCCACTCTGGCCGCCTTGACGGCAAACGTGGCTGCGGTTGGGTTGCGCCTGCACCTGCCCAAGGCCAGCCGCCTGCTGGTGTGCGGTGGTGGGGCGTTCAATCTGGACCTGATCCGCCGCTTGCGCAGCGCCTGGCCCGAGGGCTCGGTTGGTTCAACGGCGGATGAAGGCCTGCCACCCCAGCAGGTCGAAGCCGCCGCTTTCGCATGGCTGGCTCAATCCTGCGTGTTGCGCCGGCCCGGCAACGAACCGGCTGTGACCGGTGCCCGAGGCAGCCGGATCCTGGGAAGGATCACACCGGCCTGACCGGTGCTGCTGGCATTTCCGGCGAGCCGCCGGCAAATGAAGAGGGGCCGCGTCGCGGCCCCTCTTCGGTACGGCGCTGGACGCCCGGATCAGGCCGAGAAGCTGGAGCCGCAGCCGCAGGTGGTGGTCGCGTTCGGGTTCTTGATCACGAACTGCGCGCCCTGCAGGTCTTCCTTGTAGTCGATCTCGGCGCCCATCAGGTATTGCAAGCTCATCGCGTCGATCAACAAGGTGACCCCGTTCTTCGACATGGCGGTGTCGTCCTCATTGGCCACCTCGTCGAAGGTGAAGCCGTACTGGAAGCCCGAGCAACCACCGCCCTGGACGAAAACCCGCAGCTTCAGCTCGGGATTGCCCTCTTCGGCGACCAGGTCGGCAACCTTGGCAGCGGCGCTGTCAGTGAAGACCAGCGGGCCGGCGGTCTCAGACTCGGTGGCGAAGGATTCGACGACGGCGTTCATGGGCGGGCTCCGATCAGGGTTGTGCAATGCAGTTCAGCGGACGGGGTGGGCCTAGGCCTCTTTCGAGGCCGCCAACTTCAACGCCGGTCGTTCCTGGGATTTGAGGGAACGCAGCTCGCCATCGATCAAGGCGCCGGCATGCATCTCCAGTAATTCGTAGCGGACATCGCCAGTCAGGCGCGCCTTGGGCTGCAACTCCAGCAACTCGCGCGCCTCCACCGGGCCAACCACCTGACCGTTGATGATCACATGGTCAGCCTTCACCTTGCCATGGACACGGGCTTTCTCACTGATCACCAGCAGGCTGCCTTCGCCATCGGCGGCGAGCACATCACCATGCACCTCGCCGTCCACCCGAAGCCCACCATGGAAGCGGATCTCACCGCGCAGCGACGTACCCTCGCCAACCAGGCTGCGAATGGCCGGTGGTGACTTGCGTTTGAAGAAGTTCATCGTCTCCGTCTCGCCGGGCCGCAAGGCCTCACAACCGAACCTGGTGCGTGGCTCGAACGGCCCCGCTGCGGTCGGTGATCCTCACCTGCAGTGTTTTTACCACGGCCGATGGGGGGTGGTCGATCATGCCCTCCAAGCGGGCATGGAGCTTCATCTGGACCGGTTGTGCACCGGATGCAGGCGCCAATGTCCAGGGGCGTCCGTCCAAAGTGCCGCCCAGCGTCAGCTCGTAGCGCCCGCTGAACTCAGACGTCGCCTTGCCGCTCTGCATCAACAGCATCTGATAGCGCAGTTGTCCCGGACCCTGCGCCTGGGCATGCAGCGCCCGGACGGCAAGGCCCTCACCGGTCGGGCTGGGCATCAGCCGTTCAAAGAACCCCAGGTCCTCTTTCAGCGTCAGGTTGGCCGCCTCGGTCTCGCGCAGTTGCTGCGCCAGGCGCTCCTGGGCCGCGCGCTCCGTCTTCAACAGGCTCTCGGCCGTATGGGCGACGGCCAGCGCCTTTTCGTGCTCGGACTTGAGCACGGCAGCTTGCTGCCGCAGCTGTGCCAGCTCTTCTTTCGCATCGCGATCCAGCCCGGCGATGTCCTTGCCGAGTTCGAAAGCCCACAGCGCAACCGACGCCGAGAAGCCGAACACCAGTGCAATGACCACCCAGCGCAGGGGCCAAGGCAAGTGGCTGCGCACGATCATTCTCGGCGCACTGGCCGAGAAGCGACGGCGTAGGAGTTTCCAGCGCATGGCGAATGGGCTGCGTTGCAGTCCTGCGGCAACACCCCATCCGGGTATCGCCGCCGGACCACACGGCAGGCCGCCCACAACGGGCGACCCCGCCTCCAACATCAGCGCTTGCTGAACTGCTTGCGCCGCCGGGCGCCGTGCAGGCCGACCTTCTTGCGCTCCACCTCGCGGGCATCGCGGGTGACGAAGCCGGCCCGGCTCAGATCAGGCTTCAGTGCCGCGTCATAGTCGATCAAGGCCCGGGTGATGCCATGTCGCACCGCACCGGCCTGGCCAGACTCGCCGCCGCCGCGCACATTGACTTTGACGTCAAAGGCCTGGTCGTTCTGTGTCAGGACCAGGGGTTGGCGCACCACCATGATGGAAGTCTGGCGGCCGAAGTATTCGTCCACCGGGCGTCCGTTGACGGTGATCTTGCCATCGCCCTTCTTGATGAAGACGCGAGCCACCGACGACTTGCGTCGCCCAGTGCCGTAGTTCCAGTTGCCGATCATCGCCGCTCCTTAGATGTCCAGCGTCTTGGGTTGCTGGGCGGCATGCGGGTGCTCGGCACCGGCATAGACCTTCAGCTTCTTGATCATCGCGTAGCCCAGCGGGCCCTTGGGCAGCATGCCCTTGACAGCCTTCTCCAGGGCGCGGCCGGGGTGCTTGGCCTGCATATCCTTGAAGTTGATGCTGCGGATGCCACCGGGATAGCCCGTGTGGCGGTAATACATTTTCTGGTCGGGCTTGGCACCGGTCACCCGGATGCCGGCCGCATTGACGACGATGATGAAGTCACCGGTGTCGACGTGAGGCGTGTAAATGGCCTTGTGCTTGCCACGCAACCGGAGCGCCACTTCGCTGGCGACGCGTCCGAGTACCTTGTCCTGGGCATCAAGCACAAACCACTCGTGCTTCACTTCGGCCGGCTTGGCGCTGAAGGTCTTCATGAGGGTCTCTCTGACGAAAACCGGGCCAGCACCCGCCACAGTGGCAGGCATCCGATCCGGGAATAGAACGGCTGTTCGACTTGCGGGCCACGGCGGCACTGCTTCAGATGGCAGTCTCGCCGGGCCGGCGCCGTCAAGGTGGATACCAAGCGGGCCTGCAGTCCCCCGCCGTCAGCGGGTGAGCCGAAGATTATAGGCGGCAAACGGATGTGTCGTCAGCCTGGCCCTGCACCCAGTCGCAAAGCCGACTTTGGGGGCACGTCCCCAATTTCCCGGCACCGACGCCCTCAGAATCAGGGTTAACACTGGCTCATCATGACCTGTCCCGATTCGCCTCAAGACACCACCGCCGAACCACCGCGCCCTTGGATCCCAATCCGGTCCCTTACTGCAAGGCATCGGGAGAAAGTCCGTGCTCACCTACAGGCACTGCAGCCCGATGATCGCTACCTGCGGTTCGGTTTCGTGGCCAGCGACGACCAGATCAGCCGCTATGTCGACGGCCTTGATTTTGACCGTGACGAGGTGTTCGGCATTTTCAACCGTCGGCTCGACCTGGCCGCCCTGGCCCACCTCGCCTATCCCGACCACGGCGAGCCCGATCAGGACCTGCAGGCCGAGTTCGGCGTCTCGGTCCTGGAGGCCTATCGGGGTCGAGGCTTCGGTTCACAGCTGTTCGAGCGCGCCACGCTGCAGGCGCGCAACCGGCATGTCACTTCCTTCCTCGTACATGCGCTGAGCGAGAACAAGGTGATGCTCAAGATTGCCGCCATGGCCGGCGCACGCATCCACCGGGACGGACCGGATTGCGAGGCCATACTGAAGTTGCCACCCGACACCATCGCCACTCAGGTCGAGGCGCTGATCGAGAAGGGCGCGGCCGAGATCGACTATCAGATGAAGTGGCAGAACCAGGCAGCGCATCGGGTCATGGACACCTTGAGCGACATCCGCAAGGTGCTGGTTGATGGCGAGGCGCCCACGCCCCATTGATCGGCATGTGCCGGAGCCCTGTCGTTTACCCTAGGGTTCAGGGATCAACCCCGAAGCAGGGGATGTCAGTCGCCAAGGGCTAGCCGTTAATATTCGTGTCAACGAGTCGCGCGCCCCTTCTGGCCGCGGCGGGCACATGCTGCAGACACTTCCCTGGATCATCGCGCTGGTGTCGGTAGCCGTCCTGGTACCCGCGCTGGTCTGGCTGGCATTGCGCCCGCGCAAGCCAGCGTCCAAGCCACTGCCCACCGAGTGGAACCTGTCAGCGCGGCCGGTGTTCTCGACCGACGAGCGTCGGGTCTACCGGCAACTGCGCGAGGCGCTGCCGCACCACATCGTGCTGTCGAAGCTGCCGCTGGTCCGCTTTTGCCAGCCGACCGACCCGCAGCAGGTGCGCTACTGGTATGAGTTGCTCGGCGCGACGCACGTCACCTTCGCCATCTGCAGCGCCAACGGCCGGGTGCTGGCCGCCATCGACCTGGACATGGATCGCGGCGGCGCGCAGCGGCGGTCCCTGCAGATCAAGCAGGCGGTGCTGGGTGCCTGCCGCGTTCGATACCTGCGATGCCCGGTGGACCATCTGCCGTCGATCCCGGAGCTGCAGCTGCTGGTGCCGCACACATCGGCCAATGCCCGCGGCCCACAGCCTGCCGTCCATCAGGCCCGTGATTCCCTCAGCACGGCGGTCGCCAGCCGACGCCGCGCACGCGGTGCGCTGTGGCAGGACTCCGGCTTCTTCCACGACTCGTTCTTCGCCAACGAGAGCCGCGCCGACAACGGCAACAGCGAGTTCGGGTCGCTTGGCGGCATGACGCGTGGGCTGGACGTCCAGGACGGCGGCATGCCGGCGGTGGACCCGCCGTCGGAGCCCGCCGAGCCGCGCGTCGCCGCCCGGCATTGACGCCTGGCCGGCCCAGGCCTGCAGCGGCGACACTGCCGGCCATGACCGGCCACCCGTTCGATGCCCTGACGCCCCAGGCGGTGCTGGATGCCCTGGATACCGTCGGCCTGCGCGGCGACGGCCGTCTGCTGCAGCTCAACAGCTATGAGAACCGGGTGTTTCAGGTCTTCCTGGAGGACGGCCGCGCGGTCGTGGCCAAGTTCTACCGACCTGGCCGGTGGTCCGATGCCCAGATCCAGGAGGAGCATGCGCTGGCGCTGGAGGCCCAGGCCGAGGACGTGCCGGTGGTCGCGCCGCTCTCGCTCGGCGACAGCGCGGCCACACTGGCACTGGCCGAGATCGACGGCATCGCCTTCTGGTTCGCGGTGCAGCCGCGGGTGGGCGGCCGCGGACCGGAGATGGACGACCCGGACACGCTGCGCTGGCTGGGCCGATTCATCGCGCGCCTGCACAACGTCGGCGCCCGGCGGCCGTTCCGGCACCGCCTGAGCATCGATGCGCAGACCTTCGGCACGGCCCGCCTGCAGCGGCTGGAGGCGCTGGACGCAGTGCCTCCCGGGCAGCTGGACGGCTGGCGCGCAGTGTCGCGTGACGCGGTCGCGGCCGCCGAAAGCGCGCTCGCCGCCATCAACGGCCTGCAGACCTTGCGCCTGCACGGCGACGCCCATCGCGGCAATATCCTGTGGCGCGATGAAGGCCCGCATGTGGTCGACCTGGACGACGCGGCCATGGGCCCGGCCGTGCAGGACCTGTGGATGTTCCTGTCCGGCCCCCGCGAGGCCATGCAGTCGCAGCTGGCCGATGTGCTGGCGGGCTATCAGTCGATCCGCGACTTCGACCGCCGGGAACTGGCGCTGATCGAGCCGCTGCGCACCCTGCGCATGATCCACCACAGCGCCTGGCTGGCCGAGCGCTTCGACGACCCGGCGTTCCCGGCCGCCTTTCCCTGGTTCGGCGGCGCCGGCTACTGGGGCCAACAGACCACGCAACTGCGCGAGCAACTCGCAGCCATGGCCGAAGACCCACTACGGCCGGGCTTCGACGCATGAGCGCTTGTGAAGCATTCCGCCACACCCGCTCGGGCGCGCCGGAATGCTTCACAACCTCTGAGGCCGCGAGGTCGCCCGATCGCGTTACACGCTGAGCAGGCGCGTCACGCGCTGCACATAGGCCGCCGGGTCTTCCAGCGTGCCGCCCTCGGCCAGCAGGGCCTGGTCGAACAGGATGTGCGCCAGGTCGTCGAAGCCCGCCTCGCTGGCGGCCAGCCGCTTGACCAGCGCATGCTCCGGGTTCACCTCCAGGATGGGCTGGGTCCGTGGCGCGTCCTGGCCGCTGGCCTTGAGCATGCGCGCCAGGTGGCTGCTCATGTCGCCCTCGTCGACCACGATGCAGGCCGGTGAGTCGACCAGCCGTGCCGTGGCGCGCACGGACTTGGCCCGGTCCTTGAGCGTCGTCGACAGCTTCTCCAGCGTCGGCTTGAAGCTCTCGGCGACCGCCTCGGCCTGCTTCTTCTCGTCCTCGTCCTGCAGCTTGCCGAGGTCGACGGCGCCCTTGGCCACGCTCTGCAGCGGATGGCCCTCGTATTCGTTCAGATGCGCCAGCAACCACTCATCGACGCGGTCGGCCAGCAGCAGGACCTCGATGCCCTTCTTGCGGAAGATCTCCAGCTGCGGGCTGGCCTTGGCCGCGGCCAGGCTGTCGGCGGTGATGACGTAGATGGCCTCCTGACCCTCCTTCATGCGCTTGCGGTAGTCCTCCAGTGAGACGCCCTCGTCGGCCTGTGTGGAGGCGAACCGCAGCAGCTTGGCCAGCCGCTCGCGGTTGGCGAAGTCCTCGCCCACACCCTCCTTGATCACCGCGCCGAACTCCTTCCAGAACGCGGCATACCGGTCGCGCTCGGCCACGTCCTCGCTGTCGGCCAGGCCCTCCAGCATGGACAGCACACGCTTGGCACTGCCCTCGCGGATGGCCTTGACGTCGCGGCTTTCCTGCAGGAGCTCTCGGCTGACGTTCAGGGGCAGGTCCGACGAGTCGATCACGCCCTTGACGAAGCGCAGGTAGGCCGGCATCAGGTCCTTGGCATCGTCCATGATGAACACGCGCCGCACATACAGCTTGACGCCGCCGCGGCGGTCGCGGTTCCACAGGTCGTAGGGCGCCTTGGCCGGGATGTACAGCAGCTGGGTGTACTCGCTGCGACCCTCCACGCGGTTGTGCGTATAGGCCAGCGGCGCCTCGGTGTCGTAGCTGATCTGCTTGTAGAAGTCCTGGTACTGCTGGTCGGTGATGTCGCTCTTGGCCCGGGTCCACAGCGCGGCCGCCTTGTTGACCGGCTCCCACTCGTCGGTGGGCACCTGCTTCTTCTGCTCCTCGTCCCACTTCTCCTTGCGCATCTGCACCGGCAGCGAGATGTGGTCGGAATACTTGGAGATGATCGAGCGCAGCTTCCAGGCTGTCAGGTATTCGCCGGCGTCCTCTTCCTTCAGGTGCAGGATGACGTCGGTGCCACGCTCGCCGCGGTTGATGGTCTCCAGCTCGTACTCGCCGGTGCCGGCGCTGGTCCAACGCACAGCGGCGTCGGCAGCGGCACCGGCTCGGCGGGTCTCGACCACGATCCGGTCGGCGACGATAAAGCCGGAATAGAAGCCCACGCCGAACTGGCCGATCAGCCCGGCGTCCTTCTTCTGGTCACCGGCGAGACGGGCCGCGAACTCGCGCGTGCCGCTGCGGGCGATGGTGCCCAGGTTGGCCACCGCCTCCTCTGCCGACATGCCAATGCCGTTGTCGCGGATGGTCAATGTCTTGGCCTCGGCGTCGAACCAGACCCGGACCTCCAGGTTCGGCGCACCTTCCAGCAGAGCCGCATCGTCCAGGGCCAGGTAGCGCAGCTTGTCGCAGGCGTCCGAGGCGTTGGAGATCAGCTCGCGCAGAAAGATCTCCTTGTTCGAATACAGGGAGTGGGTGACGAGGTGCAGGATCTGCTGGACCTCGGCCTGGAAGGCATGGGTCTGCTTGGTCATGGCAATGGATGCAGGTTGGTTGGGTTTAAAAGCGGGCGCTCGCCCGACACCGGGCGCGCCATGACATCGGGGCGCTTGGCTTGGAATTCAAGGGCCGGCCTTCGCAGGCCGGGCCCAGACTAGCGCGGCAGCGCGTTGACTTCCTTCTCCCAGCGCTCGATCAACCGCCGGCGCTCGGCCGCTCGGCCGTACTTCTCGAAGTCGTACTTGATCAGGCGTACGTCGTCGATCGGCGGGATGCGCGGGTCCGGCTTGAAGGTCTTGTTGGTCGGCACCTGCAAGGCGTTGGCGCGCGCGCCGGCACCCTGGCCGGCCGGGCTCATCAGGAAGTCGTAGTACTTCTGCGCGGCTTCCTTGCCGCGCCCACCCTTGACCATCGCGATGCCACCGATCTCGTAGCTGGTGCCCTCGCAAGGTGCGGCCCACTTCACCTGCTGGAAGCCCTGGTGCCGCTCGTTCTCGAAACCGAAGATGAAGCTGATGCCGATGCCGACCTCGCCCTTGGCCACGCTCTTGGCCTGGGCCTGGCCGCTGCGGGTGTACTGCGTGACGTTGCGGTGCAGCTTCTTGAGATAGTCGAAGGCCTTGTCCTCGCCCATCAGCTGCACCAGTCCGGCCAGGATGGTGTAGGCCGTGCCGCTGCTGGCCGGGTGCGACGTCTCGACCTCGCCCTTGTACTTCGGGTCGACCAGGTCGGCCCAGCACTTTGGCGCCGGCAGCTTCTTCTTCTTCAGCACGTCCTCGTTCCAGCCGAAGCCGATCGCACTGGTGTAGAAGCCGCCGACCATGTTGCCGCTCATGGCGTACTGGCGCACAGCCCAGCCATGCAGGTCGTTGATGTAGGCCGGCCGATAGGCCTCCAGCAGGCCAATCTCGGCGGCCTGCAGGAACGGGTCACCGGTGCCGCCCCACCAGAGGTCGGTCTTGGGGTTGGCCGCCTCGGCCCGAAGCTGGGCCAGTGCCTCGCCCGTCGCCTTGCGGGTCTGCAGCACCCGGATGCCGGTGGCGGACTGGAACTCCCGCGCCGCCAGCTCGCACCAGCCCTGGTCGGTGGAACAGATGGCGGTGACGGTCTGCTGGGCCTGCGCACCGCCGGCCAGCAACAGCGCGGCGGCTGCGGCCATCCATCGAAGTGGTTTCACTGTGGTCCATCCAGCTTGGAAAACCATTGATTATCCGTGCGGGCCACAGACGGCAAGGGCGCGGAAGGAGGTCGATACAAGGCGCGCAGGCGCGGTGCGCGGGCGTTCTGGCATGCTCCCGTCGCCAACCCGAACCCATTGCATGGCCGACACCCCGCCACCCACCGCATCGTCCGCCGACGGCCCGGTCAAGGTCGCCGCGGCGCCGCTGCTGCGCATCCAGGCGCTGCGGTTTGGCTACGCAGGTGGCGAGACGCTGCTGGACATCGACAGGCTGGACCTGCAGCCGGGCGAGCACCTGTTCATGCGCGGGCCCAGCGGCAGTGGCAAGAGCACGCTGCTGTCGCTGGCCGCCGGCGTGCTGGCGGCCGGCCCCGGCATGGTCAGCCTGGCCGGCCGCGACTGGGCCGGCATGGGGCCAGCACGGCGGGATGCCTGGCGCGCCGAACAGGTGGGCTATGTGTTCCAGCAGTTCAACCTTCTGGCCTATCTGTCGGTGCTGGACAACGTGCTGCTGCCCTGCCGCTTCTGCCCGCCGCGGCGGCAGCGGGCCGGCGGCCGAGCGGCCCGCGATGGCGCGGCCGAGCTGCTGCAACGCATGCAGCTGCCGCCGGCGTTGTGGACGCGCCCGGCAGCCGAGCTGTCGGTGGGACAGCAGCAGCGTGTGGCCGCGGCCCGCGCCCTGATCGGCCGGCCAGCGCTGGTGATCGCCGACGAGCCGACCTCGGCGCTGGACGAGGCGCTGCGCGAGGACTTCATGGCCCTGCTGCTGGGCAGCTGCCGTGACGCCGGCAGTGCCCTGCTCTTCGTCAGCCATGACGCCCGGCTGGCCGCGCACTTCACACGCCAAGCCGACCTGTCAGCGCTGAACCGGGCCGGCGCCCGGCAGCCACGGGCCGAGCCCACCGCATGACGGCGTTGCTCACCCTGGCCGCGCGCAGCGCCTGGAACCGGCGTTACGTCCTGGCGCTGGTGACCGCGTCCGTGGCGCTGGCCACGCTGCTGCTGGTGGGCATCGAGCGGTTGCGCGCCGACGTGCGGGCTGGCTTCTCGCAGGCCGTCTCGGGCACCGACCTGATCGTCGGGGCCCGCAGCTCGCCAACGCAACTGCTGCTGTATGCGGTGTTCCGAATCGGCAATGCCAGCGCCAACATCCGCTACAGCAGCGCGCAGGCCATCGCCGCGCATCGCGCCGTGGCCTGGGCGGTACCGGTGGCCCTGGGCGACAGCCACCGCGGCTATCCGGTGCTGGCCACCACGCCCGGCTATTTCGAGCATTTCCGCTACGGCGACAAGCGCCTGCTGCAGCTCACCCAAGGCCGGCCGCTGGACGCCCGGCGCGATGCGATGTTCGATGTCGTGCTTGGCGCCGAGGTCGCGCGGCGCCTGGGCTATGGGCTGGGCCAGCGCATCGTGCTGTCGCATGGCGACGGGTTGCTCGCCGGCAATGACCACGACCAGCTGCCGTTCGTCGTCAGCGGCATCCTGGCACCGACCGGCACGCCGGTGGACCGCACGCTTCACATCGGGCTGTCGGCCATGGAGGCCCTGCATGTGGACTGGGTGGCCGGCACCCGCCTGCCGGGCAGTGCGCTGTCAGCCGAGCAGGCGCTGCAACAGGACTTCACGCCCAAGAGCGTGACGGCACTGCTGCTGGGCCTGAAGACCCGCACCGCGGTGTTTGCGGTACAGCGCGCGGTGCAGGGTTTCGAAGCCGAACCCCTGATGGGCGTGCTGCCGGGTGTGGCCCTGGATGAACTGTGGCAGGCCATCGGCGCGGCCGAGCGCGCCTTGTTGCTGACCAGCGCCCTGGTGGCCCTGGTCAGCCTGGCCGGCCTGGTCGCCACCATCGCAGCCGGGCTGAACGAGCGCCGTCGTGAGCTGGCGATCCTGCGCGCCGTGGGTGTCGGCCCGGTCCGCATGCTGCTGCTGCTGGCACTGGAGGCCACGCTGGTCGCCGCGACCGGCGTGGCGCTCGGGCTGGCAGGCTGCCAGCTGCTGGTCGCGCTGGCCGCCGACCCGGTGCAGGCCCACTGGGGACTCACGCTGCGATCGGGCTGGCCGGGCTCGCGCGAATGGCTGTGGTGTGCAGCGGTGCTGGCCGGCGGCGCGCTCGCCGGGTTGATTCCAGGCTGGCGCGCCTACCGCATGGCCCTGGCCGACGGGCTGTCGCCGAGGCTGTAGCGCCTGGGCATCGGCCGGTCCGCGGTCAACCTGTGGCGCCAGCCTCTGGGGCGGCAGAAGCGTCGGCCGCTGGGGCAGCAGCAGCCTTCACCACCGCCGCCGCCGCGCTGCTCAAGCCATCGATGATCTTCGCCGGGTCCAGGGCCTCCACCGCACTGCCCCACATGGCGCCGGCCGTCTCCAGCATGTCGCCCATGTAGGTCGTCGGCAGGGCCATCAACGTCGTCGCGTCGTGCGCGGCGTTCTCGGCCAGGTGCCCGTCACCGAGCTTCTGCGACAGGTCGCGCGTTGTCAACCAGGCCTTGGCGGCATAGGCCGCCGGCGCCAGCATCATCTTCAGCGCTGCCAGCTGCCACAGGGGCCACAACGGCGGCTTCAAGACCTCGATCGCCGTCTCGCCCAGCGGCGCCCGCGCCTGCACGGCCGCCGCCGCCCGCACACCACTGCTGACCGCCGCCTCGACCGTGGCCATGTCGATCGGGTTGCGGCAGAAGTCACCGGCGAAGTAGACGTTCTCGATCAGGTCCGGGTAATGCACCTCGGGACGGTAGTCCCAGGTCCCGACCTGGTTGACGAAGATGGGATCGTCCTTGTTGGACCGGTACTTCGTCCGCGTCCAGTCGATGTCGGCCGCCGGGTCCTCCCAGCGGTGACCCGGGTGGAAGCCGCCCACGTAGCGGCTCAGCTCCTGGATCATGTGAAAGCCGTTTTCCTTGTCGTTGTCGCCCGGCAGGGCCCAGTAGTCGGACGCCGCCAGCGTCAGCGCGGTGATGCCTTCGGCCTGCAGCTGGGGCCACAGCTGGGACAGGTCGATGTAGCTGAAGTAGCAGTCGGAGTCGATCGCCGACACGTTCTGGGCCATCAGGCCGTGCAGCTTGCGCTTGAAGTAGACGTCCAGCACGGCGATGGGCTCGGACTGCAGCCGGCGCCCGGCGTGTGACAGCTTGGGCAGCCGGGTCGCCAGCCGGTTGCCGTCAGGTCCCTGCAGCGCCAGGCGGCCCAGCGCGCCGGGCGTGACCGACAGGATCAGCAGGTCGAAGGGCTTGCCCGGCACGGGCTTACCGGCCACCACCGGGCGGTGCAGGCGTTCGTCATAGCGGGTCTCGGAGACGGTGAGGCCGATGGCGCGCGGTCCGTCCAGATTGATTTCGTGGACCCGGGTGCTGGTGCGGACGTCGACGCCCAACTCCTCCAGCCGCTTCTGCAGCGGCAGGATGATCTTCTCCTGCAGGCTGCCGCGCAGCAGCCACAGCAGCGGCTCCATGTTGCCGAAGGCGTGACGGTAGAAGCTGCGATAGGCCGCTGCCGACGTGGCCCGCGAGTGCACCGACCAGATGAACTCGATCAAGGTGTCATGGGCCTGGGCCACCTGCAGCGTGGCGCAGGGCCGCGAGCGGATCCAGCCGTTCACGCTCTGCCCCAACTGGCCGCGCACCTCGAAGCGATGGGACACCAGGTCCAACATCGAGTACATGTAAAGGTACATCTGCAACGGCGTCATGCCGGCGGACCCGGACTGCATGTCGGCCCACAGGGCACGCGGGTCCAGCGTGGCGGCGTTGCGCAACACCTTGATGCCGTCGCGCTGGCTCTGCATGACGAAACTGTCCCGCGCGGCGAAGTCGTCGTTCTCGCCGTCGCCGCGCGTCAGGCCCAGCTCCTTCTCGGCGATGTCCCAGAAGTTCACGTAGAAGTTCGAGAACATGTGCGGGAACACGTCGTGGTAGACGCCCGTCTTGGGGTCCAGGTACGACGACAGGTTGCCACCCAGCCAGGGCTTCTCCTCGTACAGCGTGACGGCATAGCCGCGCTGGGCCAGCCGCAGCGCTGCGGACATGCCGGCGATGCCGCCGCCGGCAATGGCGACCTGGACAGAGGTCGGGGGCTGCGTCATGTGGGTTCCTTCAATTGGCGGCGTGGCGTCGCGGGTCAGCGCGAGAGCCGCCGAGTGTGCTCTACCAGTGCGATCAGCGTCTGGGGGTCGGCGGCATGTTGGCGCGCCTGGTCCACCGCCTGCTGCGCGATGTCGTCGAGCAGCCGCTCGGCCTCGTCGAGCTGGGCCGCGTTGGCCTGCGCCAGTACCTTCAGTTCGTCGTCGCTGGGTTGCGCCTTGCAGAACAGCGCGCGCACGGCCGGGTCGCGGATGGCCAGCGCCGCCGGCAGCGTGAGGATGCCGTCGCGCAGGTCCTCCACGCCGCCGCCGCCCAGGGCGACCGCGCCGCGCACGTCGCCCACGTCGTCGCAGCCGTGGTACAGCATGCCCAGCAGCGCGCCGTAGCGGCGCAGGCGCTCGCTGCGCGTGCCCAGGCAGGCGCAGACCTCGAACATCGAGCCCGTGTCCTCGCCGGCGATGCGGCGCCAGTCCTCCACGCCCAGCGGCTGGCGGCGCAGGCGCCACTGCATGACCTCGGCCGCGCCGAGCCGCTTGACCAGCTCCGACAACAGCCGCACGTTCAGCCGCACCACCTGAGGGTCGAACTCGCCCGGCTCGTAGGCGCGCGGGTCGGTGACGATGTCGTAGCCGTCGGCCACGATCCAGCCCGAGCACATCAGCGCCTGCAGCTCGCCGAACTGGGTGTGCAGCGTCGGCTTGCCGCGACGCTGCGGGCTCTTGTCGAGGATGTCGTCGACGATCAGCGTCATGTTGTGGAACATCTCCACCGCCAGCGCGGCGTGGATCAGCCCGCGCGTGATGGGCGTGCCGGCCACGGCGCGGTGGCAGGCAAACAGGGTCAGCGGCCGGAAGTACTTGGACCCGGCCTCGAACTGCCAGGCCAGGAAGGCCCGCATCTCCGGGTCGGCCGAACCGGACCAGTCGGCGATGGCCCGGCGCAGGCGCGCCATCTCGTCATCGAAGCCGAGTGCCTGGATCATCGACGGCACGGCAGCGGCCGGAAAGTTCTGGTTGTTCATGTCGCGTGTATCAACAATTCGATATCAATGCATCGTCGGTCGCAGCCGGCGGTCATGGGGCCACGGGTGACGCCACATCGGCCGCCCATTGCCTGAGCAGCCGGTCTGCGGTGTCCACGTCACGGCTGCCACGCCCACCTTTCACGGCGGCGGCCAGCGGCGCCAGCAGGTCCAGGCCCGCCCGCGGCCCCTCGTCCTGGGCCTGCATGCAGGCCAGCTCGATGCCGGCACGCAGCCGCCAGGATGCCGCACCCTGGGCGGCGGCCTCATCCATCGCTGCCTGGAACGACGCGCGGGCCAGCTGCCGCTGCTCGCCGCCATGGGCCAGCAGGACCCTGCCTTCCGTCAGCAGCACCTCGGCAGCCGATGCCGCATTGCCGGACTGCGCCAGCCGCCCCAGCGCCTGGGCCACGGTCAACTGCGCACCACCGACGTCGCCCAGGGCCAGCTGCATCTGCGCCCGCCAGGACAGGAAGACCGGGCGGCCGTAACCCACACCCATGGCCTCGATGCGCGACAGGCCCTCGTCCATCATCGTCAGGGCATGCGTGGGCAGGCCGGATTCGGACAGCGCCTTGGCGCGCCGGATCAGCGCCGAGACCTCCAGGAAGGGATAGCCCAGCTCGACCGCCATGGCCAGGCCCTCCTCGGTCAGCTCCAGCACGCGCTCGACATCGCCGCAGTACTCGATGACCGGCAGCGCCGCGAAGCAAAGCGTATAGGCCAGGCTGTAGGAGTCCAGCGTGCGCGCCAGCGCCAGCAGGTTCTCCGCGCCGGCCCGCGCCGCGTCCACCTGGCCCATGGACCACTGCGACACGGCACTGAAGCACTCGCTGAGCACACGCGGGTCAGCCGCGCCCAGGCGGGTCGGGCCAGCGGCGCCGCTGGCGGCGGCCAGGGCCCGCACGGCATCGGAGGCACGCACCGCGTCGGCATGCAAGCCCAGGGTGCTGCAAGACCAGACGCGCACTGCCTGCGCCGCCAGTTGCAACCGAGGTTCGCCGGCCGCCTCGGCTTCACGGGCAACCTGTATAAAGATGTCATAGCCGGCACGGGTATCGCCCCGCATCACCTGGAAGGTGCCGGCGCCCAGCAGCACGGGCACCTTCATCGCCGGGCTGGCAATGCGCTCGCAAAGGGCCGCCGCCCGCTCCAGCGCGGCCTGGGCCTGGGGCGCGCCGTAACTGCGGGCGGCAAACCACACCACACCCAGGGTCGACTGCAGGCCCAGCTCCAGCCCGTCGCGCAGGGCAGGCGGGCTGACTTTCGACACCGCCGCGATGCCGGCCTCCAGGTGCGCGATGGCCTCCTGCGCCGCGCCGCGCGCCCAGGCCGCCTGGCCGGCCCTCAGCCACAGCGCGACCGCCTGGTCCCAGGCCTCGCCCGCGCTGTAGTGGCGCGCCAGCAGCTCCGGCTCGGTCTCGCCGCCGTCGCCGGGCATGGCCTTGAGCAGGTCGGCAGCACGCACGTGCAGGGCCCTGCGCTCGCTCTTGAGCATCGAGTCGTAGGCCGCGTCCTGGATCAGCGCATGATGAAACGTGTAGACCGCATCGCCGTCCATGCCGCTGCGGCTGAGCAGGCCGGCGGCGATGCCCTGGTCCAGGCCCGCCACCAGCTGCGCGGCGTCTCCGCCCAGCAGCGCCTGGAGCACGTCCAGCCGGAATTGCCGGCCGAGCAAGGCGCCGAACTGCAGCGCGCGGCGGGCAGCGCCCAATTGGTCCAGCCGGGCCGTCAGCGACGCCTTGAGCGTGGACGGGATCTCGATCGCCTCGGCCGCCTCCGGCCCGCTCGCGGCGGCGCGCTCGGCCAGGGCGCGCGTCAGCTCCTCCAGGAACAACGGCACGCCGTCGGTGTGCTCGACGATGCGCTGCACCAGCCGATCCTGAAGGCCGTGGGCCAGCGCGACCGCACCGGCCAGCGCCATGCTGTGCTCGCGGTTCAGCCCGACCATGCCCAGCGTGGTGACCCAGGTCTGCGCCGACCAGCGCCCGGCCAGCGAGGTGCGCGAGGTCATCACCAGCAGCACCGGCGCGCGGCGCAGCGTGGCCATCAGCGCGTCCACCCACTGCAGCGTGGTGGGGTCCATCCAGTGCAGGTCTTCCAGCAGCACCAGCACCGGCCGCTGGCGCGCCGCGTCCAGCACCCACTGCACGAAGGCGTCGATGGTCTCGGTGCGCACCTTCGCCGGGCTGGCCTGCAGCGGCGGGTAGTGGCCCGCCGGCAGGGACAGCAAGGCCGCGAAGTACGGCGCATGCCGGGGCACCGCCATGCCGTGCCGCTCCAGCAGCGCCTCCAGCTTGCCGTAGCGCAGCGCCGCCGCGTCATCGCGCTCGATGCCAGCCGCGCGCAACAGCTGCACCGCCAGCGGGTGGAAGGCCGTGTTGGCATGCTGCTCGGAGCACTGCACGCGCAACAGCAGGCTGTCCGGGCGGACCATGTCGCACAGCTCGGCCAGTACGCGGCACTTGCCGATGCCCGGCTCGCCCACCAGCAGCACGGCCTGGCCCTGGCCATCGCATACCCGCGCCCAGCGGTCGCGCAGCAGCGACAGCTCCAGCTCGCGGTTGATCATCGGCGTCAGGCCGGCGCCATGGGCCGCGGCAAAGCGGCCCTCGGCGGCGCTTTCGCCCAGCACGCGGAACACGCCCACCGGCGCATCGATGCCCTTGAGACGGTGCTCGCCCAGGTCCTGCCCGTCGAAGGCGCCGCCCAGCAGCCGCCAGGTGGCCGCAGCGGCCAGCACCTGGTCGGGCTCGGCCAGGCCCTGCACCCGCGCCGCCAGGTTGGGCGTTTCGCCCACTGCCAGGCGCGGGCTGCTGGCGTCGCCTGAGCCGGCACCCTGCCCCACCACGACCGGGCCGGTGGCCAGGCCGATGCGCACCTGCAGGGGCTGCGCCGAGGCAATGGTCTTGACCGCGTCCACCAGCTGCAGAGCCGCCGCCACCGCGCGCTGGGCATCGTCCTCGTAGGCACGGGGCCAGCCGAAGTACACCATCAGCCCGTCGCCCAGGTACTGCGCCACCGTGCCACGCTGGCGCTCGATGACCGCGCCGCAGGTCTGCTGGTAGCGCTGCATCAGGTTGCGCAGGTCCTCCGGGTCCAGCCGCTGCGACAGCGCGGTGGAGCCCACCAGGTCGCAGAACATCACGGTGATCTGCCGGCGCTCGGCCGTGCCCGGGGTCTCGGCCGCGGCATCGGCGGCATCCACGCC
>JBJXHB010000542.1:0-32589 GCA_046160725.1 Aquabacterium sp.
CGACACCAGGATGGTGGTCATGGGGTCGCCGCGCGGGTACATCGTCCAGGTCTCGCGCACCAGCTCGCCTTGGGCATGCAACTGCATCGATGCCAGCAGCCGCTGCCGTGACGCCGCGGTGATGTCGCTGAAGTCGCGTGCCCGCAGCTCGTCGACCGAACCCGCCCGCCAGAACTGCAGGCCAGCCGCATTGGCCCAGTGCATGCGCGGGTCGAGCGGCTCGAAAACCCATACCGGCACCTGCAGCCACTCGTAGTGGTGCAGGGCGCTCCAGTCCAGGGGCGCCAGCCGGGTCATGGCCGAGGCTGTGGGCCCAGCGAGGATCATGCCGCCGGCTCAGACTCGACCGCGGCCCGATAGGCATGCCAGCTGGCATGCCCCAGCACCGGCGCGGCCAGAAGCAAACCGGCGAAGCCCGGCAGCATCGCGACGCCGGTGATGCCGGCGATCAGCGCGGCCCAGCCCAGCATCACGCCGGGCTGGTGCAGCACCAGCCGGATGCTGGTCAGCGCGGCCGTGATGGCATCCGTCTGGCGGTCCAGCAGCATCGGGATGGAGATGACGCTGATGGCGAAGATCAGCGTCGCGAAGACCGCGCCGACAACTGCCCAGGTGACGATGAAAGTGGCATTGGCCGGGTTCAGCAGCGCCAGCAGCGAGCCCTTGAAGTCCGGCATGCCGCGGAAGCTGAGCGCGAAGATGACCAGCGTGCTGCGGCTCCACAGCAGCTCCAGCACCAGCAGCACGAAGCCGAAGATCGCCAAGTGGCCGGTGTGGCGCCGCCAGGCCAGCAGCGAGTCGCCCAGGCGCGGCGTCTCGCCCCGCTCCAGGCGGCGGCTGACCTGGTACAGCCCCAGGCACAGGAAGGGGCCGGTCAGCAGGAATCCCGCCGCCAGGGCCAGGGTGTAGACCGGCGCATGCTCGAAGACTCTCAGGAGCGCCCAGCCCATGGCCATGAAGCAGCCGCCATAGAACAGGCCAATGCGCGGGCTGCGCCGAAAGTCCTGCCAGCCGGCACGAAGCCAGCGCATCGGGTCGCGCCAGGCCAGTGGTCGCAACGGAACCAGCGGGCTGGACGGTGGCAGCGTGGCTGCCGGCGCCGCGGCATTGGGCTCGGTCGACATGCCGCGGTTGTACCGCAGGGGGCGGCCCGGTGTCCATTGACAGCGGCCCGGCCCCGAGGGCCTTCTCAGGCGTTGCTGGCCGAGCGCACTTCCTCGATCGTGGTCAGGCCGGCCAGCATCTTCTCGATGCCGTCCTGGCGCAGCGTGCGCATGCTGTCGGACATGGCGCATTTCTGCAGGTCGTCGGCGCGCGCGCCGGTCTGGATCAGGTGCCGCAGGTCGCGGTTGACCGTCATCAGCTCGTGCAGACCCACCCGGCCGGCAAAGCCGGAGTTGCCGCACTGGGGGCAGCCCGGTGCGTGGCGATGCATCAGGCGGCCCTGGACGCCGAAGCGCGCCACCCAGTCGGCCAGCACGTCGTCCGCCTGCGGCGCGGCGGCGCGGTCATGGAACGGGTGCAGCCAGTCGGCCAGCCACTCCTGCACCTGCTCCTCGGTCGCCGGTGTCTCGGTCTTGCAGTGCTTGCACAGACGCCGCGCCAGGCGCTGGGCCAGCACGGCGAGCAGCGAGTCGGCGAAGTTGAAAGGGTCCATGCCCATGTCCAGCAGCCGCGTCACCGTCTCCGGTGCGCTGTTGGTGTGCAGCGTGGACATCACCATGTGCCCGGTCAGCGAGGCCTCGATGGCCATCTGCGCCGTTTCCTTGTCGCGGATCTCGCCGATCATCACCACGTCCGGGTCGGCGCGCAGGAAGGCGCGCAGCGCTTTGGCGAAGGTGAAGTCGATCTTGGGGTTGACCTGGACCTGGCGCAGGCCGGCCTGGGTGATCTCCACCGGGTCCTCGGCGGTCCAGATCTTGCGGTCCGGCGTGTTGATGGCGCCGAGTGCGGCATGCAGCGTGGTGGTCTTGCCGCTGCCGGTGGGGCCGACGCACAGCACCATGCCATAGGGCCGCGCGATCACCGCCTGCAGGCGCTTCAGGACGGTGGGCGCCAGGCCCATCTGGTCCAGCGGGATGGTCTTGGCCGACGCCAGCAGCCGCATCACCACGTCTTCGCAGTTGTGGGTCGTCGGTATGGTGGCCACCCGCAGCTCGAGCTTGTTGCCGGTGACGAACTTGCTGAAGCTGATCTTGCCGTCCTGGGGCTTGCGGCGCTCGGAGATGTCCAGGTCGCACATGATCTTGATGCGCGCCACCATGGCCTGGCGATGGCTGGGTGGCAGTTCCATGTAGGGCCGCAGCACGCCGTCCTTGCGGAAGCGGATGCGCACCTTCTCGCGCCCCGGCTGGCATTCGATGTGGATGTCGCTGACGCCCTGGGCCTGCGCCTCCTGGATCATCGAGTTGATCAGGCGCACCAGCTGGTTGTCGCTCTGCTCGATGGCGCTGTCTTCGCCGCTGCCGTCGGCGCCGGCCTGCTGCTCCAGCCCGGCCAGCAGCTTGTTGGCCGACTCGCCCTCGAAGTCCGGCGGCATCAGCACACCCAGCTCGCCCGAGCCCTGCCAGGTCTCGTGGCCATGCTTCTGGTAGGCCTTGTCGACGGCATGGGCCAGCGTGCCGGCCCGGGCCAGCACCGGCACCACCTTGCATTGCGCGGTGAACTCCAGCTCGTCGATGGCTGAGCGCGACGACGGGTCCTCCAGCGCCACCACCACGCGGCTGCGCCGCATCATCAGTGGCAGCGCCGGCAGGCGCCGCGCCACCGCCAGCGGCACCCGGGCGATGGCCTCGGCTTCGGTCTGGAAGGCCAGGACGTCGACGATCGGATAGCCCATCTTGCGTGCCAGCGCCGTCTGCAGGTCTTCACGCGTGATATCGCCGCGGCGCACCAGCAGCTCGCCCAAGGGCACGCTGCGGTCCGACTGCTGTTGCGCCAGCGCGGCGGCCAGCTGATCGTTTGCGACGAAGCCCAGCGCCAGCAAGGCCTCGCCGATGCGGATCATCGGCAGGCGGGCCTGCTGGTCGATGGCCAGCGTGAGCTGCTCGGGCGTGACGATCTGCTGGTCGATCAGGATCTGGCCCAGCTTGCGGCTGCGCAACGCCTGCTGCTCGGCCATCGCGGCATCGACCTGGGCCTCGGTGGCGGCCTTCTGCGCCACCAGCACCTGGCCGATGCGCGGACCGATGTCGACCTGGGTGGCGGCGCCGTGGGGCACGAAGCTGCGGTACACGCGACCGTCGTCGCCTGAAACCGGAAAGAGGAACCAGCCGGCCTGGTGCTCGACCGCGCCGATGGTGGCCCAGTCGCTGCTGCTGCCGTCGGCCCAGGTCAGTTTGCAGTGCTGTGGCGGCGGGGCCTGCAGCAGCGGGTCGGCCGGGTCCGTTGGTGCCACGGGCGCCATCGGCGTGGTCAGGGTCAGGCGGCGGAACTGATTGAAGCGCAGCGTCAGGGTGCCCCGCGCAGGCGGCACCACCAGATGAATGGCGCCACCGGCCATGTCGAGCATGCTGAGACGGCCGTGGTGCACTTTGC
Organism: Aquabacterium sp.; assembly: GCA_046160725.1. GTDB lineage: Bacteria > Pseudomonadota > Gammaproteobacteria > Burkholderiales > Burkholderiaceae_C > JBJXHB01. The sequence continues at coordinate 3,538 of JBJXHB010000542.1, forward strand.
CGTTGGCGCCCTCGATCTCACATGGCTCGGCCAGCAGCGGCGGGGCAGCCGTTGGGTAGGCCGCGAACGGCGGCGATGGCCAGGCGAAGGCCGTATCCGATACAACAGCGGCGCCGGGCGCCTGGGACGAGACGTCCAGCGGGATCAGGCTCAACGAGGGTTGGGACAGGTCGGACATGCGCAGCGCTCCACGGCCCGGTACATGCGCGGTGATGCGGCCAGCCGCGCGTGGAACGGGCCCGCGTCGATACTAGGCGGGGCCTGTCGCGGCCCAGCGGTCGAAAAGCCCGACCGTCGCGGCCCAAATCCGGGCCGAGCGGCGCGCCTCAGCTGGGGCCCTGTGGTGCTCGGGCTTTCTGCCGCCGCAGGGCGCCTTCAGCAGCCGACGTAGTACGAATAGCTGGTGTCGTGGTCGCTGGCGCGCAGCCGCCCGCTGACCGCGGCACAGCCCTTGCCGACGTAGGTGCTCTTGCCGCGGGCCAGGTCGGTGCGGTGATAGAACGGCTTGCCCTCGGCCTGGGCGCGCTGCTGCACCAGCCACCAGATGTTGAACAGCCAGGCGCCGTTTTCGGCGCCCACATTGCCCTGGGCGTCCCACCAGTAGCGGCCGCGCTGGACCGCCACCACCGGCAGCAGTCGCTGGACATCGACCGGATGCAGCTCGCGGCCGTTGACGAAGACGCCGGTCAGCTGGCCCTGGCCGCCGCCCGAGGCTGCGGCCGGCAGGGCCGGGCCCAGCGGTAGGCCAGGCGGCAGGAAGACCACCAGCGGCCCGCCCCAGGCCCCGGCCGCGCCGGTGCGGGCGTCGTACCAGTAGTCGCCGGGGGCGACCGGCCCGATGACTGTCTCCAGCTGGCGCAGTGTGCGGGTGCCGGCATCGTCGAGTGCGGCGCCGTTGATGCGGACCGCGGTGGCCGGTGCCGGGGATGTGGCGGGCGCGGCCTGCGCCGTCACCGCGGCTGGCAGGAGGGCCGCCGCGGCCATGAGGATGCGGCGGATCAGGGTGCTGGGGGACATTGCGGGCTCCTTGGATGATGATGGAGCCCAAGCGTAGGCGGCGGGGCGTTCCGCGGCCGTTCCGCAGGGGAAGGCAGGCGACCTTGCCTAACGCATCTGCTGTGGCAGCCAGGTCACGATGCCGGGAAAGACATAGATCAAGGCCACGGCCACCACCATCAGCCAGAAGAAGGGCAGCGTGACCCGGGCGATCCAGCCGATGTCCCGGCCGGTCATGCCCTGCAGCACGAACAGGTTGAAGCCCACCGGCGGCGTGATCTGGGCCATCTCCACCACCAGCACGATGAAGATGCCGAACCACAGCGGATCAATGCCGGCCTTGACCACCGTGGGCAGCAGAACGCCCATGGTCAACACCACCATGCTGATGCCGTCCAGGAAGCAGCCCAGCAGGATGTAGAACAGCATCAGCGCCAGCAACAGCTGCCACTGGCTGAGCCCGAGCGTTGCGATCCACTCCGCCAGGTGCCGCGGCAGGCCGATGTAGCCCATGCTCAGGGTCAGGAAGGCCGCGCCGGAGAGGATCAGCGCGATCATGCAGTACAGGCGCGTGCCGCCCAGCAGCGAGTCGCGGAAGGTGGCCCAGGTCAGCGAGCCCTGGGCAGCCGACAGGACCAGGGCGCCGACCACGCCCAGCCCGGCGGCCTCGGTGGCCGTGGCGACGCCGCTGTAGATGCTGCCCAGGACGGCGACGATCAGAAGAATCACCGGGATCAGGTGGCGCGACTCGCGCAACTTGGCGCCCAGCGACATGCGGGCGTCGCGCGGCGGCACCAGGGCCGGGTTGCGCAAGGCCCAGACCACCAGCCAGCCGGAGAACAGCAGGGCCAGCAGCAGGCCCGGCAGCACGCCGGCGATGAACAGCTGGGCGATCGACACCTCGGCGGAGACGCCGTAGACGATCATGATGATGGACGGCGGTATCAGCAGGCCGAGCGTGCCGGCACCGGCCAGCGAGCCGATGCTGATGTCGTCCGGGTAGCCACGGGCCTTCAGCTCCGGCAGGCTCATCTTGCCGATGGTCGCGCAGGTGGCCGCGCTGGACCCCGACACCGCCGCGAAGATGGTGCAACCGACCACGTTGACATGCAGCAGCCGCCCCGGCAGGGCCTGCATCCAGGGCGCCAGGCCGCGGAACATGTCCTGGCTGAGCCGGGTGCGGAACAGGATCTCGCCCATCCAGACGAACAAGGGCAGTGCCGTCAGGGTCCAGCTCGACGCGCTGCCCCAGATGGTGACGGCCATGGCGTCGCCCGCCGGGCGGGAGCTGAACAGTTGCATGCCGATCCAGGCCACGCCGGACAGCGTCAGCCCGATCCAGACCCCGCTGCCCAGGATCAGGAACAGCGTGACGACCAGCAGGGCCGTGATCGCGACGTCGTTCATTCGTTGTGGGCCGCTTCGCCGGTGGCGGCTTGCACGCGGCGGCCCTGCCACTCCAGGACCAGCTCGTCCAGCAGCGCGACCAGCAGGATCGATGCGCCCAGCGCCATGCCGAGCTGTGGTATCCACAGCGGCGTGGCGTCGTTGCCGGTGGAGATGTCGTTGAACTGCCGCGACTGCCAGACCAGGCGTGCGCTGTAGTAGGCAAAGAGTCCGGCCAGAAACGCGCCTGCGGCGAGCGCCCACAGCTCCAGCCCGCGCCGGGCTGGGCCCTGCAGCCGGCCCAGCAACAGCGTCACGCGGATGTGCTCGCCGCGCTTGAGCGTATGGGCCAGCGCCAGGAAGCCGCTGGCCGCCATCATGTAGCCGGCATAGGCGTCGGTGCCGGGGACGTGGAAGTGGAGCTGACGCCCTAGGATCGACAGCAGCACCATCACCAGCAGGCCGACCATGAAGACGGCCGCCAGGGCGGCGGCCGCGTCATACAGCGTGTCGAGTGCGCGGCGCATGCGGTGCGTTGACGCGGCCGGGCCGTGGCGCTGAGCCGCCGGTCAGCGGCTGAAGCCGTCGACCAGCGCCTTGCCCTCAGGGCCGGCCTTGTCGAGCCATTCCTTGAGCATGGTGTCGCCGACCTTCTTCATGTCGGCCTTCAGCGCCGCCGACGGCGGAAGGATCTGCATGCCGCCCGCCTTGAGCTTGTCGAGCGAGTCGCCGTTGGCCTTCTTGCTGGCGGCCCAGCCACGCGTCTCGGCATCGGCGCCGGCCTTCATCACCGCAGCCTGCGTGGCGGCGTCGAGCGCACTGAACGCGGCCCGGTTGACCAGCACGGCGTTCTTGGGAAGCCAGGCCTGGGTGTCGTACCAGTACTTCACATGCTCGTAGAGCTTGGAATCGGCGCCGGTGGAGCCGCTGGACATCATGCTCTCGGCCACGCCTGTGGCGAAGGCCTGGCTGACCTCGGCCGCCTGCACCGTGACCGGTTGGGCGCCCACCAGCTCGGCAATGCGGGCGGTGGCCGGGCTGTAGGCACGCCACTTGATGCCCTTGAGGTCGGCGGCGCTGTTCAGCGGCCGCTTGGAGTACACGCCCTGCGGCGGCCAGGGCACGGCATACAGCACCATCATGCCCTGCTCGCCGAGCTTCTTCTCCAGCAGCGGCTTCTGGATCTTCCACAGCTTGGCCGCCTCGTCGTAGCTGTCGGCCAGGAAGGGCAGGCCATCGGCGCCGAAGATCTGCCACTCGTTCTGGAAGTTGACCAGCAGCACCTCGCCGATCTGGGCCTGGCCGCCCTGCACGGCGCGCTTGATCTCCGGTGCCTTGAACAGCGACGCATTCGGGTGGACGGTGATCTTCAGCTTGCCGCCCGAGGCCTTGTCCACATCGTTGGCAAACTCCACCAGGTTGACGGTGTGGAAGTTGCCCGGCGGGTAGGCCGCCGGCAGGTCCCACTTGGTCTGGGCCACGGCGGCGCCGCTGCCGACGGCGACCATCGCCAGTGCAGCCAGGGTCTTGCGAAGCAGGAAGACGGGGTTCATGAACGCTCCATTGGTCAGGATGACCGCTCGCGCGGCGGCGACGTCAAGCATAGGCGGCCATGCCGGCATCGGCCCACGGGGGTTCCCCGGACGCGCCGGCTTCGCGCGGGCTGGTCGAGCGCCGCAGGACGGGTCTGCCGAGGCGGACTGCGGCTGACGACATGGGCGCCGCACCGTTCCTGGGCGTGCTGATGCTGCAGACCCGCTTTCCGCGCCGGCCGGGTGACATCGGTCATGCCGGCAGCTTCGCCATGCCGGTGCGCCACCTGGTCGTGCCGGGCGCGTCGCCGCAACGGGTGGTGCGGGATGCCGATGCGGCGCTGCTGCGGCCCTTCATCGAGGCCGGGCTTGCGCTGGCTGAGGCGGGTGCAGCCGCCCTGACGACCAGTTGCGGCTTCCTGGCCCGCTGGCAGCCGCAGCTGCAGGCGGCGCTGCCGGTGCCGCTGTGGAGCTCCAGCCTGTTGGCCGTGCCGGGCCTGGCGGCGCAGCGGCCGGGCGTCGTCACCGTGGATGCGGCGGCCTTCGATGCCGTACTGCGGCGCGGCGCCGGCCTGGCGGCGGACACGCCGGTGCAGGGCCTGGACCCGGACAGCGCGCTGGTGGCGACGCTGCTGCAGGACCGGCCGGAGCTGGACGCCCACGCCGCCGAACGCACCACGGTGGACGCCGCGCTGGCGCTGCTGCGGCGGCATCCGGAGATCGGAGCCATCGTGCTGGAGTGCACCAACCTGCCGCCCTATGCGGATGCGGTGCGCCGTGCCACCGGCCGGCCCGTGCACCACCTGCTCAGCCTGGTGCATGCGCGCTGGGCCATGAGGGCATCATGAGTGCCAACAGGGCCGCGCTGCGCCCCGCCCACCGCTAACCGAACCCACCATGACCCTCGCCCTTGCCGAACCGACCATCCTGCTGAGCGGCTTCGAGCCGTTTGACGGCGAGGCCGTCAACCCGTCCTGGGAGGTGGCCCGCGCGTTGCACGGCACCACGGTGGGAGACGCCCGTGTCGAGGCGCTGTGCCTGCCCTGCGCCTTTGCCCATGCGCTGCCGGTGCTGCGGCAGGCGTTGCGCCGGCAGCGGCCGGCCGTGACGCTGGCCCTGGGCCTGGCCGGCAGCCGCAGCGCGGTGTCGGTGGAGCGCGTGGCCATCAACCTGATGGACGCCCGCATTGCCGACAACGCCGGCCGACAGCCGCTGGACGAGCCGGTGCAGCCAGGCGGGCGCGCGGCCTGGTTCAGCAGCCTGCCGGTCAAGGCCATCGTGCAGGACATCGGCCGGGCGGGCATCGCGGCGGAGCTGTCCTTCAGCGCCGGCAGCTTTGTCTGCAACCAGGTCTTCTATGGCCTGATGGCCGCGGCCGCACGACGTGCCGGCATGCGCGCTGGCTTCATCCACCTGCCGCCGTTGCCCTCACAGGCGGCCCGTCATCCGGGCAGCAAGCCCATGCCGTTGGACGAACAGGTGGAAGCCGTGCGCATCGCGCTGGCCGTGGCCCGCAGCGCGGCCACGGATGCGCGGATCCGGGGCGGCCGCGAAGACTGAGGCCGCGAGCGCCGAGGCCGCCGTCAGGCGGCGCCCGGGTCCAGCCGCGCAGCGGCCGCAGCGATGTGGGCGCCCAATTCGTCGTAGCTGTGGGTGACCGGAAACTGCGGAAACTGCGCGACGATGCTCTCGGGCGGATGAATGAAGAAGCCGGCGTCGGCAGCGCCCAGCATGCCGGTGTCGTTGTAGGAGTCGCCGGCGGCGATGACACGGAAGCTCAAGCCCTGAAGGGCCTGGACGGCGCGCTTCTTCTGCTCCGGCTGGCGCAGGCGGTAGTCGGCGACGAAGCCGTCGCCATCGACCAGCAGCCGGTGGCAGAACAGCGTGGGGCGGCCGAGCTGGCGCATCAGCGGGTCGGCGAACTCGTAGAAGGTGTCCGACAGGATGACGACCTGATGCCGCTCGCGCAGGCTGTCCAGGAAGGTCCGCGCCCCCGGCATCGGTGACATGCCGGCAATGACGCCCTGGATGTCCGCCAGCTTCAGACCGTGCTGGCGCAGCAGCGCCAGCCGCCAGCGCATCAGCTTGTCGTAGTCGGGTTCGTCGCGCGTGGTGCGGCGGAACTCGGCAATGCCGGTCTTCTCGGCAAAGGCAATCCAGATCTCGGGCACGAGCACGCCTTCGAGATCGAGGCAGACGACCAGCATGGGGGCGGGCGCCACGAATGGCGCGGTTCAGGAAGGGGTCGGAATTGTCACCCAGCCGCCCTGCGCGCACCGCCCGCTGCGCCCGGGGGCGTCAGACCGTAAAGCGACTTGCCAGGGGCGCCCTAAACTGCCTGCATGCAAACCGAAATCATCGACGTCCTGATCGTCGGCGCCGGCATCTCCGGCATCAGCGCGGCGGTCCACCTGCAACAGCGCTGCCCGGACCGGCGCTTCGAGATCATCGAGTCGCGCGAGCGGCTGGGCGGCACCTGGGACCTGTTCCGCTACCCCGGCGTGCGGTCCGACTCGGACATGTACACGCTGGGTTTCCGGTTCAAGCCCTGGAAGGACCGCAAGTCCATTGCCGCCGCGCCGGTCATCCTGGACTACCTGCGCGAGACGGTGCGCGAGTACGGCCTGGAGCGGCACATCACCTACGGCCAGAAGCTGGTGCATGCCGACTGGCGCGCATCGGACGCCGCCTGGACCGTGCAGATCCGCCAGCCCGACGGCAGCGTGCGCACGATGCAGGCGCGCTTCCTGCACCTGTGCTGCGGCTACTACCGCTACGACCAGGGCTACATGCCGGACTACCCCGGCCAGGCGCAGTTCCAGGGCCGGCTGGTGCACCCCCAACAATGGCCCGATGACCTGGACCATGCGGGCAAGCAGGTGGTGGTGATCGGCAGCGGCGCCACGGCGGTGACGCTGGTGCCGGCGATGGCGGCGACGGCCGCCAAAGTGACCATGCTGCAACGGTCGCCAACCTGGATGTTCTCGCTGCCGGCCGTGGACCGCATCGCCATGGGCCTGCGCGCCGTGCTGCCGCTGCGGGCCGCCCATGCGCTGACGCGGTGGAAGAACGTGATGATGGCGATCTACCTGTTCTGGGTCTGCCGCAAGCGGCCGCAGAAGGTGGGCGACTTCCTGCTCAAGCAGGCGGCCAAGGAACTGCCGCCGGGCTACGACCTGAACACGCACTTCAAGCCGCGCTACAACCCCTGGGAGCAGCGGCTGTGCCTGCTGCCGGATGCCGATCTTTTCAAGTCCATCACGGCCGGTCGGGCCGCCGTCGTCACCGACCAGATCGAGACCTTCACCGCTGACGGCCTGCGCCTGAAGTCCGGCGCCGAGTTGAAGGCCGACATCATCGTCAGCGCCACTGGGCTGGAGCTGCAGATGCTGGGCGGGGCCTCGCTGTCGGTGGACGGCCAGCCGGTGGAAGGCCACCGGCTCGTCAACTACAAGGGCGTGATGTACGGCGGCCTGCCCAACCTGGCGGCGACCTTTGGCTACACCAATGCGTCCTGGACGCTGAAGGCGGACCTGACCAGCGAGTATGTCTGTCGCCTGCTCAACCATATGCGCGACCAGGGCCTGAAGGTCTGCACCCCCGACGTCAGCACCGCCGGGCCGCTGCAGCCCTGGGTGGACTTCTCGTCCGGCTACTTCAAGCGCGCCGAGCACTTGCTGCCCCAGCAGGGCAGCGTCAAGCCGTTCAAGCTGAATCAGAACTACATCACCGACCTTTTGGCGCTGCGATACGGCAAGGTCGACGACGGTGCGCTTCGCTTTGCCGGGTAGCAGGCAGCGCAGCCGACCCCGGCATGGCGGCAGCGCATGCGCACGGGCAGCGTGACATGAAGGACGGCATCGCATGGCTTCTGCTCTGCGTGTCGCTCGCGGTCTCTTCGCAGGAGACGCGCGACGCCAAGTCGTTTGCGAGCTGGAGAAACCAGAACAGCGCGGTCGTCGCCGACTTCGAGGCCCATCTGAGGTCGACGGGCCTGCATTCAGTGGTCGAGCTTCATGAACTGCTACGGTCCGCCAGTTCCTGGCGGGAGTGCGGCTCCGAGCCGTATGCCGTGCCGCCGCCTGAGCAGTGGCCGTCTGTCGAGTCCGTGCTGCGCCTTCTGAGGGAGTTGACCTCGCAGCAGGTTCTCGGCCCGTTCGTGGTTCACTCTGCGTATCGAGGCGCTGAGCTGAACAAGTGCGCGGGCGGTGCAGCTGGAAGCGCCCATCTCCGAGCGTTCGCTGTCGACCTCACGCCGAACGGGACGGAGGACCTGACCACCGGGATCTGCAACTTCTGGCGCGAGCATGGTCGCGGCTGGAACATGGGTTTTGGCCGCTATCCCTCGGGTCGACTGCACTTCGACACCGCGGGCTATCGAACCTGGGGCTCAGACCACACGGGCAAGTCGGCGGTGTGCCGTGCGGCCTGATGCGCTGCCCCTGCTCACGCCCCGGAGGCGGCATGACGTCATGTGGCTGATCGTCGCCGCGCTGCTCTGGCTCGCCTCGAACACGGCGCATGCGCAAATCCTGTGCACGGCAGACTTTTCCACCCTGGGCCAGGGGTTGCAGACGGTCTCGGTGAGGCTCAAGCCAGAGGGATCGTTCGAGGCGTCCGTCAATGGCCTCACCACGAACGCCCATGGGACTGTTGTCGATGATCTTGTTCGGCCCGGCCTCAATTTGAGCGCCGACCCCTACGGCGCCGAGTTCGCATCCTTCAATCTGGCAGAGCGCTCCCTTGTCCATCTGCAAGGCGTTCTTGCGATTACCCAGGGTCGTGGACTGATTCAAGTCCCGTTCCCGCTCTCCTCTGTGCGGCGCATGAAGACCTTCGATCTTGCGGGCAAGACCGACAAGTTCGGCGGCCATGTGCTCCTGGAGGCTCTGGATGACCGCGGCAACGTCCTGGGCAGAGTCGTCCGTCGAGTGCTCGTGGCTCCATGCAGCCCTCCATAAGCTGGCACTTGCTGAACCAGGTGCCAGCGTCAAGCGCTCTCGCGCATCGGAGCATCCGCCGTTGCCTTCCGGCAGGCCTGTAGTTCCACTTCTGTTGCGCATAGATTGAGTCCTGCTGGCCCGTGTCTTGGCGACCGAAGGGATGAATGGCGGCCGGGCCATCTGGCTGGGGTGTAATGGGGTCCCTGTCCTTGACCACACCCCTGGAGAACGCCCATGCCGCCCAAGCCCAACTACGCCTTCGAGAAACGGCAGCGCGAGCAGGAGAAAAAGCGCAAGCAGGAGGAGAAGGTGCGCAAGAAGGCCCCCGACAAGCCGGCGACACTGCCGCCGGGTGGCGGCGGCACGGGCGGCTGACCACTGGTCTGCGCCATCACGACCGACCGCATCACGACAGTGGCGGACCTGCGGGCGCGCTTTGCAGCCCCGGGTGAACGTGCGCGCCTCAAGCAGCTGGACCGGCTGGACCGCCACTGCCGGCGCTTCATCGCCTTGTCGCCGTTCGTGGTGCTGGCCACCGGCGCGCCCGGCGGGCCTTTGGACGCCTCACCGCGCGGCGGTGCACCGGGCTTCGTGGTGGTGCGCGATGACACGACGCTGCTGATACCGGATGCGCCCGGCAACAACCGCCTGGACACCTTGGAAAACCTGATCACGCAGCCCCGCCTGGGCGCGCTGTTCATGATCCCGGGTGTGGACGAGACCTTGCGCATCAACGGTGATGCCGAGCTGTCCGTGGCCGCCGACGACATCGCGGCCTGCACCACCGAGCGGCGGGCGCCCAAGCTGGTGATCCGCGTCACCGTTCAAGAGGCCTACCTGCACTGTGCCAAGGCGCTGCTGCGGTCCAAGCTGTGGCACCACGAGTCGCGGCAGCCACGCAGCGTGCTGCCGACGGCCGGCCAGATGCTGATCGACCAGACCGGCATCGTTACGGCACCAGAGACGCAGGAAGAGATGGTCCGGCGCTACCAGGCCGATCTATAGGCCGATCTATAGGCCGATCTATAGGCCGATCTTTTGGCCGGTCTTTGGGCCGATCTGTAGCCTGTGCCGCCGAGGCAGCCGCGGCGCAGCGCTCTCCTGTTTGCGGACAAGCCCTTAGCGGCCCTGCCGCTTGTAGACCCGCCCGCCCTGGATGATCAGGCTGAGGTGGCGGCCCTGGCCCTCCAGCAGCGACAGGTCCGCCAGCGGGTTGCCCTCCACCGCGATCAGGTCGGCCAGTGCGCCGGCCTTCAGGCAGCCCAGCTCGCCCTCGCGCCGCACCACCTGGGCGCCGATGGTGGTGGCCGAGCGGATGGTCTCGATGGGCTTGACCACCTGCGCCCGCAGCGCAAACTCGCGCGACTGCGCCACCTGCAGCTGGCCCAGCAGGTCGGTGCCCAGGGCCACCGGCACGCCGTGGCGGGCGCAGATCTCAAGGGAGCGCAGCGCACCCTCGATCACCAGCTCGTTCTTGGCCAGCTGGTCGGCGCTCATGCCAAAGGCCGCGGCCTTGTCGCGCATCTCGAAGTAGGTGACCAGGTTGGCCACCAGGAACATGCCGCGCTGCGCCATCAGGGCGGCGGCCGCGTCGTCGACCAGGTTGCCGTGCTCGATGGTGCGCACGCCGGCCTCGGCGGCCCGGATGATGGCCGGCGGCGTGTAGGCATGGGCGCACACGTAGCGGCCAAAGGCGGTGGCCTCCTCGACCGCAGCGGCCACCTCGGCCGGCGAGAACTGCAGGCTGTCCAGTGGGTCATAGGGCGATGCCACGCCGCCACTCATCATGATCTTGACGTGGTCGCAGCCCTGGCGCATCTCCTCGCGCACGGCGGCGCGCACCGCGTCGGCGCCGTCGGCAATGCCCAGCGAGAAGCGCAAGGCATTGCAGCAGTGGCAGCCCATGCCGGTGTCGGTGCGGCGGCGGCCGTCGCTATGGCCGCCGGTGGGGCCGATGGCCTTGCCGGCGATGAACAGCCGCGGCCCGGGCAACAGGCCCTGCTCGACAGCGGTCTTCAGCCCCCAGTCGGCGCCGCCGGTGTCGCGCACGGTGGTGAAGCCGCGGTCCAGCATGCCGCGCATCAGCACCGCGGCGCGTGCCGTCATCAGCGTGAGCGGCACCTCCTCCAGCCGGCGCAGGGCCACCTCCGACAGCGTCACGTGCACATGGCTGTCGATCAGGCCAGGCATCAGCGTGGCGCCGCGGCCGTCGATGACTTCGGCTTTGGCGGCGCTGATGGGCCGGTCGCTGACCTCACGGATGCGGTCGTCCTCGATCAGCAGCTCCAGGCCCGGCAGCGGCTCATCGGCCAGCGCCGGGTCGAGCAGCGCGAAATTGCGGAACAGCATCTGGCCCATGGGATCTCCTTGGCTTGAAGCGGGGTTGGGGTGGCCGGTGGCGGGACTCAGGTGGCCGCGGCGGCCATGGCGGGCAGCGACGCCAATGTCCAGCCGGCGCCCTGCAGCGCCTCGCGCACTGCGCGGGCCGTCGCCACCGCCTCGGCGTTGTCGCCATGCACGCAGATGCTGCCGGCGCCGCAGGGCAGGCGCTTGCCGTTGATCGACACCAGCGCGCCGCCTTCCAGGATCGTGCGGATGTGGCGCACGCTGGCCTCGGCGCCATGCACCATGGCCTGTGGGTGGCGCCGCGGCACCAGGGCGCCGTCATCGGTGTAGTTGCGGTCGGCAAAGATCTCCTCCACGACGGCCAGGCCGGCCTCGCGCCCGGCGGTGACCAGGGCCGACAGTGCCGGCGCCAGCAGGATCAGGTCGCGGTCGACGGCGCGCACCGCGGCGGCCACCTGGCGCGCCATCGGCAAGTCGTCGCAGGCCATGTTGTTCAGGGCGCCGTGCGGCTTGACATGGGTGACGCGGTGGCCCTCGGCGGCGGCCGTGCCCATCAGCGCGCCGACCTGGTAGACGATGCAGGCTTGCAGCTCGTCGGCCGTCATGTCCATGCGCCGCCGCCCGAAGCCGGCCAGGTCCGGGAACGCCGGATGCGCGCCGATGCTCACGCCACGCTCACGCGCCAGTGCCACGGTGCGCCGCATCACCAACGGGTCGCCGGCATGGAAGCCGCAGGCCACGTTGGCCGAGTCGACCAGGGACAGCATGTCGGCGTCGCGGCCCATGGTCCAGGCGCCGAACGACTCGCCCAGGTCGGCATTGAGGTTGATGCGCATGGCCATGTCAGTGCTCCCAGGGCAGATCGCCGCGTGCGGCATCGATGCCGCCGCTGATGAGGTTGGCGTTGTACAGCGCCGCGAGGTCCGGGCCCTGGCGCAGCGGCTGGATGCGGGCGCACCAGTGGGCCCAGGCCTGGGCCTGGGCCTGGCGGGCGGCCAATGCCTGTGCCACGCTGCTGCGCGCGAAGCGCACGCTGTCGCCCGGGCGCAGGTGGGCCAAGCGGGGCAGGTCGGCGCGGATCACGGTACCGATCTTGGCGTAGCCGCCGACCGTCTGCGCGTCGGCCAACAGGATGATGGGCGCACCGTTGCCCGGGACCTGGATCGAGCCCGGCACCACGCCCTCGGAGTGGATGTCGGCGCCGCCTGGCGCCGCATGCTCGAGCGCTGGGCCGGACAGGCGCATGCCCATGCGGTCGCTGTCGCGGGTGACGACGTAGCCCTGGCCGAACAAGGTGTCGCAGGCCGCGGCGGTGAAGTGCGCCAGCTGCGGCCCGAGGATGACGCGGATGGGCCCGGCCTCCAGGAGCCAGGGCGCGGCCTGCTGCTCGGCGCCGCCCGGGGACTCGCTGCAGGGCAGCAGGTCGCCAGCGGCCAGTGCACGCCCCTTCACGCCGCCGAGCGCAGCCCGGGCATAGGTGCTGCGGCTGCCCAGCTGTGGCGGCACGCGGCAGCCGCCGCTGATCGCCAGATAGGCCATGCCGCGCCGGCAGGCGCCAACCGCCAGCCGGTCGCCTGGCGCCAGCGTGATGCTGGTAAAGGCGGCGACTTTGGCCGTGCTGCCATCGGCACGATGCACGGTGGCGTCCACCTCGCCGGCCAGTGCGACGCGCACCGGCGCCAGCAGCGCCTGCAGCGTCGGGCCGGCCAGGGCGATCTCGATGCCGGCCGCGTCGGCGGCCTCGCCGACCACGATGTTTGCGCAGGCCAGCAGCAGCGGGTCGAGCGCACCCGCCAACGGCATGCCGATGTGGCGCAGGCCGCGCCGGCCACTGTCCTGCACCGTGCACGCCGCACCGGGCTGCAGCACCGCCAGTTCGGCAATCACGTTGGCTGCCCTTCCGGCCAGCGCCAACGCTGCCGGTCGACTCGGCCGGCTTCGACATCGCGCAGCAGGGCGGCGTGGGCCGGCCGGTCCACGGCCTGCCACCACACCTCGTCGCCTGAGGCCAGCAGGGCAGGCTCGTGGGCATCCGCGGCGTCGAACATCGGCACCGGGCAGTGTCCGACCAGATGCCAGCCGCCCGGGCTGACCCAGGGATAGACACCGCACATCCGGCCGGCCACGGCCAGCGAGCCTGCCGGCACCGCCTTGCGCGGCGATGCGCGGCGCGGCAGCTCCAGGGCCGCGGGCAGCCCGCCCATGTAGGCAAAGCCGGGCTGGAAGCCGATCATGTAGACGCGAAACGGCGTGCCGCACAGCAGGTCCACGACCGCCGGCGCGGACAGGCCGCGGGCCGTGGCCAGGTCCGCAAGGTCGGGCGCCAGGTCGGTGTCGAAGCACACCGGCAGCCGCCAGCGCCGCCCGGGCTGGCGCAGCGGCGGCGCGGCCCGCGCGAGGTCCAGCAACGGGCCGCACAGGGCATCGGGGTCGGCCTGGGGATGCCGTGGGTCCAGGTGCACCGTCACGGTCGTGTAGGCCACCACCCACTCTGCCACCGCGGGCAGCCGGCCGGCCGCGCGTTCGGCCTGCAGCGCGGCCGCAAAGCCCATCACCCGTTCGTGGACCTGCGGCGCGATGCTGTCGCCAAAGGCCACGATGCCCGCGGCGTCGCCCATCGGCAGCCAGCGCGGGACGGGCGGCGCATCGTCGGGCTGAGGCGGCATCGCTGCGCTCAACGCTCGTCTGCCTGGCCCAGCACCACGGCTTGCCGGCGCACCTGGCCGGCGCGCCACAGCGTCAGCGTCACGCTGTCGCCGGGCTTGAAGCGCTCGATCTCGGTCAGCAGGTCGTCCAGGTCGCTGACGGCCAGGTCGTTGACCGCGGTCACGACATCGCCCGGCACGATGCGGCCTTCGCGGTTGCGCAGGTACGGCTGCAGGCCCGCGCGGGCCGCTGGTCCATTGGGCGCCACGCCGACCAGGATCACGCCCTTGGGCGCGCCCAGCGGCCGCTGCAACTGGGGCGCCCCGGCGCTGATGCCCAGGCCCGGCCGCACGATGCGCCCGTCGCGGATCAGCAGCGGCACGATGCGGTTGACCTCGTCGACCGGAATGGCAAAGCCGATGCCGGCGCTGGCGCCGGACGGGCTGTAGATCGATGTGTTGACGCCGATCAGCCGCCCGGCGGAGTCCAGCAGCGGCCCGCCCGAGTTGCCCGGGTTGATGGCCGCATCGGTCTGGATGGCGCCGCGGATCGAGCGCCGGGTCACCGACTCGATCTCGCGGTTGAGCGCGCTGACGATGCCCACCGTCAGCGTCTGGTCCAGGCCGAAGGGGTTGCCGATGGCGAACACCTTCTGCCCGACCAGCAGGTCGCGGCTGGCGCCGATGGGGATGGGCTGCAGCTTCTCGCGCGCCGCATCGATGCGCAACACCGCGAGATCGCGGTCGGGATAGGCGCCCACGAGCCGCGCCGCATGCTCGCTGCCGTCGGCCAGCAGCACCTGGGCCGCGCTGGCGCCCTGGATCACGTGGTAGTTGGTGACGATGTGGCCGCCGGCGTCCCATAGAAAGCCGGATCCGGTGCCCGCCGGCACCTGCGTGACGTTCATCGAGAACATGTCGCGCCGATGCTGCAGCGTCGTGATGTGCACCACCGACGGCGACACCGCCTTGAAGATGGCGATATTGTTCTGCTCGTCGGCCAGCAGCGGGCCGCGCGGCGCCACCGCTCTTGGTTGCGCTGCCTCGCGCGGCTGGGCCGCGTCACGCGACTGCGCCGGTAGAGTGGTGCTGCCCAACAGGCCAGCCAGCAGCAGGAGGGTGCCCAGGCGATGGGGAAGGGTGGTGGGGCAGGGCATGGTGGACGGCGAAAGGGTCAGTTCAGCACATAGGACGCGGCACCGGTGGCGATCAGCATGCCCTCGTCGTTGACCAGGCGCATGGTGGTCGATCCCAGACGCCCACCCAGGCGCAGCACATCCGCGGTGGCGATGAAGTGGCGGCCGATGCCCTGGCGCAGGAAGTCGGTACGCAGGTCGATGGTGCCCATGCGGCCGAAGCGCTGCATCACCTGTGCCGCCGGCTCGTCGGCATGCTTCTCGCCGATGGCATGCATCAGCGCCAGGCCGGCCGTGGCATCCAGCACGGCCGAGATCACGCCACCGTGCAGCCGGCCGTAGTGGTGATGGCCGACCAGAGCCGGGCGCATGTCGAAGCGCACGCTGGGCCGGTCGCGACCGGTCAACTGCACCTGCATGCCCAGCGTCTGGTTGAACGTGATGTGGCGCTCGAACAAGTCGATCAGCGCTTGGTTCAGCTTGTCCTGCTCGGCGGCGCTGCGGTGGGCCGGTGGGGGTGCGGTGGTCATCCGGCCAAGCATACCGGCCCAGGTGGGGCGGGCTGTCCGGCGGCCCGCCGCATCTGGGGTCCAATCCGCTACATGCGCATCCTGGACCCGGCGGCCACCCGTGCCGCGCTGCCCCTGCCGGCGTTGATCGACGCGCTGCGCGAGCTGTTCATCAGCGGCTGCGAGGTGCCACCGCGGCAGGTGCTGAACATCGGCGCCGGGGACGACGGCCTGACCAGCCTGGTGATGCCGGCCTGGGTGGAGGGCCGCTGCTATGGCGTCAAGACCGTCAACGTGGCGCCGGGCAACGCGGCGCGGGGCCTGCCGGGGCTGTATGCCAGCTATGTGCTGTTCGATGCCGTCACCGGAGCGCCGCTGGCGCTGCTGGATGGGGGCGAGCTGACGGCGCGCCGGACGGTGGCGGCGTCGGCGCTGGCGGCGTCCTACCTGGCGCGCGCCGACGCGCGGCATCTGCTGGTGGTGGGTGGTGGCCGCCTGGCCGCGCTGCTGCCGCAGGCCCACCGCCTGGTGCGGCCGATCGACCGCGTCACGGTCTGGGCGCGTCGTCCTGAGCAGGCCGCCGCCCTGGCCACGCTGTGGCGCGGGCAGGGCCTTGAGGCATCAGCCTGCGACGACCTGGGCCGCGCGTTGGCCGATGCCGACATCGTGTCCTGCGCCACCATGGCCCGCCAGCCATTGGTGCCGGGAGCGCTGCTGGCGGCCGGCAGCCACCTGGACCTGATGGGCGGCTTCACGCCGCAGATGCGCGAGGCCGATGACGCCGCGATGCACGGGGCCCGCATCGTGATCGACACCGACGAGGCGCTGGTCAAGAGCGGCGACCTGGTCGACCCGCTGGCGCGTGGCGTGATCCGGCGCGACGACATCCATGCCACCCTGGCCCAGCTGTGTCGCGGCGAGCGTGCCGGGCGGCAGTCGGCGTCCGAGCGCACCGTCTTCAAGTCCGTCGGCACCGCGCTGGAAGACCTGGCCGGGGCCATGCTGGCGGCGGCGGCATGAGCGCGGCGCCGCTTCTGCGTGCGGCCCGTGCGTGGTGTCAATGCGCCGCGCCGGCCATCGTGGGCGCCGCTGCTTGCCCGGCGCTGTGCAGCGCCCAGCCATCCGTGGCCTGATCGACAGGCAGCCAGCGCAGGCCCGGGTCGGCCAGGCCACGCTGCGGGGCGGCCTGCAGCAGGCGCTCGCAAGCGGCTGCGGTCAGCCGCAGTGCCAGCCGCTGCCAGCGGCGCTGCACCAGCGGGTCGGTCCAGGCGTCTTCCAGCAAGTGGGTTACGGCCAGTGGCAGCGCCGTGGCCGGCAAGGCCAGCCGGCGCGCCAACAGCGTGTGCAGCAGCAGCAGAGTGGCCTGGTGCGTCTCGGCGTCCGGCATCAACGTGGCCCAGGCATGGATGCGGGCCGCCGCCTGCGGCGCCAGAAACAGGCGCGTCAGCGCCACCTGCAGCGCCTGCACCGGGTTGAGCACCCGCATGGCGGGGGCCGGCAGCACCACCAGCGGCAGGCTGGCCGCCAGGGCATGCGGCAGCGGCGCGGCCAGGCTCATCAGCACCGCCAGGCGCAACCAGGCGGCGGCGCCCAGGTCATGCGGCGCGGTGTTGGGCTGCGCGCCGGCCTGCTCGGCCATGGCACGGGCCTGGTCCCAGCTCAGCCGCGATGCAGCGTCGGCGGCCGCTGGGGCCAGCGCGGCCAGGTTGCCGGCGGCGTAGGCCGCGTGCCGGTTCAGGCGCACGATCTGTTGCAGCTCGGCGCCGAAGGCGCAGTCCGCGGCCAGCGGCCGGCGGGTGACCGGGCACAGGGGTGCGGCCAGGCGGCCCAGCCAACGCGGCGTGACCTGCAGGGACTCGAAGGACGCCCCCTGCTGCCAGGCCTGCAGGCGCAGCTGCAGCCACTGGCGATGCGCGGCGGTGGGCTTGCGGCTGCGGTTGCCGATGACGGCGCGGCCGGCGGCCCAGCCCTGGCGCACGCTGCTGCCGGCATGCAGGTGGGCCAGCGGCGGGGTCAGGCGCCACTGCGCGTGGTCCCAGCCGATCTCGAAGCCGATGCGGTCCGGGGCGGCCTCGGCGAGTGCACCGCCTGGGTGCAACGGCAGGGCAGGACGGGCCGGGTCCGCCGGCCGGCGCGCCGCAATGGGCGCGAACAGGGGCAGGTGCGGCGGCAGGCTCAGCGGCAGGGCGGCTTGGATCATGGTGGTCTCCGGCGGTGTCACCGGGACGTCCCCGGCGGCGCCAGTCTCGACGCTGTGTGGCTCAATTCATGAGCCACTCAGGCGGGGCCGGCCGATCGCATTCCCGCATCGGCTGGCTCAGGAATTGAGCCAGTGGCATGGCATGCTCGCGCCCGGCGCCGCGCCGCGCGCCCCTGTGCCAGGAGGCCCGCATGACCAAGACCGACCGCCTGTACCAGCTGGAGCGCCTGGTCCGCAGCCGCGGCCCGATCACGTTTGCCGCGCTGCGCGAGGCCCTGGAGGTGTCGCCGGCCACGCTCAAGCGCGACCTGGAGTACCTGCGCGACCGCATGGGTGTGCCGGTCGAGTACGAGCGCTTCAGCAACGGCTACCGCATGGCCGGCGGGCCGGACCGCGCCGCGGCCCAGGAGCTGCCGGGCCTGTGGTTCGACGAGCGCGAGCTGTATGCGCTGCTGATGGCCTGGCAGCTGCTGTCCGGGCTGGACGAGAACGGCACGCTGGCGCGCCACCTGCAGCCGCTGCTGGAGCGCATCCACCGCCTGCTGGGGCCGGACGGCGACGCCGATGCGCGCGCCCTGCTCAAGCGCGTGCACATCATCGGCGCGACCCGCCGGCCGGTGGATGCGGCTGTCTTCGACCGTGTCGGCGAGGCGCTGATGCGCCGCCGGCGCCTGCACCTGCGCTATCACACCCGCACCCGCGACGAGGTCGGCGAGCGCGACGTCTCACCGCAGCGCCTGGTGCACTACCGCAGCACCTGGTACCTGGACGCCTGGTGCCACAGCCGCGAGCGGCTGCTGCGCTTTGCACTGGACGCGATGCAGCAGGCCCAGGTGCTGGACACCCGGGCCCGCGAGGTGGCCATGCGCCAGGTGCAGGCCGAGATGGACGCGGGCTACGGCATCTTCGGCGGGCGCGCCGCCGAGCGCGCGGTTCTGCGCTTCGATGCCCAGGCCGCCGCCTGGGTGCACCGCGAACAGTGGCATCCGGACCAGTCCGGCCGCTGGCTGCCGGACGGGCGCTGGGAGTTGACGCTGCCGTACAGCAGCGAGACCGAACTGGTCATGGACCTGCTGCGCCACGGCGATCAGGTCGAGGTCGTCGCGCCCGCATCCCTGCGCGCCGCCATCCGCGCCCGCCTGACGGCGGCGCTGGCGCGGCATGCGGCCTAACATGGACATCGACACTCTGGAGCCCGCCATGCCCGATGACGACACGCCGACCGAATACCTGAGCCCCGGCGTCTATGTCGAGGAGCAGCCCGTTCAGCCACGGCCGATCGACGGCGTGGACACCCAGGTGCCCGACCCTTGCGGCTCGGGCATCGCCTTGGTGCTGGCCGCGGCCGCCTTTGCCGCCCACAAGCACCGGGACCAGCGGCGCAAGGACGCGCAGGCCTCGCCCTACATCAACCATCCGCTGGCGCTGGCCCGCATCCTGGCGGTCGAAGGTGGGGTGAGCGACCCGGTGACGCTGGCGGCCGCCCTGCTGCACGACACGGTCGAAGACACCGACACCACGCCGCAGGACCTGCGCCAGCGATTCGGCGATGCGGTGGCGTCCGTGGTCGGTGAGGTGACGGACGACAAGGCCGTGCCCAAGCCGCAGCGCAAGCAGGCCCAGGTCGACCATGCGCCGCACCTGAGCCCACGTGCCAAGCTGGTCAAGATCGCCGACAAGATTGCCAACCTGCGCGATGTGGACAGCCAGCCGCCGCCGGATTGGGACCTGGCCCGTCGCCAGGGCTACTTCGACTGGGCCGCCCGGGTTGTCGCCGGCCTGCGCGGCCACCATGTCGGGCTTGATGCGGTGTTCGATGCCGCCTACGCGCGCCGTCCGTCGTAGGACGGCGCCGGGCGACCGCCCGCGCGCGGCAGCGCCTGGGCGGCCCGGTGCCTACCCCAGCGCGCGTTGCGCCAGCGCCGTATAAAGCGGTATGCCGAGCAGGATGTTCAGCGGAAAGGTCATGCCCAGCGACATGCCGAAGTACAACGCCGGCTGCGCCTCCGGTATGGCGTGCCGCACGACAGCCGGCACCGCGATGTAGCTGGCACTGGCCGCCAGGCACATCAGCAGGGCCGCATCGCCCGGGGGCAGATTGCAGGCCACGGCCAGCGCCAGCGCTATGGCGGCATGCACCAGCGGCGCCAGCACCGCATAGGCCAGGAGCATCGGCGAGCGCCCCTTCAGCCCGCCCATGCTGCGTGCCGCCTGCAGGCCCATGTCGAGCAGGAAGAACGACAACATGCCCTTGAACAGCTCGCCGGAGAACGGCTCCATGGCGGCCCGTCCCGTCTCGCCGCTGAGCAGGCCCACCAGCATGGAGCCCAGCAGAAGCAGCTGGGCCCCGTCGGTGAAGGACTCGTGGAGCAGGTGGCGCAGGGAGGTCTGCGGCACCACCGTGCCACTGGCGGCCCGTGCCGGGTCGCGCCGGCGCGCCGCATTGGCCAGCGCCACGGCCATGATGATGGCGGGCGACTCCATCAGGGCCAGCGCGGCCGCCATGTGGCCGCCATGCGCGATGCCGTTGTGGTCCAGGTACTGGACCGCCGTGATGAAGGTGACCGCGCTGACCGACCCGTAGGTGGCGGCCACCGCGGCGGCGTCGTAGCCGTTCAGCCAGCGCCTCAACAGCAGCCAGCCCAGGGCCGGCACCAACGTCGCCAGCAGCAGGGCAAGGCCCAGGCTCACCGCCACCTCGGCTGTCAGGCCGGTGCGGGCCAGCGCAAATCCGCCCTTGAGGCCCAGGGCCATCAACAGGTACAGCGACAGGAAGCGGGCGATCTGCGGCGGTACCTCCAGGTTCGAGCGCGCAAACCCGGCCAGGATGCCGAACACGAAGAACAGGATGGCGGGGTCGAGCAGGCTGCTCATGCTCTACGGGGCAGTCAGTTGTTGCAGGCGGATAAGGGGCCCGGGCTGCAGCCGCGACCCACGCTGCCGCCGGTCTCAGCCACGCAAGCTGGCGGGCAGGATGTCGACCATCAGATGCCAGCCGGTGGCCGCGATCAGGCCGGTGACGAACAGGGCGAACCAGGAGGCCAGCGCCGATGCCAGCATCACGATGCCGTCGCGGAACACCAGCCCCAGGCCCAGCAGCACCAACGCCAGGGCCGGCGCCAGGTTGCCCAGCGGTATCGGCAGGATGACGATCACCGCCATCACCACACCCTTGGCCGCCAGCCAGCGCCGGGTCCAGTCCTGACCGACCCAGTGCCACCGAGGACGCGACCAGCGGGCAAAGAACGCATACAGGTGAGACAGGCCGATCAGCACCCGGTGCGCCCAACGTTTGGGCAGGCACAAGGCACCGATGCGCGCCGGCAGGCTGACCGTGTCATGGCCACGCCACAGGGCGATGCACAGCGCCACGATGCCGCCGCCCAGGACCATCCCGGCGCCGGAGATCGGCGTAGCGCAGGCCACCGACAGCAGGATCAGCAGCGAGCCCAGCGCCGCCGACCCATGGGCATCGGCTAGATGCTGCAGCGGCACGCGGTCCAGCGCCAGCTCCTGGGCGGCGTGGCGCAGGCGCTGTTCGACCGAAGGGTTCATGCCCGGGATTGTCAGGGGCGGGCGTCCAGGCACCAGCGGTATCGACCAGGGTTATCCGGCAGCGCGATGGCTCATGGCAGGGTCGAGCAGCAGCTCCAGTGCCTGCTCGCGGACGCCATACCAACCCTTGAGGTGGTCCAGTTCCGCCTGCAGCGCAGCGGTGTCACGGGCATGCGTGCGGCGCACCGCCTGGATCATCTTGTTCTTGGCGGTGTGCTCCAACGCGACGAACTCGAAGACCTGGGCGTCGTAGCCCTGGCGCTCCAGCAGCAGCGCTCGCATCGAGTCCGTGACCATCTCAGCCTCCTGGCCCAGATGGATGCCGTGGCGCAACACCGGCCGCAGCGGATGCGGCGCCAGCAGCTGCGGGCGCAGCTGCTTGTGGCAGCACGGTGCGGCCAGCAGCACGGCACTGCCAGCGCGCATGCCCAGGGCCAGCGCATGGTCGGTGGCGGTGTCGCAGGCGTGCAGGGCGATCGTGACGTCCAGAAGGCCCGGGTCGTGGCTGGCCAGGTCGCCCTGCACGAAGCGCAGGCCCATGGCGCCCAGGCGTGCAGCGGTCGCGTTGGCCTGGTCAACCAGTTCACGGCGCAGCTCGACGCCGGTGACCTCGGCCGCGATGCCGCGGGCATGGCGCAGCCAGTCGTGCAGCGCGAAGGTCAGGTAGCCCTTGCCGCAGCCGAAGTCGGCAATGCGCAGCTGCGCCGCCCCAGCCAGCGGCGACGCGGCGATGGCATGGTCACAGATCTCGACGAACTTGTTGATCTGGCGCCATTTGCGGGCCATGGCGGGCACCAGCCGGCCATGGGCGTCGGTGATGCCCAGCGCGCCGAGGAACGGCCGGTCCAGCGGCACGCGGTAGTGGCGTTGGCGGTTGTGGGCTGCCGGCAGCGCCGCGGCCGGCGCCGCCTCCGCCACAGCGCCCGGCGCTTCGTCCGGTGCAGGACCATCCGTGGCGGCGACGGCGCGACGCCGCAGGTGGGCCGCGCCGCGCTGCGTCACGCTGAGCTCGATCTCGACATCGGTCAGCCGCACATGGGCGGCCCGAAAGCCGGCCACGCCCAGCAACGGCCGCAGCACACCGGGCACATCGGCCATGGCATGGTTGCGGGTGATGTCGCGTGTCGCGTGGTGCCAGACCGCTTGCAGATGGGGCAGGCCCTTCAACAGGACCGGTCGCAGGTCGATGCGCCGCAGGTCCGGCTCGGCACCGCGGTACTTGGACAGCACGGCGTGCTGCAGTCGACCAGCAGCCAGCGCCTGGCCGATCTCGGCGGCCAGCTGGTCGAGCGTGGTGTCGGCTTCGGTGCCGGCGTCGGTTCTGGCAGTCGTCATGCGTCGGCCAGGCCCAGGCGCAGCCGCGCGATGTCCGGGCTGGCCACGCCGCGGCCGCTGCGGTCGGCGCACTGGGCCAAGGCTTCGATCAAAGGACCGTTGCCGCTGGTCAGCGAGCCATCGGGCAGGTGGACGGTGTCACCCAGGCCGATGCGCAGCATGGCGCCCATGTCGGCCGCCACCTGATGCAGGCGCCAAACCTCCTGGCGGCCAATCAGCGTGGCGTGCCAGGCGCAACCGGGCACGAACAATGGCGTCAGCAGCCGCAGCTGCTCGGCGCTGCAGGGCATGCCCGCGGCCAGGCCCAGTACGGCGTTGTAGATGGTCAGCCCGGTGTACCGGCCGGCCTGATGGGCCAGCGCGACCAGGCGCAGCGTGTCCATGTCGATGCAGTCGAATACCGGACGGCAGCCGATCTCCCGCATGATGTCCAGCAGCGGTTGAATCGAGCCATCGGCATCGTCGATGTCATCGGTTGACCCGGCTTTAGGTCCAGCAACGCCACGCCTAAGGCCGGTCAGGCCGCCAGCGTTGCAGGAAGCGAGCTCAGGCCGCACCGCGCGCAGGCAGGCGTCAAGCCCTGCGATGTCGGCGCCGACCATGCCGGTGTCCAGGCAGATGATGACGCCAGGGCAGGCATCACGGATGCGGCCGACCGTCTCCGCAGGCAGATCCGGGTTCCAGTCCGACCTGGGACTCTGAGCGTCGCCCGCTTGCTGGACGCGGAACCGAATCACGGTCGCACCGGCGTCGAAGGCGTCGCGTGCCGCGTCGGCCATCTGGGACGGCGTGAAAGGCAGCGCATGCGGACCCTGGTCGGGCGGCGCGCTGGCCAGCGCGCAGGTGATGATGGCGGGTTCCTGGGCCTTGGACATGGGGCATCCCTGATGGGTCTGTCGGGTGGGCCGACCATGCTGCCACAGCGGCCGCGCCAGCCGACCGCACCCGCTGATCAACCCTGCGGTGTTGCCTTCGGGAACGTGCCCTCGTACTTGCAGATGATGCCCAGCATCACCTCGTCCGCGCCGCCGCCGATCGAGCCCAGGCGGCCGTCCCGGAACGCCTGCGACACCGGGTTGTCCCAGGTAAAGCCCATGCCGCCCCAGTACTGCAGGCAGGCATCGTTGACCTCGCGCGACAGGCGGCCGCTCTTGAGCTTGCACATGGACGCCAGCATGGTGACATCCTTGCCGGCGATGTACTGCTCGACCGCCCGGTAGGTCATGGCGCGCAGGGCCTCGACCTCGGTGCGCAGCTCGGCCAGCCGGAAATGCACGACCTGGTTGTCGATCAGCGGCCGGCCGAAGGCCTGGCGCTGCTGGCAGTAGGCAATGGTCTTGTCGATCACCATGTCCAGGCCGGTGATGTTGGACGCGGCCGCCCACAGCCGCTCCTCCTGGAACTGCATCATCTGGAACATAAAGCCCATGCCCTCCTGGCCGACCAGGTTGCGGCGCGGCACGCGGACGTTGTCGAAGAACAGCTGCGCGGTGTCGCTGCTCCACATGCCGATCTTGTGGATCTTCTGCCGGGTGATGCCCGGCGCATCCATGGGCACGATGATCAGGCTCTTGTTGCGGTGCGGTCCGCCCTCCTGCGATGTGTTGGCCAGCAGGCAGCACCAGTCGGCCTGCAGGCCGTTGGTGATCCACATCTTGCTGCCGTTGATGACGTAGTCGTCGCCTTCCTTGCGGGCCGATGTCTTGACGGCCGACACGTCGGAGCCGCCACCGGCCTCGCTGACGCCGATGCAGGCCACCATGTCGCCGGCGATGGCCGGGGCCAGGTACTCGCGGCGCAGATCGTCCGAGCCGAAGCGCGCCAGCGCCGGCGTGGCCATGTCGGTCTGCACGCCGATGCTCATCGGCACGCCGCCGCAGGCGCAGCCGCCCAGGGCCTCGGCCATCACCATGGAGTAGCTGAAGTCCAGGCCGGCGCCGCCGTATTCCACGGGGTACTTCAGGCCGAGCATGCCAAGGCTCCCAAGCTTCTTCATCACCTGGTGGGCTGGGTACTGTTGGGCCTGCTCCCAGGCGGGCACATGCGGGTCCACCTCCTGGGCAATGAAGCGGGCCACCGTGTCGCGAATCTGGGTGTGTTCGGGCGTGAGGTTCAAGGTGGACCTGCAGGTGGTGTGGTTGGGACGCGGCGGTGCGGGTGCGGCGGAAGGCGGGTCAGCCGCTCGGCAGCGGTGGCTCGGGCATCACGCCCTTGAGCACATCGGGTACGGCGGCGCGGTGGAACCCTGAGAACGGCACCGAGCGCTGGTGCGGTGGGAGCGGGAACGAGCGGTTGCCCAGCGACGCGCCGCCGTCGATCTGCATCGTGATGCCGGTGACGAAAGCCGCCGCCGGCGACAGCAGGAACACGATGGCCGCGCTGACCTCGGCCTCCAGGCCCATGCGCTTGAGCGGCAACTGGTCCTTCAGCGTCAGGATGCGCTCTCGCATGCTCTGGCCATAGGTGTCGGTACCCGAGGTCGCGATCCAGCCTGGCGCCACGGCATTGACGCGCACGCCGAAGCAGGCCCACTCAAAGGCCGCGGTCATGGTCAGGTTGGCCATGCCGGCGCGCGCCGCGCCCGAGTGCCCCATGCCGGGCATGCCGTTGCGGAAATCGGCGGTCATGTTGACGATGCTGCCGCCGCGGCGGTTCATGCACTGGGTGATCAGCTCGCGCATCATCAGGAAGCCGCCGGTCAGATTGTTGGCCACCACAGCCTCGAAGCCGCGCTTGCTGGTCATCGCCAGCGGTGCCGGGAACTGCCCACCGGCGTTGTTGACCAGGCCATCGATCGGGCCGGCCAGGAGTTCGTCAGCCACCTGCGCCTTGACCGCGTCCTCGTCGCGGATGTCGAAGGCGCGCCAGGTGCAGCGCCCACCGTCCTCGATGATCTCGGCGCAGACGCGCTCCAGCTTGTCGGCCTTGCGGCCTGAAATGATGACCTGGGCGCCGAGTGCGGCCAGCTCATGCGCGGTGCAGCGGCCGATACCGGACCCACCGCCGGTCACCCAGATGCGATGGCCTTCGAACAGGCCCGGGCGGAACACGCTGGCGTAGGACGGTGTCATGTTGATTTTGTTTGGCCGGCT
Organism: Aquabacterium sp.; assembly: GCA_046160725.1. Lineage (GTDB taxonomy): Bacteria > Pseudomonadota > Gammaproteobacteria > Burkholderiales > Burkholderiaceae_C > JBJXHB01. The sequence goes on from JBJXHB010000542.1 coordinate 29,213, forward strand.
CGGTTGTGTGCCCGTACCGCCTCGCGGCGGGACTCGATGTCGCCGGCACCGACCTGCCGGTTGTGCACAGCGGCGCGGCCGACCTCCAATGCCATGGCGTCGCCGAAGCACAACGCGTAGCCATCGTTGATGACCGACTTGTAGGTTTGCAGCATGCCGGGCGCGGCGCCCAGCATGGCCATGGCCATGCGGCGCGCATCGTCCATCAGTTGCGCCGCGGGCACCACGCGGCTGACCAGTCCGAGCGACAGCGCCTCGGCGGCGTCGACCCAGCGCGCGGTCAGCGAGATGTCGCGTGCCCTGTACGGGCCGATGGCGCGTGCCAGCCGCTGCGACAAGCCCCAACCCGGTGCCACGCCGATGCGCGCATGGGTATCGGCGAAGCGTGCCTGATCGCTGGCCAGCAGCACGTCGCAGGCCAGCGCCAGCTCGAAGCCGCCGGTGACCGCGGCGCCATTGATGGCACCGATCACCGGGCTTGGGTAGCGCAGCAGCGCGGCGACCGGGTCGCCGGAATGGCTGTCGGCAGCGGCGGCTTCTTCGTTTCCATCGCCAATGCCGGTGCCAATGCCGGTGCCGGTTCCGGTGCCGTTGCCGCCGGACAGCGTCGCCTTGCCGGCGCCCAGCTCCTTGAGGTCCAGGCCGGCACTGAAGGCGCGGCCGGCCCCGGTGAGGATCAGCACCGGTGGAAGCGGCCCTGCCGCCAGGGCGTCCAGCGCAAGGGCCAGGCGTTGGCGCAGCTCGCGCGACAACGCGTTCAGGGCCTGCGGGCGGTTCAGGGTCAGGACGGCATAGCCCTCGGGCGCGACCTCTTGCAGCAGGACAGGGGCGACGGGGCCGGATGTGGATGAAGTCATGTCATGGGCTCGGCTTGAATGTCCACCCGGTTGCGGCCAGCGGACTTGGCGCGATAAAGCGCGGCATCCGCGGCCTTGAGCAGCTCAGCCGGTTGGCGCGACGGCTGTGGCGCGCAGGCGGCTCCGCCGATGCTGACCTGCACGCCGGCCAGCCCAGTGGCGATGTCGCTCACGTCCAGGCGGGCAACCGCGGCCCTGATGTGCTCGGCGATCTCGCGCGCGCCGGCCGCTGAGGTGCCGGGCAGGATCGCGACGAATTCCTCGCCACCGTAGCGAGCAGCCATGTCGCCGGCGCGGCGCAGTTCGCCCGCGATGGCCTGTGCGACTCGGGCCAGCACCGCGTCACCGGCCGGGTGGCCGTGGCGATCGTTCAGTGCCTTGAACCGGTCGAGGTCGATCATCAGCAGCGCCAGCGACGCATGCTCGCGCTGGGCGCGGAACCATTCCTTCTGCAGCGCGGCGTCGAACTGGCGCCGGTTGGGCAGTCCCGTCAGCGCATCGGTCGTCGCCAGTGCGGTCAGCGCGTCGCGGGCGCTGCGGTGCGCGTCCTCGCTCCGCTTGCGCTCGTCGGCCTCATGCAGGGTCACCAGATAGCGGCCGAGCGAATGGCCTTCTGGCAGCGGCCGCACATGGGCCTGCACCCATTGCAGCCGGCCATCCTGCAGCCGGATCCGGAACAACCCCGGCCCCGGAGCGCCGCGCGCCGAGCGGGTGAAGTGGCGTGCAATGAAATCGGCCCGCTCGTCGGCTGCGATCAGGTCCGCCAGGTTCATCCCCGGCAGGGCGCCGCCGGCATGTCCGAGCCGGCGCTCGGTGGCCGGCGATGCCAGCGCGATGCGAAGGTCGGAATCCAGGGCCAGCAACATGTCCTGGCCGTGCTCGGCCAGCATCTGCAGCGCCCGCAACGGCGCCTGGCGCTGCAGCCGCAAGGCGCGGCCGTCCGCCAGCGACACGACCGGTTCGTCGAGGCCAGCGACGCCGGCCGACGCCTCCATTGACAGTTGCACGCCGAGCGCGGCCAGCGCCTGCTGCAGCGCGAGCCAATCCTGAGGTGTCAGGTTGACCATGGCCGCGCCGCTCGCGCAGGCTCAGCCGCCGCGCACGTCGGTGACGGGCTCGGCCCCGAAGTCGGCGCGTTCCAGCCGCCGCATCAGCTTGGCCGCGGCACCGTCCGGGGTGTCGAGCTGCCCCTGGGCATGGAAGCCGGCGAAGGTCGCCTGCTCCGGAAAACGCGCGGCGTCGGCGCCACGCAGTTGTTGTTGCATGTCGGTGTCGATGATGCCCGGCGCCACCGACTCGATGCGGCAGCCGTTGGCCTCGCCGGCCTGCTCCAGCGCCACTGCGCGGCTGAAGTGATCCATGCCGGCCTTGACGGCGCAGTAGGCGGCGCTGCCCGCCATGGCACGGCGCCCGAGCCCGGACGAGATGTTCAACACCTGGCGTCGGCCCGGCCATGTGCGCGTGCCGTCGATGAAGGCGGCCGTCAGCAGCAGCGGCGCCTCCAGTCCGACCCGCGCTGCGGTGGTCAGCTCGGCGATGGCGCTGCGGTCCAGCGGACCCGGCGTGCTCAGGAAGGCCGCGTTGTTGACAAGGATGGCCCGGTCGAACCTGTTGCCATCCTGGGCCGCCAGCCAGGCACGCAGGCGCTGTGCAACGGCCGGCGCATCGGCCAGATCCAGCGGCCATTGCTCCAGCGAGGCCCCGGCCTGTGCCGCCCGCGCACCGAGGTCGGCCTCGCGCCGGGCAATGCCCAACAGGCAGTTGCCCGGGGCGACCAGGCGCTGCAGCAGGGCGCGGCCGAGGCCGCGGGAGGATCCGGTGACGATGGCAAGTGTGTGCGACATGCCCGCCAGTATCGCAAGTGGCGGCCGCGGCCGGCGGCCTGTCGCTCAGAACGGGGGGCTGTCCCGGAACTCCATCTGCAGGCCGGAGTTGGGATGTACCAAGGCCAGCGCGCAGGCATGCAGCAGCAGGCGTGGCGCGGCGACCTCGGGCGGGCCGTAGAGCGCATCGCCCAGGATCGGATGGCCGATCGCGGCCAGGTGCAGCCGCAGCTGGTGCGTGCGGCCGGTCAGCGGTATCAGCTCCACCAGCGTGCGGTCGGGCTCGCGGCGCAGCACTCGCCAGATGGTGTGCGACGCGCGGCCGGCCGTGGTGTCGACGCGCCGCCGGGGACGATCGGCCCAGTCTGCGCCGATGGGCAACCGGATCTCGCCGTCGTCAGTCAGCGGACGGCCCGACACCCAGGCGACATAGCGCTTGTCCACCTGGCGCCGCTCGAAGGCGGCCGACAGTCGGCGCTGCACGTCGGTGCCGCGGGCCAGCAGCATCAGGCCGGACGTGGCCTGGTCCAGCCGATGCACGATGGTCGCGTCCGGGTACTGCGCCTGCACCCGCGCACTGAGGCAGTCGGCCTTGTCGGGGCCTCGGCCCGGCACCGACAGCAGGCCGGCTGGCTTGGTCACCACCAGCAGCTGCGCGTCGACATGGATCAGGGTCCAGGTTTCATTGGCCCCGGCT
>JBJXHB010000543.1:0-20232 GCA_046160725.1 Aquabacterium sp.
AGGATGCCGTGGGTGGAAAGCGTCAGCCCGATGCCGGAGTCGCCATGGCCGCGCCAGGGCAGGCGCGGGCTGACGCGGTCGCAGCAGTTCCAGTAGGTGGTGCCGGCGTTGACCTTGGACAGGATGGCCCCCGCGGCGCGCGCGCTGCGGGTGAAGACGCCGGCCGTCAAGCCGTAGCGGGTGTCGTTCATCAGCGCCACGGCCTCGTCGTCCGAGGCCACCTTCTGGATGCCGATGATGGGACCGAAGCTCTCCTCGCGCATCACGTCCATGCGGTGGTCCACGCCGGTCAGCACGGTCGGCGCAAACCAGTTGCCGGCGCCGCCGAATGGTCCGGTGACACGCGTGCCGCCGCGCCGCACCGCGGCGCCCTTGGCCACCGCGTCGGCCACCTGCGCGGCCAGCACGTCGACCTGCGGCGCACGGGCCAGCGGCCCGATGTAGGTGGCCTCGTCCAGCGGGTCGCCCAGCACGAAGCCGTCGACCGTGGCCAGGAAATGCTCGACAAAGGCGTCGTGGATGGACTCGTGGACGTAGATGCGCTCGACCGAGCAGCAGCTCTGGCCGGTGTTGTACATGGCGCCGTCCGCCAGGCTCTCGGCCGCTACCTTGACGTCGGCATCGGCGCGCACCCAGGTCGGGTCCTTGCCGCCCAGCTCCAGCTGCAGTTTGACCATGCGCGGCGCCAGGACCGATGCGATGCGCTGGCCGGTGGCATGGCTGCCGGTGAAGAACATGCCGTCGATGCGCTGGTCGCACAGGGCGCGACCGACGTCGCCGGCGCCCACCACCAGCTGCAGCACGCCCGGCGGCACGCCGGCGGCATGCATCAGCCGCACCAGGTGGGTGCCGCTCAGCGTGGCATGTTCGCTGGGCTTGTACAGCACTGCGTTGCCGGCCAGCAGCGCCGGCACCAGCACGTTGCAGCCGACGAACCAGGGGTAGTTCCAGGCCGAGATGTTGGCGATCACACCCAGCGGCGCATGCTGGATGGCCTCGCGCATGCCGCCGTCCTCGAACAGCATCTCCGCCGCCAGCGTCTGCTCGGCCTGGGCCATGAAGAACTCCACCCGCACCCGCAGCGAGGTGACCTCGCTGCGCGCCTGGCGGATCGGCTTGCCCATCTCGCGGCTCAGGGTCTGGGCCAGCTGCTCGGACTCGGCCAGGAAGGCGTCGCGGAAGCGCCCGATGGTGGCCCGCTTCTGGCGCATCGGCGTCGCGGCCCAGGCCGGCTGTGCGGCGCGGGCGGCGGCGGTCTTGGCGGCGACGCTGGCGGCATCGTCGGTGGGCAGCTCGGCGATGCGCTCGCCGTTGGCAGGGTTGGTCAGGATCAGCATGGTGATGGGTGGGCCAGGAGAGGAATGGATGGCGATGCGGGTGGCGCCCGTCAGCGCGCGGCGCGGGCCGCCTTGACGCGGCGCGCGGTATCGAGAAATTCCCGCAGCAGCGCCGTGTCGTCGAAGGTGCCGGTATCGTGCGGCTCGTGGAACTCCGGATGCCACTGCACCGCGGCGATGTAGCCCGGGCCGTCGTGCCGGATGGCCTCGATCATGCCGTCGTCCGGGCAACGGGCCTCGATGCGGAAGCCTGGCGCCAGGTCCTTGATCGCCTGGTGGTGGATGCTATTGACGGTGACGCGGCCCTGGCCCGGGTACAGCGCGGCCAGGCGGCTGCCGGGCAGGATGTCGACTTCATGCAGATGGCGCTCGTACTGGCCGACCTCGCGGTGCGGGCGCGACGCCGGCACCTGGTGGGCAATGTCCTGGTACAGCGTGCCGCCGTGGGCCACGTTCAGCAGCTGCAGGCCGCGGCAGATGCCGAACACCGGTTTGCCGGCGGCGATGAAGGCCTGCACCAGCTCGATCTCGTAGCGGTCGCGCACCGCGTCGCCATGCCAGTCGGCATGCTGGGGCGTCTCGCCATAGGTCTGGGGCGCGACGTCGTTGCCGCCCTGCAGCACCAGGCCGTCCAGCGCCTGGGCATAGTGCGACAGGTTCAGGTCGTCGCGCGTGACCACACTGTCGGAATCGACCGCCGGCACCATCACCGCCATGGCGTCGGCGCGCATCACCCAATGCGCCACCGACTGCTCCAGGTAGTGCAGGGTCTTGGTCCAGACGCCGGCCACCCGGATGCCGGGCGTGCCGGGGTAGTAGATGCGGGCACTGACACCGATCAGCAGCGGTGCGCGTGCGGCGGCATCCGTGGGCAGGGTGGGTTCGGACATCGGGCGCGACCTCACATCGCCGCGGCCAGCAGCCGGGCGTAGTCGGCCTCGCCGGCGGGACGGGGGTTGGTCTGGTTGGTGAAGTCGGCGGCGGCCAGCGCCGCCATGCGCGGCAGCATGTCGTCGCGCACGCCATGCCCGCGCAGGCCGTCCTCGATGCCGATGCGCGCCTTCCGGGCGCGCAGCCAGGGCACCACGCCGGTGCCGTCCAGGCCCAGGCCCGCCGCATGGGCCAACTCGTCGAACTTGCGCGGCACCGCCTCGTGGTTCCAGGCCAGCACGGTGTCGATCATCAGCGCATTGGCCAGCCCGTGGTGCAGCCCCGCCACCGCGCCCAGCGCATGGGCGCAGGCATGCACACCGCCCAGGTCCTTCTGGAAGGCGATGGCGCCCATCATCGAGCTCATCAGCATGTCCGACCGTGCCGCGAGGTCGTCGCCGTCCTTCACGGCGCGCTCCAGCGCCCTCGCGCCCAGGCGCAACCCCTCCAACGCGATGCCGTCGCACAGCGGATGCCAGGCCGGCGACAGGTAGCTCTCGATGTTGTGCGTCAGCGCGTCCATGCCGGTGGCCGCGGTGATGGCCGACGGCAGGCCGAGCGTGAGCTCCGGGTCGGCAAACACCGCGCGGGCCAGGATCTTCGGGCTGAAGACGCTGCGCTTGACGTGGCTGTCGTTCTCGCTCACGACCGCGGACCGCCCGACCTCGCTGCCGGTGCCGGCGGTGGTGGGCAGCGCCACGAAGTACGGCAGCTCGTGCACGATCGGCCGCACCTGGGGATGGTCCCAGACGTATTCGATGATGTCGCCCTCGTGGGTGGCAGCCAGCCCGACCACCTTGGCCACGTCCAGTGCGGCGCCGCCGCCAAAGCCGATCACGCAGTCGGCCTCGTGCGCCCGGTAGGCTGCCGCGCCGTCCATCACCTGTGCGGCCGTCGGGTTGCCCCAGATGCCGTCGAACACCGCGTCCTCCAGGCCGTCCAGGTCGATACGGAAGGCGGTCAGCACCGGCAGTCGCGCCAAGGCGCGGTCGGTGACGATCAACGGGCGCTTGAGGCCGCGAGAGAGCAGGTGCTCACGGAGGAGCAAGCGGGCGCCGACGCCGAAATGGATCTCGGTGGGGAAGGCAAAGCGGGTGATGGTCATGCGGTTTCCAGCAAGCGCATGCCGGGCAGGCGCGCGGCACGGGTGTCGAAGGTCAGGGTGTAGTCGCAGTGATGGGCCTGGGCGATGGCGGCAACCAGAGCGTCGGGGAGATCCCCGCCATGCTCGCCATGGTCATGCAGCGCCGCCCACACGACGTCCTCATCCTGCACGGCGATGCGCGGGTCGGTGAGCAGTTGCTCCACGATGTCGATCAGGTTCTCGCGGCTGGCGCCATAGCGGCTGCGCAGCACCCACAGGGCCTCGACCAGAACGACGGTGCTGACGAAGCCCGGGTTGTCAGTCGTCAGGCGCGACTGAAACACCTGCCGCGCCGCCGCGCCTTGCGCGTCGTCCTCGCCGATCAGACAGCGCAGCAGTATGTTGGTATCCAACCCGATCACAGCCCGGCCCTGCGGGCCGCGCCCTCGGCGGCCGCTTCATCGATCGCCTGATCGGTCAGCGGCTCGGTACGACGACCCTTGAACATGCCGGCCAGGGAGCCGAAGTCGCCGTCAAGCTTGACGATGCGCCAGCCGCGCCCGGCGGGCACGAACCGCAACTTGTCACCCGGGCGCACGCGCAGATGGTCGCGCACCGCCTTGGGCAATGTGAGCTGGCTTTTGCTGGTGAGCGTGGCATCAACGGACATGATGAGTAAGGTGATATATGAGATTGCCTTACTCTAGCATCGGCTCGCCAAAGTAAGACCCACAGCGGCAGTCAGATGATCTCGAAGTAGCGCTTCAATTCCCAGTCGGTCACCGCGTCCTGCCACTGCCGGTGCTCCCACTCGCGGGTGGCCGCGAAGTGGTCGACGAAGGTGTCGCCCAGCCAGTCGCGTGCAATGGCCGACTCGCGGAAGGCGCGGGTGGTCTCGATCAACGACCGCGGCGCGCGCGGGATGTGGTCGGCGCCCTGGTTGGTGCCGGTGATGGGCGGGGCCGTGAGCTTGAGGCCCTTCTCGACGCCGTACAGCCCGGCGGCGATCACCGCCGCGCTGGACAGGTAGGGGTTGGCGTCCGCGCCCGGGCAGCGGGTCTCCAGCCGCGTGGCCTTGGGGCTGCCGGCGATGACGCGGAAGCTGGCGGTGCGGTTGTCCAGCCCCCAGGTCGGCTTGACCGGCGCCCAGAAGCCGTCCACCAGCCGCTTGTAGCTGTTGATGGTGGGCCAGAACATCGGCGCGAACTCCATCAGGCAGGCGACCTGGCCGGCCAGGTAGCTCTCGAACAGCGGGCTCATCGAGCGGCTGGACTTGGCGCCATAGAACAGGTTGGTCTTGCCGTCGCTGAGGCTCTGGTGGATGTGGCCGGAGCACCCGGGCAGGGCCTGGTTCCACTTGGCCATGAAGCTGGGCATCACGCCGAAGCGCTTGCCGATCTCCTTGGCGCCGGTCTTGAACAGCGTCGCCCGGTCGGCGGTCTTGAGCGCGGCGTTGAAGGCAATGGCGACCTCGTAGACGCCCGGGCCGGTCTCGGTGTGCAGGCCCTCGATCGGGACATCGAAGGCCGCCATCTCGTCGAACAGCGCGTTGAAGAAGCCGCGCTGGTCGCCCATGCGCAGCAGCGAATAGCCGAACATGCCCGGCGTGACCGGCTCCGGCCCGACGCCGCGCTTGGCGGCCCAGGACTGCGGCGTCTCCAGGAAGTTGAACCACTCGAACTCATAGCCTGTCATCACCGAGAAGCCCAGCTTCTCCGCGCGCTGCAGCACGCGCTTGAGCGTCTGCCGCGGGCACACCGGGAAGGCCGAGCCGTCGGCCTTGATGAAGTCGCCCAGGAAGAAAGGCACGTTGCCGTCCCAGGGCACCCGCCGCGCCGTGTCCAGGTCCAGCCGCGCCAGCGCATCAGGGAAGCCGTGCTGCCAGCCTGTGACCGTGGTGTTGTCGTAGCACTGATCGCTGGAGTCCCAGCCGAACACCACGTCGCAGAAGCCGAAGCCGCCCTTGGGATGCGGCTCGGCTGCGCCGAGGAACTTGTCGATGTGCAGGTACTTGCCGCGCAGGATGCCGTCGATGTCGCTGACGGCGACCTTGACCTTCTGCGCGCCGGACTGGCGCACGGCCTTCAGCGCCGGATGTTCGGCGGGAGCACGGGGCATGACGAGGTCTCCGGTGGGTGGGCGGGGCTCAGGCGGCCGGTGTGCCGCTCGCGATCCCCATCTCCCGCATCGTATCGGCCACGGCGTCCACTGCCTGGCGCATCTCGACCGGCCCGATGGAGCCGATGCAGCCGACGCGGAAGGTCTCGACCTGCGTCAGCTTGCCCGGATACAGGATGAAGCCACGTGCCTTGGCCGCGGCATAGAAGCGCTGGAAGTCGTAGGCCGCATCGGCCGGCGCGTGGAAGGTGACGATGATCGGCGCCTGCACCTCGGGCCGCAGGAAAGGCTTGAAGCCCAACGCCGCCATGCCGTCCACCAGCGCCCGGTAGTTGGCCGTGTAGCGCGCCAACCGCGCCGGCTGGCCGCCCTCCTCGACGAACTGCAGCACCGCCTCCGACAGCGCCGCCACCACATGGGTCGGCGGCGTAAAGCGCCACTGCCCCGTCTTGGCCATGTAGACATGCTGGTCGTGCAGGTCCATGGCCAGGCTCTGGCTGTTGCCGGCGCAGGCCTCCAGCACCGCCTGGCGGATGAAGACGAAGCCCATCCCCGGCACGCCCTCCAGGCACTTGCCGCTGGCCGCGACCAGCGCGTCCACCCGCATGCGGCGGAAGTCCACCGGCAGCGCGGCAAAGCTGCTCATCGCGTCCACGATCAGCCCGCGGCCGAGCCGCTCGCACACCGCCGCCACCTCGGCCAGCGGGTTGACCACGCCGGTGCCCGTCTCGCAGTGGATCAGCACCACATGCGTGATCGACGCATCGGCGGCCAGCGCCGCCTCCACCCGCGCCGGCGACACCGGCTCGTCCTCGGCATGCGGCATCACCGTGGCGCGCCGCCCCATCATCTGCGCCAGCTTGGCCGCCCGCTTGCAATAGGCGCCGTTGTCCGGCACCAGCACATGCCCATCGCGCGGCACCAGCGTGGCCACCGCCGCCTCGACGCTGAACGTGCCGCTGCCCTGCAAGGGCACCACCACATGCGTGTCCTGCCCGTGGACGATGTCCAGCAGCCGCGACCGTAGCGTGGCCGTCATGGCATTGAAGTCCGTGTCCCAGGACCCCCAGTCCTTGAGCATCGCCAGCTTGGTGCGCTGCGTGGTGGTCAGTGGCCCCGGGGTCAGCAGGATGGGGTCGCGATCAGAGGCAAGGTAGGTCATCGGGATTGGTCCAGGAGGCACGGCAGTCAAGGAGACGGTTTGGGTGGGGTGGGGTGTAGCGAAGTAAAGGGGGAGGAGGAGGCCGAATGGCCGACGACGGAGGACATGAGCGGAACCCCACCCCGCCCGAACCGTCTCCCGCGCCAGGTGGACTCTGCTGCGTTGCTCGTCACCGCACCTTCCAAGCCTGCGTCCTGCGATCCACCAACGCCGACAGCCCCATGAACAGCAGCGTGGCCACCAGGTTGGCCGCCGCGATCAGCACCGCCATGGCGGCGGCCGCACCCATCTCGCCGGCCTCGTCCAGGTTCAGGATCGCGATCGACGCCACCTTGGTCTCCGGCGCATACAGGAACACCACCGCCGAGATCGTCGTCATCGCGTTGATGAAGAAATAGCGGGCGATGTCCACCAGCGCCGGCGTGCAGATCGGCAGCGTCACCCGCCAGAACGTCTTGTAGAACGGCACCTTCATCGACGCCGACACCGCCTCGAACTCCGGGTCCAGCGCCTTCAGCGCCGTCACCGCCGTCAGGTGCCCGGTGGTGTAGAAATGGACGATGGTGCACACCGTCAGCAGCGTCAGCGTCTTGTACAGCCCGTTCAGCGGGTTGTCGGGCGCATTGAAGAAAAAGATGTAGCCCAGGCCCAGCACCAGCCCCGGCACCGCCATCGGCATCATCGCCAGCAGCCGCACCAGCACCCGCAAGCCCCGCATGCCCTGCGTCTTTTCCAGCAGGTAGGCGCCGGCAAACACCAGCAGCGTGCCGGCCAGCGCCGTGCCGCCGGCCATCAGCAGGCTGTTGGTGAAGGCGTCGCCGACGTCGGCGTCGAACAGCCCCATCGCATAGTGGCGCAGGCTGGGGGTCAGGTTGTAGGGCCAGAAACTGGCAAAGGATGCGAACAGCGCCATGCCCAGCATGGCCAGGATCAGCCCGCACACCAGCGCGCAGTACAGCCCCATGAGCGCGTCGAACACCGGCGCGCGCTTCGGCGCATAGGGCACGGCCCGTGCGGTGAGCATCGCGGTCTGCCGGCGCCCGACCCACTGGTCCACCGCAAAGGTCAGCACCGCTGGGGCCAGCAGCAGCAGCGCCACCACCGCACCGCGGTGGAAGTCCTGCTGACCGATGACCAGCTTGAAGACGTCGGTGGCCAGCACGTTGAAATTGCCGCCGATCACCTTGGGGATGCCGAAATCGGTGATCACCAGCGTGAAGGTCACCAGCGCCGCCGAGATCAGGCCGTAGAGCGCGCCCGGCAGTGTGATGGTCATGAACTTGCGCACCGCGCTCGTGCCCATCGAGTCGGCGGCCTCGTACAGCCGCGCGTCGGCCGCGGCCAGCGCCGTCACCAGGATCATCAGCGCATGCGGGAAGGTCGACAGACTCTCGGCGATGACGATGCCCACCGGGCCGTAGATCGAATCAAAGCCCAGCGCCTGCAGCAGCCCCTTGAGCGCGCCCTGGTTGCCGAACCAGTAGATCAGCGAGATCGCGGCCAGCAGCGACGGCGCCAGCAACGGCACCAGCGTGATGGTGCGGGCCAGCCCCTTGAAGCGCATGCAGCTGCGCGTCAGCGCATAGGCAAAGACGAATGCCGCCGGCACCGTGATGGCGGTCACCAGCACGCTGACCCAGACGCTGTTCCACAGCGACTGCAGCAGCGCCGGCGACTGCGCATAGGCGATGAAGTTGGCCAGGCCGACGAAGCGGTCCTGGTTGTCCTGCACCGACTTGACCAGGATCGCGGCCAACGGTGCTGCCAGAAAGGCCAGCAGGGCCAGCACCACCAACGCCAGGGCCAGGTGCGCGATGCGCTCGGTCCAGTGGATGCGGATGGCCAGCGCGCCGCCGCGCTGGATCGGCACCTGCAGCGCCGGGTTCAAAACAGCCTCATGCGCTCCGGCACCAGCCGCAACGGCAGGCGGCTGCCCACCTCGAGCTGCGCCTCGGCCAGGTAGTTCAGCGACAGGTACACCGTCAGGCCGTGCTCACCCAGCGCGTCGGCACTGACGCGCACCAGGCAGAACGGCCCCATGAACTCGATGCGCTCGATGCGGGCCTCGAAGACGTTGGGGTCACCGGGCGGGATCGGCCGCGCCAGCACGTCCTCCGGACGCAGGTAGATGCGCACCTCGCGCCCTGCCGGCACGCCCTCCAGCCGGGCGGGCTCGCATTGGAACGCCTGTTGCCCCACGCGCAGCGTGCCGCCGGGCTCCACCCGTGCCGGCAGCGCATTGATGCGGCCGACGAAGTCGGCCACGAACAGCGTGGCCGGCTCGCGGTAGACCTGCATCGCGGTGCCGACCTGCTCGATCGCGCCGTGGTTCATCACCACGATGCGGTCGGCGACGGCGAAGGCCTCCTCCTGGTCATGCGTGACCATGATGGTGGTCACGCCCAGCTGGCGCTGCAGGCTGCGGATCTCCTGGCGCAGCTTGACCCGCACGATCGCGTCCAGCGCCGACAGCGGCTCGTCCAGCAGCAGCAGCGAAGGCGACGTGGCCAGCGCCCGCGCCAGCGCGATGCGCTGCTGCTGGCCGCCGGACATCTGGGCCGGGTACTTGTCCTCGCTGCCGGGCAACCCCACCAGCGCCAGCAGCTCGGCCACGCGGGCCTGTGCCTGGGCCTTGGGTACGCGGCGGTTGGCCAGGCCGTAGGCGATGTTGTCGGCGATGCTGAGGTTGGGGAACAGCGCGTAGGACTGGAAGACGATGCCGTAGTCGCGCCCGGCCGGCGGCAGCGTGGAGATGTCGCGCCCGCCCAGCACGATGCGCCCGGCGGTCTGCGCCTCCAGCCCGGCAATGATGCGCAGCAGCGTGGTCTTGCCGCAACCGGAGGGTCCCAGGAAGCAGACGAACTCGCCCCGCGCGATGCCCAGGTCGATGTCCTTCAGCGCCGTGAAGGCGCCGAAGTCCTTGCGGATGCCGTCGAGCCGCAGGTACTGCGGCGCATCGTCGGGCAACGCGCTACTTCCGGGGCTCACTCTTGCTGTCGTACCGCTTGGTCCACTCGGCGAGGATGCGCTCGCGGTTCTCGGCCGCCCAGCCGAAGTCCACGTTCACCAGACGGGCCTCATAGTCCTTGGGCACGTTGGCCAGCGGCGCGGCCACGCCGGGCTGGGCGGTGATCGCGAAGTTCTTGCCGTACAACAGCATCGCGTCCTTGCTCGACGCCCAGTCGGCCAGCTTCCTGGCGGCGTCCAGCTTCTTGGTGCCCTTGTGGATGGCAAAGGCCTCCAGGTCCCAGCCCAGGCCCTCTTTCGGGAACACCAGGTCGATCGGCGCGCCCTTGGCCTTGTTGGTGTTGGCGCGGTATTCAAAGCTGATGCCGACCACGAACTCGCCGCTGGAGGCCATGTTGCAGGGCTTGGAGCCAGAGTGCGTGTACTGCGCGATGTTCTGGTGCAGCGCGTCCATGTACTTCCAGCCGCCGCCCTTGCCGTTGTCGTCGCCAAACAGCGTCAGCCAGGCCGTGACGTCGAAGTAGCCGGTGCCCGACGATGCCGGGTTGGGCATCACCACCTGGCCCTTGTACTCGGGCTTGGTCAGGTCCTTCCAGGTCTCGGGCTTGGGGATATTGCGCTTCTTGGCCTCGACGGTGTTGAAGCACACCGTGGCGCCCCAGACATCCATGCCGAACCAGGCCGGGGGATTCTTCTTGTCCCGGTACTTGCTCATGATGGCGTCCAGATTCAGCGGACGGTACGGCTCCAGCATGCCGTTTCGGTCGAGCAGCGCCAGGCTGGAGGCGGCCACGCCCATCACCGCGTCGGCCTGGGGGTTGGACTTCTCGGCCAGCAGCTTGGCGGTGATCACGCCGGTGGAGTCGCGCACCCACTTGATCTCGATGTTGGGCTCCACCTTGTTGAAGCCCTCCTGGTAGGCCTTCAGCTGGTCGGTCTCCAGCGCCGTGTAGACCAGCAGCTGGGTCTTCTGCGCGGCGGCGGCGCCGGCGGCCAGCGCCAGGGCGGCGGCCAGCCAGGTGCGGCGGTGGAAGGACAGGGACAAGGACATGGAGGTCTCCAAAGGTGCGGGCCATGCCGGCCGAGGTGCGGCCGGGCGAGGGGGTCAGGTTAAGCCCGCCATGGTGCGGTGCCAATCATGACAACCCGATGTCGCCGGTTGTCGGTGATGGGTCGGGACTCTAGGGACCGCCGACGCCGCCTGTCAATCGTACTTTGCCTATTGTTGACAATCTGCATCATGCCGGTATCCAATCCGGCCCCGGCAGGACCCGGCCCGCTCGGCCGGCTGCGGCCGTCATGCCGCCCGCCGCCCAGCCCCTTCGATGATCCATCTGCTGAACCTGTTTGCCGCGATCGCCCTACTGGTGTGGGGTACGCAGATCGTGCGCACCGGGATCCTGCGCGTGGCCGGCGAGCGGCTGCGCGGCGTGCTGGAGCGCGGCATGGCCACCCGCGGCCGTGCCATGGCTGCCGGGCTGGCGGTGACATCGCTGGTGCAGAGCAGCACCGCGACCTGCCTGATCGTCACCTCCTTCCTCGGTCGCTCACTGGTGCCGCTGGCCGCGGCGCTGGCCGTGATGCTGGGTGCGGACATCGGCACCAGCTTGATGGCAGTGGTGTTCTCGTTCGACCTGTCGTGGCTGTCGCCACTGCTGATCTTCAGTGGGGTGGTGGTCTTCATCACCCGCGAGAAGACCACCGCCGGCCGCATCGGCCGGGTGCTGATCGGCCTGGGCCTGATCCTGATGTCGCTGCAGCTGATCTCGGCGCAGGCGCGCACGCTGACCGAGTCGGCGGCGGTGCGCTCATTGCTGACGGCGTTGCCCAACGAGGTGCTGCTGGACATCGTGGTCGGCGCGGCCCTGACCGTGGCCGCCTATTCCAGCCTGGCCATCGTGCTGCTGACGGCCACGCTGGCCAGCAGCGGCATCATCCCGCTGTCGGTGGCGCTCGGGCTGGTGTTGGGTGCCAACCTGGGCAGCGGCCTGCTGGCGACGCTGGCCACGGCCAGCGCACCGGTGGCGGAGCGCCGACTGCCGCTGGGCAACCTGGTCTTCAAGGCCGCCGGCTGTCTGCTGGCGGCGCCGCTGCTGCCCTATGCCCAGCAGGGCCTGCAGGCGCTGGGCGGGCCGGTGCACCAGCAGGTGGTGCTCGGGCACCTGGGCTTCAATCTGGTGCTGGGCCTGGTGTTCATCGGCCTCACCGGCCGCATGGCGCGGGCGCTGCAGCGCTGGTGGGTGGAGCCTTCGGCCGCGTTGGCGGCGCGGCGCAACAGCCACCTGGACATCTCGGCGCTGGCCACGCCGTCGCTGGCCATCTCCTGCGCGGCCCGCGAGGCCCTGCACCAGGCCGACGTCGTGGAGTCGATGCTGCGTGGCGTGCTGCCGGTGCTGCGCGACAACGACCTGGCCCTGGCCGAGCGGCTGCGCCAGATGGACGACCAGGTCGACGAGCTGTACACCGCGATCAAGCTCTACCTGACGCAGGTCTCGCGCGAGGCGCTGTCCGAGCGCGAGGGCCGGCGCTGGGCCGACGTGATGAGCTTCACCATCAACATGGAGCAGATCGGCGACATCATCGAGCGCGTGCTGCAGGACGTGGAGGACAAGAAGATCCGCAAGAACCGCCGCTTCAGCGACGCCGGCATGGGCGAGATCGTCCACCTGCATGAGCGCCTGCTGGCCAACCTGCGCCTGGGCATGAGCGTGTTCCTGGACGGCCATGTGCGCGATGCGCGCCGGCTGCTGGAGGAGAAGGCGCGTTTCCGCGACCTGCAGCACGAGTACGCAGCGACGCACATCACGCGGCTGCAGGACAACACTGTGCCCAGCATCGAGACCAGCTCGCTGCACCTGGACCTGATCAGCGACCTCAAGCGCATCAACTCCCATATCTGCTCCATCGCCTACCCGATCCTGGAGTCCGCGGGCGCGCTGGCCAGCACGCGGCTGCGGCCGTCGCAGTTGGGCGCGCTGGACGAGGCCGGCGAGTGACGCGCCGGCCAACGCTGCCATGGCGCTGACCTGGGGCCTGGTCGCTGCGGTGCTGGGCGGCGCCTTGCTGCACGCGCTGTGGAACACCCTGGTCAAGAGCAGCGGCGACAAGGAGCTGGACACCGCCTTGGTGCACCTGCTGGGTGCCGTGGTGGCGCTGCCGATGCTGGCCTGGACCGGGCTGCCGCCGACCCAGGCCTGGCCCTACATCGCGGCGTCGCTGACGGTGCATGTCGCCTACTACATCACCCTCGCCGGCGCCTACCGGCACGGTGACCTGTCGCTGACCTATCCCATCATGCGCGGCACCGCGCCACTGCTGGTCAGCCTGGGCAGCGGCCTGGTGCTGGGCGAGGCGCTGTCGGCCCAGGCCTGGTTCGGTGTGCTCGCCATCACGGCCGGCGTCGCCCTGGTCGGCCTGTCCCATGCCGGCCGGCTGCTGCGCCACCGCGCGGCCATCGGCTATGCGCTGGCCAATGCGGTGGTGATCGCCACCTACACCTTCATCGACGGCCAGGGAGTGCGTGTGACCGTGGCGGCCGGCCATGTCGTCATGTCCTATGTCGTGATCCTGTTCGTGCTGGACGGCATCCCCTATCCGGCCCTGGTCTGGCTGCGGCGCGGCCCGGCGCAGCGCCAGGCCATGCTGGCCTATGCCCGCCAGCGCGGCCTGCTGGCGGCCTGCGGTGGCCTGGCTTCGCTGGGCTCTTATGCCGTGGCGCTGTGGGCCATGACGCGGGCGCCGGTGGCGGTGGTGGCGGCGCTGCGCGAGTCGTCGGTGTTGTTTGCGACCGCGCTGTCGGTCTGGGTGCTGAAGGAGCGTTTCGGCCCGCAGCGCCTGGCCGGGGCGCTGGTGATCGTCGCCGGCGTCGTCACCCTGCGCTTTGCCTGATGCCGGCTGCCGCACCTGCGTTTGCTCCCGCACCCGCACCCGCACCCGCACCCGTAAGGACCGTGCCATGACCGACACCAGCGCATTGCCCACCTCGCTGCCGCCGCGCCCGGCCGGCCTGCCCGCGCGCTTTACCGTGGTGCGCACCGACGCCGAGCTGCGCATGCCGCGCACGGATGCGGTGCTGCGCGCCTGGGGCGGCACGGTGCAGGTGCTGCCCGATGGCACACCAGAGGACGCGCTGTTGCAGGCCGTGGCCGACGCCGACCTGCTGCTGATGTGCTATGCCCGCATCAGCGCACGCGTCATCAACGCCGCGCCGCGGCTGCGGGCCATCATCAAGTACGGCGTCGGCATCGACGCCATCGACACCGACGCCGCGCGTGCGCGCGGGCTGGCGGTGGTCAACGTGCCGACCTATGCCGAGGAAACGGTGGCCGAGGGCGCGTTTGCGCTGCTGATGGCCCTGTACAAGCGGCTCAAGCCGGTGCAGCACGCCATGGCCCGTGACGGCTGGGTCTGGCCCGAGCCACGCTGGCTGGGCCAGGACCTGTCCGGCCGCACGCTCGGGCTGGTGGGGCTGGGGCGCATCGGCCGCTCGATGGCGCGCATGGCCGGCGCCTTCCGCATGCGGGTGCTGGCGCACGACCCGCACCTGCCCGCTGCGGCCTGGCCGTTGGCCGGTATCGAGCGCTGCGCCGGCCTGGACGACCTGCTGGAGCAGGCCGACGCGGTGTCCATCCACTGCGTGCTGAATGCCCAGACCCGGCACCTGATCGGCGCGCCGCAACTGGCGCGCATGAAACCCGGCGCGGTGCTGGTCAACGTGTCGCGCGGCGAGATCGTCGACGAGGCCGCCCTGGCGGCGGCGCTGCAGCGGGGTGGGTTAGGCGGGGCCGCACTGGATGTCTATGGCCAGGAGCCGCTGGCCCTGGTCGGCCATCCGCTGTCCGCACTCTTCGCCATGGACAACGTCATCCTGTCGCCGCACCTGACCTTCTATACCGAGCAGGCGATGCAGCGACTGGAGGACGACACGTTGGCGCGCTGCGTCGAGGCGCTGCGCGGCGAGCCGCTGACGGTGCGCTCGCGCGACCCGCGCCTGCGCGCCCAGACCCGGGGCGTGCGCTTTGTCGATGACGACGCGATGCCGGGTTGACCCTAGGCCTACGATTTTGCACTTTGTAGACAATCTGCACTTGCCATGAGCCCAGCCGCCCTGCGACCCCATCCCGCCGCCGAGGCCATCGAGCTGCTGCGCGAGCATTCGCTGGCCACGCTGGCCCAGCAGGAGCTGGAGCGGCGCATCGTCTCGGGTGAGATTGCCACCGGCACCAAGCTCAACGAGGTCGACGTGGCCGGCATGCTGGGCGTGTCGCGTGGGCCGGTGCGCGAGGCCTTCCGCGCGCTCGGTCAGGCCGGCCTGGTGCGGGTCGAGAAGAACCGCGGCGTCTTCGTGCGCCAGGTCTCGCTGGAAGAGGCCAACGAGTTCTACGAGGTGCGGGCCGCGCTGGAGGGCCTGATCGGTCGCCTGGCGGCGCGCCGCATCGGCAGCGACGAGCTGGAGCAGCTGCGCGGCATCGTGCGCCGTATGCAGCAGGTGGAAAAGACCCGCAAGGCCGACGCCTACTTCGTGCTCAACGTGGAGTTCCACGACCTGATGGCCCGGGCCGCGCGCAACAACGCGCTGCTGGCCAACTACCGCGGCGTGGTCAATCAGCTCGACCTGTACCGGCGCGCCACCATCAGCCGGTCCACCGACAACATCCCGCTGTCCACGCAGGAGCACGAGGCCATCGTCCATGCCGTGGCTGCCCGCGACGAGGTGCTGGCCGAGCGCCTGCTGATCCAGCACGTGCTGGTCAGCCGCGAGCGGCTGCAGCGCGCCCTGGCCGGCACGGCGCCGCCGGTGGCCTGAGCGCCCGCTGCGCTGCTGCACCTCTGGCCCCGCCGCTGCCGATCACGATGCCAACACATCCGTCACGTCAATTCACCGGCCAACCCCATCTCATCTCCATCCAACCCTGTACCGAGACCACGCCCGCATGACCTCCCCCATCTCCAGCATCAACGTCAACGGCACCGACTACCGCTGGCCGCTGCGCCCGGTCGTCGTCGTCTGCATCGACGGCGGCGACCCGCGCTACCTGCAGCAATTCCTGGCCGACGGCAGCATCCCGAACATCGCGCGCTTCGTCAGCGAGGGGTTCGCGGGCGTGGCCGACGGTTCCATGCCGTCGTTCACCTGCCCGAACAACATGTCCATCATCACCGGCACGCCGACATCCAAGCATGGCATCTCCGGCAACTTCTACCTCGACACCGCGACCTGGCAGCCGGTGGTCATGACCGGCCCGGAGCTGCTGCGCGGCGACTCCATCGTCACCCGCTTCGCCGACGCCGGAGCCAAGGTCGTGTCCATCACCGCCAAGGACAAGCTGCGCAAGCAGCTGGCCAAGGGGCTGGACTGCTCCAAGGGCCACATCTCGTTCTCCACCGAGTTCGTCGAGAAGTGCACGCTGGCCGAGAACGGCATCGAGAACGCCCTGCAGTGGCTGGGCATGGACAAGCCCGGCATGTACTCGATGGAGCTGAGCCTGTTCGTGCTCGAAGCCGGCATCAAGCTGCTGCGCGAGCGCCGCCCGGACCTGCTGTACCTGTCGCTGACCGACTGGGTGCAGCACAAGTGGGCGCCCGACGAGGACGGCGCGCGCCAGTTCTATCGCAAGCTCGACGACTGCGTCGGCCGCCTGGCGGCGCTGGACGCCACGGTGGCGCTCACCGCCGACCATGGCATGAGCGACAAGAGCAAGGCCGACGGCGAGCCCAACGTGATCTGGCTGCAGGACATCCTGGACGCGAAGTTCGGCGCCGGCGCGACCACGGTGATCTGCCCGATCACCGACGCCTTCGTGGCCCACCACGGCTCGCTCGGCGGCTTCGTGCGGGTGTGGTCGCGCGGCCAGGTGACGGCGCGGCAGATCATCGACCACATCGGCGGCATCGACGGCATCGAGCTGGCCCTGGACCGCGAGACCGCCTGCCGCATGCTTGAGATGCCGCCGGACCGCGAGGGCGACGTCGCCGTGATCGCGCGCGAGAACGTGTGTATCGGCGCATCGGCCGGCAACCACGACCTGACCGGCCTGAAGGGCCACCGCCTGCGCACCCATGGCGGCCTGAGCGAGGCCAAGGTGCCCTTCATCGTCAACCGGCCGCTCAACGACGCCTACAAGGCAAAGGCGGCTGGGATGCCGTTGAAGAGCTACCAGATCTTCGACTTTGCGATCAACGGGACGCTGTGATTGCCGTTCGTCTTCACCGCTCGCTGGCAGCTGACCCGGGACAGGGGTATGGGGTTCCGCTCATGTCCCCCGGGCCCGCCTGCGGCGAGCCCTCATCCTTTACTTCGCTCCACCCCATACCCCTGTCCCGGGTCAGCCCGAACCGGCGGTGTCTATTGGGAACTGGGAGGCGCAGCGATGGTGATCGAGTGGCGAGGCCGGCCATCGGGTGGAGCGAAGTAAAGGAGGAGACGGCCGAAGGCCGCGGAGGAGCGAGGCCGCGCGTGCGAAGCCAAAGGCTTTGCACGGCTGCCGAGCGCCTTGCCGCGATACAAGCGGCAAGGCATGAGCGGAACCCGATGGCAGGCCTCGCCACTCGCGCGCAGGTGATGGATCGCATTTCAACGAGTCAACCCAGCAACACGCGGACGCAGCAACACGCCATGAGCAACCTGCCGAAAGAAGGCGCCATCGCCGTCTACGACCAGCCCAACGCGCCTTTCGAGTTGCGCATGTTCCCGATCCGCGACCCGCGGCCGGGCGAGGTGCTGGTTAAGGTGCGCATGTGCACCATCTGCCGCAGCGACATCCACAGCTACCTCGGCCACCGCCCCAACCCGACGCCGGGCGTGCTGGGCCACGAGATCATCGGCACCATCGTCTCGCTCGGCGAAGGCGTCTCCAAGGACATGCGCGGCGACCCGCTGCGCGAGGGCGACCGCATCACCTGGAGCGAGTACTTCATCCCGGGCGACAACTACTACACCGAGGTGCTCGACCTGCCGCAGAAAAGCCCGGGCGTCGACAAGTACGGTCACATGGCCGTCACGACCGAGCCGCACCATCATGGCGGCTTCGGCCAGTACTGCTACATCCTGCCGAGGTCCTGGATCCTGCGCCTGCCCGACGAACTCAGCGATGCCGAGGCCACGCCCGTCAACTGCGGCGTGGCCACCGTCATCTGCGTCACCGAGCGCGCCGAGATCCGCATGGGCGACGCGGTGGTGGTGCAGGGGCTGGGCCTGCTCGGGCTGTATGCCTGCGCCATTGCCAAGGCGCGCGGGGCGCGGCTGGTGATCGGCATCGACACCGTGCCGGCGCGGCGCGAGCTGGGCCGCAAGTTCGGCTGCGACCATGTGCTGGACCCATCGGCGTTGTCCGAGGCCGAGTTGGTCAAGACGGTGCGCGGCCTGTGCAAGCCCGAGGGCGCCGACGCCGTGATCGAGGTCTGCGGCTATCCCAGCGTCATCCCCGCCGGCATCCAGATGCTGCGCGTGGGCGGCCACTATGTGCTGGGCGGCGTGGTCAACCCGGACAGCTTCGTCAACATCGATGTCAACCAGATCCTGCGCAAGCTGATCACGCTGCGCGGGGTGCACAACTACCACCCGCGCCACCTGATCGAGGCGCTGGACTTCGTCACCGTCAACCGCCACCGCTTCCCTTTCAAGGACCTGGTCGACGGCATCTATCCGCTGGACCAGGTCGGCCAGGCGATGAAGGACGCCGAGGACCGCAAGGTGCTGCGCGCGGCCATCGTGCCCTGAGAGTGACCGCCCCCTGTTCCCGATGCAGGCCGTGCGGCCTGCGCAACCCGCAACCCGCCAGGAGACTGCCATGCGACTGAACTGGATCCGCCGACAACTCATCGTCCTGCTGGGCGCCGCCGCTGCCATGGCGCCCGCGCTGGCCCAGCCCAAGTGCGAGGACCCACGGGTCCTGAAGTTCTCCCTGGTGCCGACGCAGGACAGCGTGCGCGAGCTGACCTACTACAAGCCCATCCTCGACCAGCTGCAGAAGAACACCGGCAAGCGCATCGAGTTCTACATGCCCACGTCTTACTCTTCCGTCGTGGAGGCGCTGCTGGGCAAGTGGGTCGATGTGGCGGTGCTCGGACCCGAGAGCTACGTCATCGCCCGCAAGCAGGAGCCGACGATCGAGGTCTTCGGCACCTACTCGCGGCTGAAGAACGGCATCCAGGAGGCCGGGCCGGGCTACAAGAGCGTGCTGATCACCAAGAAGGGCAGCAAGTTCACCGACGTGGCCTCGCTCAAGGGCAGCGTCCTGGCACTGGTCGATCCAGCCAGCACATCGGGTGCGCTGGTGCCTGAACATGTCTTTCCCAAGTCGACCGGCACGCCGGCGTTGAAGGACTACTTCTCCCGCGTTGTGTTCTCGGGCGGGCACGACCTGGGCGCCATCGCCGTGGCCGAGGGCAAGGTCGACGCCGCCTTCGTGGCCTCGCACCGCTTCATGGAGACGGTGAACGCCGGCAAGGTCAAGCAGGACGACTTCAACTACATCTGGTACTCGCCGCTGATCCCGCAGGACCCCTTCGTGCTTCGCAACACGCTTTGCGAGGATCTCAAGAAGAAGATCGTCGACACTTTTCTGGCCGTGGATCAGAACGAGGACGGGCGCAAGTACCTGGCCAATGTGAAGAGCGAGAAGGTGGTGCGCATGACCGACGCCGACTACAACGTCGTGCGCGACGTGCAGAAGAAGTAAGCCCCACCACCGTTGCCGAGGAGCCGCCGCATGGGCGCTGAGATGGGAGCCGGGACCGCCCCGGCGGCCGTGCTGCGGGTGCAGGACCTGAAGGTCAGCTACACCGCCGGCAAGGAGATCCTGAAGGGCATCAGCTTCGATGTCGGGCCCGAGGAGTTCGTCGCCATCATCGGCCCCAGCGGTGCCGGCAAGTCCACCCTCATCCGCTGCGTCAACCGGCTGGTGGACACCACCGGCGGGTCGGTGTGGTTCAACGGCTTGGACCTGCTGAAACTGGACGAGGGCGCGATGCGGGCGCAGCGCCGCAACATCGGCATGATCTTCCAGGAGTTCAACCTGATCGACCGGCTGAGCGTGATGGACAACGTGCTCACCGGCCGCCTGGGCTACATGGGCAATTTGCGCTCGCTGTTCCGCCTGTACAGCAAGGAGGACATTGCCAAGGCGGTGGCGCTGCTGGACCGCGTCGGCCTGCTGGACCACCTGGACAAGCGCGCCGATGCCCTGTCCGGCGGCCAGCGCCAGCGCGTGGGGATCGCCCGGGCGTTGGTGCAGGAGCCCAAGCTGCTCTTGGTGGACGAGCCGACCTCGGCGCTGGACCCGAAGATCTCGCGCGAGGTGATGGGCATGATCCGTGGCATCGCGCGCGAGTTCAAGGTGCCGGTGCTGTGCAACATCCACGACGTGGACCTGGCGCTCGAGTTCTGCGACCGCATCATCGGCCTGCAGGACGGCATCAAGAAGTTTGACGGCCCGCCGTCCAGCGTCGACAAGCATGCGCTGGCCGACATCTATTCGATGGAGGTGCTGTAGCCATGGCGCTGGCACAGGACACCAGCCGGCACGCGGCGCGCATCGCCGAACTGGATGCGTCCAGGCGTCGCGCGCGGTTGTGGCGCTACGGCCGCTACGCAGTGATCGCGGCGCTGGTGGCCTGGAGCGTCGAGGCCATCG
>JBJXHB010000544.1:0-15723 GCA_046160725.1 Aquabacterium sp.
AGGGCAGCGGGGAGGCCTGGCGCATCGGCGCTGTCGCTTTCCGCGCCGAGCTGGCACGCAGCGCGCCACTGCGGCGGCTGCTCGGCCGCTACCTGTACGTACTGATGACGCAGCTCGCCGGCTCGGCGGCCTGCCTGCGCTTCCACCAGATCGGGCCGCGTCTGGCGCGCTGGCTGCTCATGAGCCATGACCGCGCCGGGGCCCGCAGCTTCCGCATCACGCACGAGTTCCTGGCCTACATGCTCGGCGTGCGCCGGGTCGGCATCACCACGGCGGCGGGGGGGCTGCAGCGCCGTGGCCTCATCGAGTACCACCGCGGCGAAGTGACCGTGCTCGACCGCCAGCGCCTGGAGGGCGCGGCGTGCGACTGCTACCAGGACGACCGGGCCGCCTATGCCCGCACCATCGGCTGAGGCGGCGCAGGCCGGCTGACGGTGCGTGCCCTGCAGGCGCTCGAGGGCATCGGCCGGCACGGCGCCGCGGTGGCCGGGCAGGGCATGGCCATGCTCAGCTTCATCGGCGAGGTCGCGCTGACGGCGGCCAACAGCCTGCGGCACCCGGCGCGCTGGCGTGTCCGGCCGATCCTCTTCAACCTTCGAAGCGCCGGCTTCGATGCGCTGCCCATCGTGGGGCTGTTGTCCTTCCTGCTCGGCGTGGTGGTGGCCTACCAGGGCGCCGACCAGCTGCGCCGGTACGGCGCCCACATCTTTGTCGCCGACCTCGTGGGCGTGTCGATGCTGCGCGAGTTCGCGCCCCTGATCACCGCCATCATCCTGGCCGGCCGCTCGGGGTCGGCCTACGCGGCCCAGATCGGCACCATGGCCGTGACCGAGGAGATCGACGCGATGCGCACCCTGGGCATCGTGCCGATCGAGCTGCTGGTGCTGCCCAAGCTGGTCGCGCTGATGATCGCCATGCCGCTGCTGACCGCCTACGCCGACGGGCTGGGCGTGCTGGGCGGCATGCTGATGGCGCGGGCGCAGCTGGATGTCGGCTTTCCCGAGTTCGCCGACCGCTTCGTCAAGGCGGTCAGCCCGACCACCTACCTCGTCGGCCTGGCCAAGGCACCGGTGTTCGCCGCGATCATCGCGTTGGTGGGCTGCTTCCAGGGCCTGCGCACCCGCGGCGGTGCCGACAGCGTGGGCCGCCAGACCACGCGGGCAGTGGTGCAGTCGATCTTCCTGGTGATCGTGGCCGACGCGCTGTTCTCGGTCGCCTTCAGTGCGCTCGACCTCTGAGATGACGTCGCTGCCTGCGCCGGGCCGGTGCGGCAGGCCCCCGGGCGCCGTCGCCGGCCGGTTTCCTCGGATGGCGGTCGCATGACCGGACCTGCCGTCGAGATGAACGACGTGTCGACGCGCTTCGGCAGCCAGGTCGTGCATGCGCGGCTGGACCTGGAGATCCGGCTGGGCGAGGTGTTCGCCATCGTGGGCGGCAGCGGCTCGGGCAAGTCCACCCTGCTGCGGGAGATGATCCTGCTGCACCGGCCCGATGCCGGCCGCATCCGGGTGCTGGGCACGGACCTGCGGGACATCTCCGACGCCGCCGCGCTGGCGCTGCGCAGGCGCTGGGGCGTGCTGTTCCAGCATGGCGGCCTGTTCGGCGCATTGACGGTGCTGGAGAACGTGGGCCTGCCGCTGCGCGAGCACACCGGCCAGGCCGACGCGGCAATCGACGACATCGCGGCGGCCAAGCTGGCGCTGGTCGGCCTGGAGCCGGGCGTCGGCGCGCAATACCCGTCGCAGCTGAGCGGCGGCATGCTCAAGCGTGCCGCGCTGGCCCGGGCGCTGGTCATGGACCCGGAGATCCTGTTCCTGGACGAGCCGACAGCGGGGCTGGACCCGATCAGTGCCGGTGGCGTCGACGAGCTGGTGCGCACCCTGCACCACCGCCAAGGACTGACCATCGTGATGATCACCCACGACCTGGACCTGCTGTGGCAGGTGGCGGGCCGGGTGGCGGTGCTCGGGCACGGCAGGGTGCAGGGCGTGGGGTCGATGTCCGAGCTGTCCCGGGCCGCCGCTGCCGACGTCCGGCCCTTTTTCGAGGGGCCGCGGGCCCGTGGCGCCGAGTCGGCGCAGGGGAGAGCGTCATCGAGACCAAGGTGAACTACGCCATCGTCGGCGCCTTCGTGCTCGTGCTGGGCGCGGCCCTGATCGCCGGTGCGCTCTGGCTGGCATCGGGAGGCGCGACGCAGAAGGCGTACGGCGTCTACCTCGCGCTGGTCGACGAGTCCGTGGCGGGCCTCAACCTGAATGCGCCGGTCAAGCTGAACGGCGTCGACGTCGGCAAGGTGCGGGGGATCGAGCTCGACCCGACCCACCCGGAGCGGGTGCGCCTGACCTTCGCCATCCAGAAGGGGACGCCGGTCACGGTCGACACCCTGGCCGTGCTGAAGACCCAGGGCCTGACCGGCATCGCCTACGTCGAGCTCAGCGGCGGCACGCGCGAATCCGCGCCGTTGCTGGCCGTGGCGCCGGAGATCCACCCGGTGATCGGCACCCGGCCATCGCTGTCCGCTCGCCTGGAGAACGTGCTCACCACGGTGCTGTCCAAGCTGGACAGCACCTCCGGCACGATCGACGCGCTGCTCAGCGCGGAGAACCGGCGCGCCTTCGGCAGCGCGCTGGCGGACATCGCGGTGGTGTCGCGCGCCCTGGCCGCGCGCCGGGAAACCATCGACGCCGGGCTTGCCAGCGCCGCGGGCACCCTGCGCAACGCTGAGCGCCTGTCCGCGCAGCTGGGCCCGGTGATCGACCGCGTCGGTCGCGGTGCCGATGCGGTCGAGGCGCTGGGGCACGAGGCCGCGCGCGCCAGCGTGGGCGCCGGCCGGGTGATCGAGGCGGTCGGCACCGACGTGCAGCGC
Source organism: Aquabacterium sp. (assembly GCA_046160725.1). Classification (GTDB taxonomy): domain Bacteria; phylum Pseudomonadota; class Gammaproteobacteria; order Burkholderiales; family Burkholderiaceae_C; genus JBJXHB01. The sequence goes on from JBJXHB010000544.1 coordinate 2,867, forward strand.
GCCGGCGCCGACGTGCTGCCGGACCTGCATCGGCTGCTCGGCGAGCTGACCGCCCTGTCGGTGTCGATGCGACACCTGACCGAGCAGACCGAGCGCGACCCGGCCGGCCTGCTGTTCGGGCGCGGCGGGCGCCCGCGGGGCCCGGGCGAGGACGCCACCGGGGCAGCCCCGTGAGGCGCCCGGGTTGGACCCTCGGGCTGGCCGTTGCGGTGTCGGCCCTGTTCGCCGGCGCTGGCACGGGCTGCGGCAGCCTGCTGCCGGCCCCGGCGCCGGCACCGGCGTTCTTCGCGCTCGAAGGAACACCGGCGGCATCGGGCGGCGCCGTGCCGGCCCCGCCGGGGGCGCCAGCACTCGTGGTGTCGCCACCGCGCGCCGCGGCGGGCTACGACAGTGCACGCATCGTCTACACACGCAAGGCGCATCAGCTCGAGACCTATGCGCTCAGCGAGTGGGTCGACACGCCGGCGCGCATGCTCGGCCCGCTCATCGTGACCGCCATCGGGCGACATCCGGCGTTCCGGGTGGTCATGGCCAGTGGCGGTGGTGCAGTCGGCGAGCTGCGCCTGGACACCGAGTTGCTGCGCCTGCGGCAGGAGTTCGGCACCGGCCCCAGCCGCGTGAGCCTGGTCCTGCGCGCCACGGTGGTCGACAGCGTCACGCGGCGGCTGGTGGCGCACCGGGACTTCGACATCCGGGCCGACGCGTCCACCGAGGACGCCTACGGCGGCGTGCAGGCTGCGAACCGGGCCACCGGCGCGCTGCTGCAGGCCCTGGCCGCCTTCTGTGCCGAGGCCGCCGGCCAGTGGCAGTCGGACCGCGCCAGGGCCGCGTCTGGCCACTGACATCGCGATGTTCGGCATCGCACCGACGGCCGCGGCAGCCGGACGTAGGCTGGCTTTCGACTACCGAGAGAACCTCATGAACAACACCTTTGCTTCCCTCACCCTGCTGGCCGCCATCGGCCTGGCGGCCTGCACGCCCGCCGTCGTGACCGTGCCGACGCCCGTGCCAGGACCGACCGGCGCCACCGGCGACACCGGCGCCACAGGAAGCACCGGCAACACCGGCAGCACAGGCAGCACCGGCGACACCGGCAATACCGGCAATACCGGCAGCACGGGCGCGACGGGCAACACCGGCAGCCCTGGCAAGGCGGGTGACGGCACCACCGTGATCGTGGTGACACCGCCCGCATCCGCGCCGACGAACTGATACCCAACCCCCAACCTCACGGAGCACGCCATGGGCCTCGGCACCATCCTTCTGATCGTCCTGGTCCTGTTGCTGGTCTCGTCCATTCCAGCCTGGGGCCACAGCCGCAACTGGGGCTATGGCCCGAGTGGTGGCATCGGCCTGGTGCTCGTCATCGTGGTCGTGCTGCTGCTGACGGGCCGCCTCTGAGCCCGGCGGGCCTGTCAGCGCCGCCCGGAGGGCGTCGCGAGGCCCATGTGCGCCAGCGTACAGACGGGGCGCGACGACTCGGGTAAAAGGACCTACATCATCTCCTCTCGAGACTTCTCCTTGAACCGCATTGCGTCGGAGGCCGACTACCGGCCGGCCCCGGTGCGACCGCTGCGACCTCAGGGAGCGGCGTCGACAGCCGCCGACACCGCCATGGCCGCGCCGGTTGCGCCCGCCGAGGACTGGGACGTGATGTTCGGGGCCGTTGTGGGCCGGCTGAAGTCGGCGCTCAGCGCGCCGCAGGCGGACCTGCGCAACGGGGCCGGGTATGCCATGCAGGCCGAGGCGCTGGCCTGCGTCGACGCGCTGGAGCTGCTGCGGGCGGGGCTTCGCAGGATGCGGGCCGGCCGCGCGACGGCGCCCGACGCGGACCCCATGACTCACGCACCCGACGCATGATCCGCATCGCGATCGTCGACGACCACGCCATGGTTCGGGCGGGCTTGCGCCAGTTCTTTGCCGAGCAGATCGACTTCTCGGTGGTCGCAGAGGCCGCCAGCGGACGGGAGGCCGTGGACATCGTGCGCGGCGGCGAGGTCGACGTGATCGTGCTCGACATCGGCATGCCCGACCAGAGCGGCGTCGATGCCCTGGCCGCCATCCGTGCCCGGGCGCCGGCGCTGCCGGTGCTGATCCTCAGCGGCTACCCCGAGGAGCACTACGCCACCACCCTGCTGCGCCATGGCGCCAACGGCTACCTGAACAAGAGCTGCGACCCGGACGAACTGGTGCGTGCGATCCGCACGGTGGCACGCGGCCGCCGCTACATCACGGCGTCGGTGGCCGAGCGCCTGGCGGACGGCCTGGGCGAGGATGCGGACCGTCTGCCGCACGAGCACCTGTCCGACCGCGAGCTGCAGGTCTTCCTGCGGCTGGCCAAGGGCGAGACCGTGGGCCACATGGCCGAGGGCATGTCGCTGAGCGTCAAGACCGTCAGCACCTATCGCACCCGGGTGATGGAGAAGATGCGCCTGGCGTCCAACAGCGACCTGACCTACTACGCCCTGAAGAACGGCCTGATCGCCTGACGGGCTGCAAACGGCCCGCGCGGCGGCGCCGCTGCCCGGCCCGTAGGACATCGACCACGGCGAACAGCGTTGCCGTCCGATAGACGCGACACCGCGCGACGCCCAGACTGTGCCGGAGCCACCAACGGAGGACTCCATGCACAAACTCTCGACTCTCGCACTGGCCCTGGCCAGCCTGGGGCTGTACGGCACCGCAGCCGCGCAGGTCACGTTCTATGAGTACGACGGCTACCAGGGCCGATCGTTCACCACCGAGCGCAACGTCAGAAACCTGGAGCGCTTCGGGTTCAACGACCGCTCCTCGTCCCTTGTGGTGCGGGGCAATGCCGCGCAGCGCTGGGAGGTCTGCGAGGAGGCCCGCTTCCAGGGCCGGTGCGTGGTCCTGCGACGGGGCGAGTACCCGTCGCTGTCGGCCATGGGCCTCAACGACCGGGTCAGTTCCGTCCGCACGGTGGCACGCAGCGCCCGCAACGACAACAGCCGCGACTTCCAGCCGGTGCCGTCCCGGGTGACGAGCGAAGTGGTGTTCTTCGAGAACGAGGGGTTCGAAGGCCGCAGCTTCACGGCCGAGGCGCCGGTGGCCAACTTCCGTCAGGGCGGCTTCAATGACCGCGCCTCGTCGGTGATCGTCCGTGGCGACCGCTGGGAGGTGTGCGTGGACGCCGACTACCAGGGGCGCTGCGTCATCCTGCGCCCCGGCCAGTACGGGTCGATGGCGTCCATGGGCCTGAACGACCGCGTCTCGTCCGTGCGCGCGGTCAGCGGCGCTACGCGCTATGCCGAGGACCGCTATGCACCGATGCCTGTGGCCGCCTACGACTACGGTCGGCGTCGCGACGAGCCGCTGTACGTGGCCACGGTCACCCAGGTGCGCGCCGTGGTCGATGACTCGGGCCGGCGCTGCTGGATCGAGGCGCAGCAGGTGACCCAGCCGGCCGCCCGCGAAGAAGTCAACGTGCCGCGGGCCCTGCTGGGCGCCGTGATCGGCGGTGTGCTCGGGCATCAGGTCGGCGGCGGGTCCGGGCGTGACCTGGCCACCGGCGTCGGTGTCGTGGCCGGTGCGGCCATCGGCGGCAACAGCGGGCGTGGCGACAGCGGCCCGCAGACCACCACGCAGAACGTGCAGCGCGGCAGCGGCAGCCCCGGCCCGGCGCGGCCGACCTACTGGGACGTGACCTATGTCTTCCGCGGCGTGGAGCACCGCATGCAGATGACAACGCCGCCTGGCGCGACGGTGTCCGTGAACGAGCGCGGCGAACCGCGCTCCTGACCCGGCGGCCCCCGGCTGCTGATGGATCGTCATGAGCACCATCGCCCTCACGCTCGTCGTGGTCTGCATCCTGGCATCGGTCGGCGCCTCCGCGCTGGCGTGGCTGCCGCTGAACGACCCGCAACCTGGTCCGGGGTCGCTCACGGGGCCAGCGGCGCAGGGCGTCACGGCTTGAACCGGGCGACCCGACGCCCGCTCGCACAACATCATCGAAGGATGTCCATGAACGAAACCCGTATCGACCGGCCATCGCGCCAGCCCACAGCGGCGTGGACGGCATTGACTGGAGGGCACCCATGACCGATCCCGCCCTGTTGCACACCCTGCCGCCACTGCCCTACGGCCTGGAGGCGCTGGCGCCCGCCATCTCGGCGCGGACCTTGACCCACCACCATGGCAGCCACCACCAGGGCTATGTCGACGAGCTGAACCGTCTGTCGGCCGGCACGGCCTACGCCGGCATGGCCCTGGACCAGGTCATCGGTGCCAGCCGGGGACGTGCGGGCCAGACCAAGGTCTACAGCAACGCGGCGCAGGCCTGGAACCACGCCTTCTACTGGCGCAGCCTGCGGCCCTTTGCGGATCCGCTCAAACTGGACGACCTGCCTGGCGTCATACGGTCTTTGGTCAGTGCCAGCTTCGGCAGCATCGACGCCTGCAGGGACGCCTTCATCGCAGCAGCCGGCGCACGCCTGGGCAGCGGCTGGGTCTGGCTGGTGCTCGAGAACGGCAGGCTTGACGTGATCGACACCGCCAATGCCGATGCGCCATCACCAGCGCGGCAGCGGCCGCTGCTGGTCATCGATGTCTGGGAGCACGCCTACTACCTGGACGTGCAGCAGCGGCGCGGGGCCCATGTGGAGGCTGTCTTCGACCACCTGCTGAACTGGGCATTCGCCGCCGACAACCTGACCTGAGCCGCGGCCGGATGCCCGCTGGCCTGGGTGTCGGAGACCTCAGGCGGCCGTACCCATCCGGTCCGGCCTTCAGTCGCTCGCGGTCGGGTGCAAGGTCGCAACGGTTCCCGTGGCGGCGGGCAGGACGGCGTGGCATCGCGTGCGCTCGCCCGCGTGGGACATGAGGTTGCATTGCAGCAGCCGATCCGACTTCAAGGCTGTCGCTGTTCGGTGCCTCTCGCCTTGCACCACCGACCCGGCGACGACCTGATGGAAGGCCATCAGAAGCGCGCCACCGGCGATGGCCGCGGCTGCGGCGACACAAAGGGTGGTCCGATGCGGTCGGGCAGTGGCGGTGATCATGGACGCCTGGCCCGGCTGCCGGGGTCCCCGGCTCCGCCAGAGCGGGCCTGGGCATTCAAGGTCGAGACCAGCAACTGCTGCGCCAGGCCGCCCAGCAGTGCGGGCTTGAGCAGCCAACGCCAGGGTCGACTGCGAACCAGCAGCGCGCCGGCGACGGCGGCGCCCAGGACCAGCGCCCAGGGGTGCCGCTGGGCCAAGGGCTGTACCAGGCCTCGGACAGCGACCAGGGCGAGGTGGGCCGTGGCGTTGAGTGGGTGTCGCGACCACCAGTCCTGCACGCCGTCGATGACGATGCCGGCAGCGGGCAGGGCGGACATCCAGGTCCAGGCGCCGTTGTGTGGGCCGTCAGGGCCCGTGCCCGCTTTGGGCGTCTCGCCCGCGCCATGGCTGCTCATGGCCAGGCGCAGCTGCTCGCGCGACCGGGCCAGTCGTTCAACCGGCGATGTGACGCCGGTCATGTCGTGACGTCCCGCAGCATGGCCAGGTCGGCCTGCACCTGGGTCTGCAAGTCATCGAGCAGGCCCGTGCCGGCAGGTGCCGGGGCCGCCAGCATGCAGGCGATGCCGACCAGGGCCGGTACGAGCGGCGCCACCAGCAGCAGCCACGGCGCCGGCATGGTCGCGGCCGGCAGCGTGGCCCACAGCATGACCGCCACACCCGCCAGCACGACGGCCGCCAGCAGGCAGACAACAGCGCCTGCCACGAGCATGGCCTGTCGCCGCCAGGCCGCCGCGGCCCGGGGCAGGCCGGCTACGACCAGCTCGCCATAGGCCTGGGCATGCTCGCCCAGCAGAGCGGGCTGCGTGGCCAGCAGGCGCAGCAGCGACGGCATGGCGCTCAGCGCGGGTCGCGGGACCGGGCCAGCTGGCTGACCAGGGCCATCAGCACGGCGCCGGTGGCGGCCGCGATGAGCATCGCCTTGATGGGCTCGCCCTTGATGTATCCGGTCGTGGCATCGGTGGCCCGGTGCGCGCGGTCACTCAACATCTGCCTGCCGTCGCGGGCCCGATCCAGGCCCTGCTGCACCAGCGCGCCAATCGCATCGCTGGTGCGGTTGACGGCGGGAATGGCCCGGTCCCGCATGTCCTGCACGCTGCCCGACAGCGAGTCGAGTGCGACGTTGGTGATGCGCTGCGTCGCATCGATGGCATGTTCGGCGGAGGCACTGGCCTGGCCGATCAACTGGGCAGTCAAGGGGGAAGAGGAGTTGGAGATCATGGAGGTTCCCTGGGGTTGGATGTGGCGGTGACGGGCCGTCAGGCCCGCTTGATCAGGCCGAACAGGAAGGTCGCCACCGCCAGTACGGCAAAGACGACGAACAGGATCTTGCCGATGCCCACGGCGCTGGCGGCGATGCCGCCGAAGCCGAACAGGGCGGCGACCAGGGCGATGACGAAGAAGACGACGGCGTAATACAGCATGGCAGGCTCCGTGGGTTGGCGAGACACGCACTGTGTCCGGACCTCCCGGCCGCGGCCATCGGCGCATGGGCCGGGCGCGGGTAGGACAACGCCCCAGCCCTGTGGGGCTACGACGTCTCGGGCAGCACGGCCTGCACCTGGGTGCCCTGCCCCGGCACGCTGGTCACGGTCAGGACGCCGCCCTCGGCCTCGACGCGGTAGCGCATGCCGACCAGGCCGTAGGCCGTGTGCGCAGGGGCCGCCATGTCGAACCCGACGCCGTCGTCCCGGACACACACCCGTACCTGGCCGGCATCAGGCTGCAGGTCGATCCAGACCTGGCCGGCGCTGGCGTACTTGCCGACGTTGGTGATCGCCTCCTGCACCAGCCGGTAGACCGTCAGCTCGGCGCTGGGCCGCAACTTGACGGGTGCCAGGTCGCAATGGACCTGCACGCCGGTGAGGGCGGCATGCTCGCGTGCCAGGATCTCGACCGCCGCGACCAGGCCCAGGTTGGCCAGGGTCGATGGGCGCAGGTCATCGATGATGCTGCGGCCCAGCGCGATGCTGGCATCCAGCGTCTGCACCAGGTGCGCCAGGCGCTCCTGGGCCTCGGGCGCCGTGCTGCCCAGCCGCGCCCTTATGCGGGCTGCGTCGAGCTTGGCCGAGGTCAGCAGCGCGCCCAGTTCGTCATGCAGGTTGCGCGCCAGCCGGTGGCGCTCGTCCTCGCGCGCGGTCTGCAGATGCTGGGTCAGCTCCGTCAGCTGCGCGGTGCGCAGCTTGACCTCGCCATCAAGGCTCTGGTTGAGTGCCAGTGCCTGTTGCGCCAGCGCCAGGCGGTGGATCTCCCGGACGGTGCTGTGGCGCAGGAACAGGAACAGGGCCACCAGGCCGACGGCCGCCAGGGCGGCCATGGCGATGCGGCTGAGGCCCAAAATGGCCGCCAGGTCGGCTCGGTCCCTGGCCCGGACCTGGTCCTCGATGACCGACAGACCGGCACCCAGCCTGCGCACCGTGTCCATGTCTTGCTCGCCGGCTCTGTCCAGGGCTTGCCGCCGTGCACCCTCCCGGTCTCCGCCGTCGTGCAGCAGGATCGTGGCGGCCTGCACGTCCAGGATGGCCTGCGCCGCAGCCCGCATCTGGCCCAGCTTGGCCTTCTGCGGCGGGTCGTCGGCATAGCGACGATCCAGTTCGGCCAGCGCGGCGTTGGCCTTGCGAACGCCACGGAAATAGGGTTCCAGGTCGTCGTCCTGCCAGGTCAGCAGGTGGCTGCGCATCCCGCTCTGGGCCTCGGTCAGGCCCAGCTCGACGTCGCGCAGGTTGCTGCGGATGACCACGCCGGCTTCCAGCCGGGCCAGCGCAGAGCTGGCTTGCCAGTACGTCGCTTCGCTGATGAACATCAACGCCGCGGCCGCCAGCACGGCCAGCACCAGCGTGGCCGAGTTGGTGCGATGGCCTTTCAGCGCGTTCAACATGCCGGCCTCACGGTACCAGTGGACAGACGGCGGCGGCCTGTGGCGCCACCGGGCGACAGGCGCCGATCATCGGCGACTGCCGGAGCCGGGGCAACGCCGGTGTCCAGGCGCCTCAGGACGGGCTGACCGCCAGCATGGCGCTGGCATCGGTGCTCAATTGCCCGCAGTAGCTGATCAGGGCGTCGATCTCGTGCGACTTGTCGAAGACCCGGTCAGCGCCCAGTTCCAGGCATCGCAGACGCATGTCCGGCGTGGTGTAGTTGCTCAGGACGATGCGCTTGGCCCGGTGGTGCTGCTCGGCCAGCTGGCGCAGCACGCCCAGGCCGGTCCCTTCCCTAAGAAAGATGTCAATGATGACGAGGTCGATGTCCGGGCCGTGCGGGCCCAGTGCCACAAGCGCCGCGCTCTCGCCGTCGGACGTGCCGGCCACCTGGACGGGCGTCAGCTCCTCCAGCGTGGCGATCAGGTTGTCGCGGATCATCGGACTGTCTTCAATGATGTACGTCTGCAGGCGTTGCATGGTTGTTTGAATCGGGTCCGGGCACGATAGTGCCGCGCTGACATGTCCGCTGTCGCCGCAGGTTGAGGCATGTCGCCGCGAAGCGCCATAGGGGCGCGCCGCATCTGCGTGTCGGACATGTCCTACAGCGTGCCGTGCCGGACAACGACGACCTGCACGACCGCCGCAGCCTGACGGTCGAGTGATGCGCGTCGCCGTGGGCCGGCGCACTTTCCAATCCTGGTATGAGCCTGAAGCGGGCGCGAAGTGATGGTGCGCGGTGGTCGAGTGGATCTGACCAAAGCGCACAGCCCATCGAGTTGCTGGTCTGCCGATTTCATATTGATGAGGCCCTCGCCATGCCGACGGAGGCGCCCCGATCACGCAGATGTACTCATCCTAAGTCCTGCAGTTGAGCCTAGGCCTTGGGTCTGCGCGGCATGGTCAGTGAAGACTCGGTGCGCCGGGCGCTGGCGGCGATGGTGCCCGTGGCCAGCGAACCGTGGATGCGCGGCGCGCTGATGAGCAGCGTGCGCGAGGCGTTGGATCGGCCGTGGGTGCTGGACATGGACGCCACGATCAAGCCGCTGTACGGCCGCCAGGAAGGTGCTGAGGTGGGCAAGCAGCACACCTCGGGCCACGCCAAGGCCGCGATGGCGCGGCTGCTCGAGCGGCTGTTCAGGCGCGAAGACTGGACGCGCACCACCGAGGCCAGCCAGGGATGGCAGGCCATCGAAGAGGAACTGCGCCTGAGCGGCTGAAGCAGAGCGCGGCGCGTCGTGGTGCTGCGTCGCCGAATCAAGAACGACATGACGCTGACGGGCAAAGGGCGCGGCCACCACGACAACAACGAAGATGGCGAGAACGGCTTCGACGAATTGAAGAACCAGAGGGGCTGGGGTGGGTTCACCACGCAAGACATGCACCGAAGCCAGGTCACTGCCGGAACGGTGGCGCTGGTCTACAACTGGTGGAGCTGGTATGTGCGCGCGGCCAACCCGCAGGCCCGGCGCGAGGCGCTGACGAGTCGGCTGCTGCTGGCTGCAGTGGGCCGCGCCGCCAGCAGCGGCAACCAGACCACGCTGTACCTCACGCCGATGCACGTCGAAGCCGATCTGACCAAGTCGATGATCGCCAACGTTCATGCGGCCAGCCAGCACGTCAAAGAGGCTGCGGAGCAGTTGCCCAAGCTTGACCGCTGGCGGACGCTGCTGGCCTACATCTGCCAGCGCATCGTTGGTCAGATTGGCCTGCCAACACCACCGCCGGTGCTCTCGGCACCCGGGTAACTGCAGTTTTTAAGCTGAATGGACAGGATGCGCGGCACCAGGCCTGTATCGCTCAGCATCTCTCCATCGGCGCCACCCGGCAGGCCGTGCGCTGCCAGGGCTTCGGCGGCTTCTATGAGCTGAAGCCACGGCTCGCTGTCGGGGCTGAGGAGAGACGGCTTCGGGCCGTCGCCCGTGTGCTGTCGCCAGCCCTTCCTGATCTGCGTGTTGGCATCATGAAGCGCTGTCGCCGCATCGAGGTACTGCACTGCCCAGTGCGTCGCTGGCGTGGCGAGCAGTCTGGGGCGTCGCATGTCGGCCAGACGCTGCCGCAGCGCGATGGTGAACGGGTGCTCGTCGATCTCGGCTTCAAGCTGTCTGCGCTTCGCGCGCAGGTTCGGGTGGTGCACCCAGCGCTTGCCTACCGCCTGCTTCACGATCAGCTCTCGAAGCCCGTTCAGGGTCAACCGTCCGCCGGGCGTGCCCAGGTCGATCTCCAAAGTGGGGACATCGAGTTCGCGAATGCGCTGCAGTTTCTCGTCGTCGATGTGGTGCGTGACGGTGACCTCGATCAGCAGGGTCAACGGCCACACCAGGCTGAAGGTGTCTTCGGCATCCTCGTCGAAGTCGTCATCGACTGTCGTCAGTGTCCCGCCTTGGGTGTAGATCTGTCCCCCGCCCAAGACTGCGATCACGTCGGGGACGATGCGCCCGAGCCGTCGCTCCAGCCGCACCTCGTCTATCTCTTCCAGGGTCGGCGTCGCAATCGTTGCGGCACGCTCCAGGATCGCCTTGACCTCGCGGTGCAGCTGGGTTTCTCGCCGCAGTCCCTGTGCAGTCGCTTCGTCGACGCCGGGCGGCAGGTGCGAGCGGAAATCCGCTTCGTCCGCTTCGTCCCAGGCATCCAGCGCCGATCGCGCGGCCGAGACGGCTGCGGCGTCGCCTCTGGCGGCCAAGCCTGCATCGTTCCAGTGGGCGCACCAGCCGATGTCGGGAAGGATGCGCAGTCGAGCGCGAATCCCGTCAGGGCCGAGGCTCGCGATCTCGGGGTCCGACAACGACATCGTGACGACGGCCTGCACGCCATCAGCCCTCGCCGCTGAAGCCCTGAGCGGTCCGCGACCAGCGAGCAGTCGTCCTTCTGCGAGCCCACCGGTTGTCGGATGTGCGCCGTGGGTCTGACGCGCATCGGCTGGCCCGGCATCACCGGCGTCAGCGGCCGGTTGCAGGCCGGGCAGGTGCAGGAGCAGGTCTGGTTGACGATTTCAGAGTCATGGATGTAGCGGGGCTCCCCGGTCTTCGAGTCGTGGGCCCACTTCAACGGCACGATTGACGGGTTCGGCGCATGGGCGGGACGCGGCGCGGCGTTGCCGTCGATCTTCCAGGTGGTCACGTTCGAGCGCACCCCGGGCTACGGCTTTCGCGCGGTCCAGCCGTAGGGGAAGTGGATTCGCTCATGGCCTTTTTTGCGGAATGACAGATAGTTGATCGTCAGCAGGTGCGTTGGCACGACCATCTGCTCTGCCAATCGCTCTTCGAATTTTTCGATGCTGAGTTTTCGCGCATCGGAGGCTCACCGGGCACGGCTGCGTAATCATCGTCTTCAAGCCAGAGGATGCTTGCGCCGCCGCAATGCAGCGATTCGAGGACATGACCGGAGGTGGCGGGGTCCGGCGTGGTGACGACATCGACCACGAGCGGATGCTTCTTGCCGGGGATCGAATGGAAGCGGCCCGCGTCCGGCAGCAGACATTCGGCGATGAAATCAAAGCTCGGCGACAGTTCCTTGTGCTGCTGCAGAAAGAACAGGTCCTGGAACCTGCGCGTCTTGAACTCCTCTCGCAGCCGTGCCTTGGGGTCGTAGAAGACCTCGAACAGCATGCCGTCGAGCAAAGCCTTGCGCTTGTCCGCCCTCATGCCCAGGGTGCGGGTGACGAAGCTGCTGAGGTAGGCGCTGGCGCCGTGGGAACCGCCGCAGGCGGCCTGGTAGATATTGCGTCCGACCACGAACAAGGAGTCAAGCGACGCCTTGTTCGCACCGGCAGCAGTGAACTCTTCAATCGCCGGGTTTTGTGTCGGCCAGGTCTGGCTTTTCAACGCCCGGATCACCTGGTGCGAGGCCTTGGCCTCATCGAGGACGAACAGGCTGTCGCTCAACGCCTCGTTCGAGTAGTCGTCGATGCGCGCACCCAGGCTCAGGTTGAAAAAGAACTCCCCCGACAATGACGTGTGTTCCCAGGAGATCTGCTTGCGCCGCGTCGCGGCGCTGAGCGTGTTCCGCACCCGTTTGAACATGCTCTCGATCGAGCAGTCAGGCGTCGCGATGTGCTGAAGCAGGGCCGCGGTGTACGCGCCGTTGCGGCCTCGTCCATCGCTCGCCACTTGTCCGGGTGAGGTGGCGTAGGCGATCAGGGTTCCCTTGGGCGCGTACACCGGCGCCAGGCCTCGACTAGTCGACGAGCGGGTCCAGGCGCGCTCGAAAGGATTGTCGCGACAGGCGTCGAGGATGATGATGTTCGTCGTGGTGTCCGCCTTCTCCATCACCTCGATCACCCGGTTCAGGGGAAGTGACGAATGCTTGGCTTCCACCTCGCCCTCGGTATCGGTATCCACCGCCGCAAGGTAGTTCTCGCCGTCGATCTGCATGCCGTGACCGGCAAAGAAGAACAGCCCGACATCGTTGCCCACCAACGAGCGTTTGAAGCGCTTGAGCGCCCGGTCGAGGTCGCTGTTCGAGCAGTCGATCAGCTTGACCACCTCGAAGCCGCAGGCGTCGAGCTTGGCCGCCACGTCGTCCGCGTCGTTGCCGGGATTCTTGAGTTTGCTGCTGCCCTCATAGGCGGCATTTCCGATCACCAGAGCGGTCAGATGTCGGCTCATGCGGTTGCTGCCCGGAACGCTGCCTGGACGGCGCGAACCAGGGACGGGTGCAGGGTGCCCAGCTTCGGCGTCTGCCCGTGGGGCGCGGCCGGCGGGACCGAGAACCATTCGGTGGTGTACGGGAGGTCGAGGGCTTGTCTCAGGTCGAACTTGGTGTCGTAGCTGAGACCGGCGGCTTCATAGGCTGCTGGATTGCGGTCGCGTAGGACGGAAAACTCACCGCGGTGCAGTGCCGTGGTGCGTTGGCTGGTGCCGTAGGCGACGCGTACGGTGAACTGCGGCGCGTCGTCGTCGAAGACAGCCAGGATCAGGGCCGG
>JBJXHB010000545.1:0-2881 GCA_046160725.1 Aquabacterium sp.
GTCGGATATCGAGATGCCGCGCATGGACGGCTTCGACCTGGTGCGCAACCTGCGCGTGGACCCGAAGCTGGCCGGCCTTCCGGTGATCATGATCACGTCCCGGATTGCGCAGAAGCACCGCGACTACGCGGCCGAGCTGGGCGTGGACCACTACCTGGGCAAGCCCTACGGCGAGGAAGAACTGCTGTCGCTGGTGGCCCGCTATGCGCGCTCGCCACAGCCGGCTTGATCCCCTGATCCGCCTCGCCGCGGCAGCCCTGTTGCTGCTGGCGACAGGGCTGTCCGCCGTTGCGCAAGACACCCGCGGTGATGGGCGAGTCGAGTCTCAGCGGTCGTTCGTCGACCGCCCAGGTGCCGCCGGGCCGGCCGGCGCGGCCACGCCGACGCCAGCGGTGGACCCTGATGTCGAGGTCCTGGAGCTGGACTGGCGCGACACCGAGCGCGGGCGCGACGTGCCGGTGCGGCTGTATTGGCCCATCCGTACCGCGGGCGCGATGCCGTTGGTGGTGGTGTCCCACGGCATCGGCGGCTCGCGCCGTGGCTACAGCTGGCTGGGACGGCACCTGGCGCGCAATGGCATGGTCAGCCTGCATGTCCAGCATGTGGGCAGCGACCGCTCGCTGTGGGGCGGCAGTCCATTGGCGCTGGTCGGCCGGCTGCACGGCGCCGCCCAGGATGGAGAGGCGATCGATCGCGCCCGTGACATCCGGTTTGCATTGGACCGCGTGTTGGCCGACCCGCGCCTGGGCCCGCGGCTGGACACGGGACGGATTGCCGCAGCCGGGCATTCATACGGCGCCAACACCGTGATGCTGGCCATCGGTGCGCAGGTGATGCGTGACGGCCAGCCGCTGGCCTTGCGCGAGCCCCGGTTGCGTGCGGCGCTGTTGCTGTCGGCACCGCCGTTTTATGGTGAAGATGACCTGCCCGCGATCCTGGGCGGGGTCACGCTGCCGACGCTGCATGTCACCGCCACCGAGGATGTCATCCGCATACCGGGCTACTACTCTCCGGCCCGGGACCGAATCCAGGTCTTCGATGCGATGGGCGGTCGGGACAAGGCGCTGGCGGTGTTCGAGGGCGGCTCGCACAGCATCTTCACGGACCGTGCAGCACCTGGTGGCGTGGAGCTGAATGCCCGCGTCAAGGAGGCCACCAAGGGCCTGGCGCTGGCATTCCTGCGCGCGGTGTTCGATGGTGCCGACGACGCCTGGAGGCAGTGGCCGGCGCAGCATCGCACGCTGCTGGCCCGCTGGGTTCACCAGGGCCCGGGTCTCTAGGAGGCTTTCGGGTTCTGAATGGCCGCGAACCGCGCCAGGGTGTTGCGGCGAGCCTGGTCATGGTCAACCACCGGGGCCGGATAGTCGCGCCCAACCACGACCTGTGCGGCGGCCAGGTCGACCGGCCGCGCCAGCCAGGGCGCATGGATGTCGTTATCCGTCAACGCAGCCAGCTGCGGCAGGTAGCGTCGGATAAAGCGTCCCTGTGGGTCGAAGCGTCGGCTCTGGGTGACGGGATTGAAGATCCGGAACCATGGCTGTGCATCGCATCCGGTGGAGGCGGCCCATTGCCAGCCGCCGTTGTTGGCTGCCAGGTCATAGTCCAGCAGGTGTCTCGCGAACCAGGCTTCGCCGCGGCGCCAGTCGATGCCCAGGTCCTTGGTCAGGAAGCTGGCGCTGACCATGCGCAGCCGGTTGTGCATGTAGCCGCTGTGCAGCAGTTGCAACATGGCCGCGTCAACCAAGGGATAGCCGGTTCGCCCCTTGCACCAGGCCGCGAAGTGGGCATCGGCGGCCCGGCCATGGGCCCATGCCACCCTGTCGAAGTCCGGCTTGTAGGCATGGTCCACCACCCGCGGATGGTGATGCAGGATCTGGTGGTAAAAGTCCCGCCAGGCCAGCTCGCTGCGCCAGACCCGGGCGCCGGAGGATCCAGCCTCGGCTCGTTGATGCGCCAGCCGCGCCAGCTCCCGGATCGACAGCGTGCCGAATCGAAGGTGGGCACCGAGGTAGCTGGGTCCCTTCAGGGCCGGATAGTCGCGCTGGGCGTCGTAGCGGTCCAGGCGGGGAAGGAAGTCGGCCAGCAGGGCCCGCCCGCCACTGGTGCCGCCCGGCAGGACGGCTGGGTCCCAGCTTCCCGATTTGAACCCCAGCGTTGTCAACGCCGGCACGCCGCCACGGTCCGGCTCCGGCAGTGGTGCCAGGGCAGCCGCGTGACGCTCGACACCATAGGCGCTCAAGTAGAAGTCGTCGAGCTTGGCCAGCCATGACCGGCTGTAGGGCGTGAACACGCCATAGGGGCTACCACCGCCGGTGAGCAGTTCGCTGCGCTCGAAGATCACATGGTCCTTGCTTTCGTGCTGCGCAATGCCGAGGTTGGCCAGTGCGCCCCGGCCGATGGCGTCCCGGCGCAAGGCCACCGGGTCATCGTCCCGATTCAGGTACACCGCCTGCACGCCGAGGCGGGCCGCCAGGGCCGGCACCTCGACGGCGGCCACGCCATGCCGCACGATCAGGCCAGCGCCGGGCACACCGTGTCGCTCGGCCAGCGCGCGCAGCGATCGGTCCAGTTCCTCGACCGCGGCATGGATGAACGCGACGCGCCGGTCGTCGCGCTGCAGTGGGTCCAGGATCGACGTGTCAAAGACAAAGACGCACCAGACCCGGTTGGCCTGTCGACAGGCATGGAACAACGCGGCATGGTCCTCTACGCGAAGGTCGCGCCGGAACCAGACCAGGGCTGAGGACAATTTGGCGGGCATGGGGGTCCGGTTGGCCGGCACGACAGGGTCGGCAGCGACTTGCGGGCGGGCCGGCGAAGCCCGGGTGGGCACCGGCTTCTAGAATCATGGCATGTCCGACCAAAGGATCAACCTCACCAA
>JBJXHB010000546.1:0-9936 GCA_046160725.1 Aquabacterium sp.
GCCGAGGCGGCCACCGGCGCAGCGGACTGGGACGGCGCCGCGCCGACGCCGGGTGCCGACGGCACCGACGGGGCCAGGCCGCCACCACCGGCGCTGCCGCCGGCCCCGCCGCCATAGGCCGCGCGCAGCACCTGGGCCAGCTTCACCGCGTCGGCATTGCGCAGGTGCACCACCCAGACGCTGCCGGTGCCATGGGCGCCGGCGCTCGGGCGGTCGAGCTTGTCGACCAGGTCCTTGATGCCGGCCATGCGCGCCCCCGGGGCCCGCACCAGCAGTGCGTTGCTGCGCGAGTCCGGCAGGATGACGATGCCCGAGGCCGCCACCGGTATGCCGGGCGCGCCACTGCCGGCGGTATCCGACAGCCGTTGCACCACCGGCGCCAGGTCGGCCGCCACGGCATGTTTCAGGCCCAGCACCTCGAACTCCGACGCCGTGGGCTGATCCAGCGCCGCGATGATGCGTGCGATGCGCTGCAGGTTGTCGGCATAGTCGGTGATCACCAGCGACGTGGTGGCCGGGCTGGCATTGATGGTGTTGTTCGGGCTGATCAGCGGCCGCAGCACGGCCACCAGGTTGTTCGGGTTCTCGTGCTTGAGCGGGAAGATCTGGGTGATGACCTGGTCGCCCCGCACCGTCACGCCCGGCCCGACCGAGACCGTGCCGGCCTGCAGCTTGGCATCGGCCTCGGGCACCACCTTCAGCAGCCCGTTGTTGTCGACCACGGTGAAGCCGATGCCGCGCAGCGCGGCCAGGTAGGTCAGGTAGGCCTCGCGCGGCAGAATGGGCTGCTCGCTGTAGACGGTGATGGTGCCCTTGACCCGCGGGTCCAGCACCAGCTGGCGGTCCAGCATGGCCGCCATGGCCCGGGTGACGGCCTCGACATCGGCGTTGACGAAGTTCACCGTTACCGGGGTGCGTGACTTCAACGCCGCGCTATGCCCGGTGGTGCGAGGCTCAGGCCGCACCGGCCGCATGCCGGCAGTGGGATCGGCGGCGCCAGCCGTCGGCGTCGGCACCGGCGCCGCAGAGGGCTGGGCGGGTTGGGCCTGGGCCATGCCGGCAATCAGCCACGCGGCAGCCCAGGGCCAGGCCCGGCGCAGGTAAGCGATGGCGTTCATCGTCATCCGATCAGGATCAGCGAGGCCGCGCCTTGGCGACGGCCGATGATGTTGAGCAGGTTGGCCAAGGCGCCATCCTGCCCTTCGGCAGCGCGGGCCATGCCGCGAAAACGCAGGCCGGTACCGCTCCATTCGCCACGTCCGTCCAGCACCAGTGCGCCGTCCAGGGTCGACAGCGACAGCGTTGGCGCACCTCCGGCCGCGGCATCGCCGGCCACGCGCATGCGGTAGCTGCCCAGCCGCGGCAGCGGCGAAACCACCGAGCGTGCGTCCAGCACATCCAGGTGCAGGTTGCCGGCCAGGCTGAAGCGGCCCTGCACCCATTGCAACGACAGTCCCGTGGTGGCGGCCCGCAACAGGCCGCGCATCTGCATGGTGTTCCAGGGCGTGCCCAGGCCATCGAGCCAGGCCATCGGCCATTGGCCCAGGCCATCGGGACGGGCCGGGATGTCCAGCTGCCAGCGCCCGATGCCCCCGCGCAGGCGCAGCGGCAGATCGCCGCTCAGGCATTCGGCATGGCGCAGCGTCAGCTGCAGCACGGGCATGGCGCCGTCCAGGGCTGGCCGCAGCCGCCAATGCAGGCGCCCCGGCAAAACGGCGGCATCGCGGCTGCCGGCGCCGCCTGTCAGGGTCAGCGTGGCGCTGCCGGTCCAGATGCTGCCCTGGGCTTGCGACAGCTGGATCGCCTCCCGGCTGGCAGACGACACCGCGGCGGCAAGCCAGGCCGCCGGTGCGTACAGCACAAAGGCGGTTAGGACGCCCAGCACGGCGCCAGCTATGGCCCAACGTCGGGACGCGCCCTGCGCGCGCTGCCAGACCCATTCCTGCAGGGTCGACGTGGCGAACCCACTGGCGCCGGCCCCGGGCCGGCGGCGCAGGCGCTGCCACCAGCCGGCCCGCCTGGGCGCACCGAATTGGGATACGGCGAAGTCACGGCTCATGGGTTGCGCCCTCCCAATGCCAGCGTGATGCTGCCGTTGTCGCCGCCGTTCGGCGCCCGCACCAGATCGGCCTCCTGCACCTGCGCCCGGGCGCCGCGCCGGGCCTCGGCGAGCCAGGCTTGCAAGGCCTCGGTCTGGACCTGCCGCAGGTTGAGCACCACGCGCTCGCCCTGGATCGACAGGCGTGCCGCGTCGCCCAGCCGTGTGGTGGCCGCGCTGAGCGAGGCCTCGGCCTGGCCAGGCGGCAGGGCCGGCCGGCTGCGCCACTGCTGGGCCTGGCGCGCCAGGCGCTGCATGTCCTGCAGCTGGCCGTCCAGCGCCTCCAGGTGCTGTGGCGCCGCGTTGACCACGCGCCAGGCCGGGCCGAGAACGACCAGCCAGACCACTGCCACCGCCAGCAAGACCGCCGCCACAACCACCGTGGCGCGTTCGCGCTGGGACAGCGCCTTCAGCGTCGTCGAGGCCCAGGCCTTCCAGCCGATGCCGGCCATTGGGTCGTCGCCGGTTATCGGGGTGGCATTCATGGCTTCGCCCCCGGGGATGCAACGCTGACGACCAGCCGACCCTCCTGGGGCTCCAGGCGCCAGCCGCCAGCGGCCAGCAGGCGCGCGATCTCGGCCTGCTGCGGCTCGGCCAGTCCCCGCACGCCGACGATCAGGCGGCGGCCCTCGTAGCGCACGCTGTCCAGCGGTGGCAGCCCGGCCGGCCAGACCCGCGACAGGGCGTCCAGCAGGGACTCGAAGTCGTCTGGGCCGGCCTGGCCGGCGCGCACCCTCAGGGCCTCGGTCTCGGCGCGCATCTGCGCCGGTGCGTCGATGACGGCCCGGACCTGCGGAAACGTCGTCTTGAGCAGGGCTGTCGTGGCATCGCGCCGCTGGGCGATCTCCCGGGTCTGGTGCCAGGCCCAGAGGTTCAGGCCGACCGCCTGAACCAGCAGCAACGACGCCAGGCCCAGCCGCAGCGGCCGCCAGGCCGGGCTCAGGAAGCGCTTCCAGGCGTCGCGCAGGGCGCGGGTGCCGCGGTGTCGCAGGGCCAGCTCGAACTGCCGGAGGTTCCACAGCGTCCGCGTGGCGGCCAGGGCGCGCTCGGCATCGGTCATCACCAGCACCGGCGCGCCCAGCCAGCGCTCCGCCTGAGCCGAGACCGCTGGCGATGACGAGAAGCGCGTGCCGCGGGCGGCCCAGGTGGTCAGCAGCGAGCGCGCCAGGGCGCCCGCCAGGTTGATGCTCTGCACACCAGCGGCATCGGACAGCACCAGCCAGGTCTGGGCGGCGCTGCCGTCCGCGGTCTCGGAGTCGGCCAGGAAGTGGCCGAGCGCGGCCTCGTCCGGCCAGCTGATCGGCACCACGCGCTCGACCAGCACGCCAGCCTGCTCCAGGGCCTGCAGATGCGCCTGCAGCTGGCCCCGGTGCAGGGCCGCGACCCAGCCGTTCTGGCCACCGGACCCGCCCGGTGCGACGGCCAGATGCAGGGCCTCGGCGTCGTCCAGCAGCTGCTCTTCCAGTACGCCGGCGATGGCTGGCCGCAGCCGGGCCGCGGGCGCCCTCGGCAGGTCCAGCTGGTGCCAGCTGATGTCGCGGTCTGGCAACACTGCCACGACCGTATCGGCCTTGGGCAATAGCGCGGGCGCCGCACGGCCCTGGGCGACGACCGACTGCCCGTCGTTGGACATGGCATAGGCGTACTCGGGCGCGGCGGACGCCGAAGCGTCACCGCGCAGACGGGCCGGCAACAGGATGACCAGGGTCGCCATGGGGGGGTGAAGGCTAACGCCTTTGGGCGCCCATCGCAATCACGAGTCGCACAAAATCAAATACTTACAGCCTGTTTTTGTAGTTATCTCGCAGCATTGTTTCCGGTCCGTAAACGGCCAGGGCCGGCCGGAGGTCAGGTCCCGGGCGGCCTCAGCAGGCCCACCCGTTCGCGGCGCAGCACATGCACATCCAGTCCGCGTCGCTCGACCAGGGACCGCTCCCGCAGCACGCGGTCGTCCAGCCGCAGCTGACCCTGGATCTCGAAGAACTGCGAGATCGTGGTGACGCGGTCGGGGTCCAGTGCGATCTGCTTTGGAATGTGGGCGCGCGCTTCGTCTGCCACCTTGAAGGCCTGGCGTTGCCGTGCCTGGATCAGCCGCTCGGCGCTGCCGGCGTCCAGGCCCTCCAGGACCGCCATCAGTACCGGGGCCGAGGCGGTGTTGAGGTTGATGGCGGTCGGCACCGGCAGCAGGTCGGCATGTTCGCGCAGGGCATCCAGGGCGGTGGGCGCCAGTCCCGACCAGCGCAGCTGGTCCAGGCGCTGCGGCGCCAGTGGCGTGTCGGCACCCGGCTGGGCCGAGGCGGCCAGCGTCCGGGCGATCTGCTCGGCCAGTGCCGGCGGCAGGCCCAGGGCGTCGCACAACCGGGCCAGGACGGCCACCTGAGCCTCCACCACCTTGCCATCGCGGACCAGGTTGCGCAGGTTGTAGCGCGCCTGTGCGTCCTGAATGGCCCCGGCCAGGAAGGCCTCTGGCCCGCTGTCGGCGTTGTTGTCCCGGTCCGCGGCAAGAAACGTCGACAGGCGCGCTTCGGCCAACGGTGTCGCCCAAGGCTCGCTCAGGGATGTCGGCCGCCCGGAGCGGGCGTCCTCGCGCAGGATCAGCCGCGCCCAGTCCAGGGCGCCTTGCAGGATCCAGGCCGACTGGCTGCGTGACCGCTCGGCGGCCTCGACCTGGATCGCCCGCCACTGTTGCCACACCATGGCCGATGCCAGGCTGGCAACCAAGGTCAGCAGCAGCATGGCGATCAGAAGGGCCGCCCCCTGTTGCCGGCCTTTGCGGCGCCGGCGGGCGGCATGGCGGGGCGGGCGGCTGAGCCTGGACATGGCAGGCGGTCAGACGGGCCGCTGCGGCGGCAAGGCGATGTCGCGCACCAGGGTGCCCTGCGGCAGGTCCAGCATCAGCCGCACACCGGCCGGTGGCTGCTCGCGCGGTGGCAGGACGCCGGGCGCACCGGCGTCGCGCTCGGCGTCGCCGGTCGACTGGGCATTGCTCCAGGCGCCGCCGCGGAAGAAGTGCAGCCGCCAGCCCTGCGTGCCATCCAGCATGGTCAGCTGCCCAGCGGTGCGCGCGCTGAACTGCTGGCTGGCCAGCCAGGCGTCCTGCAGGGCCAATGTTCGCAACAGGGCCGGGCTGCTCCAGCGCTGCCAGCGGCCGTCACGCAGGCTCCACACCACCAGCTGCACGCCGTCGGCACTGCTGCGCGTCAACCGCAGGGCGGCGCCGTCGAAGTGCAGAAGTGGCAGCACCTGGCTGTCGTGCAGCGCCGCCAGGTCCTGCTCCCATTGCGCCAGCACCGTGCCCAGGCGCAACGTGCGCTCGGTCGCCGTCTGGCTGATCTCGCGGGTGCGCAGCATCGCGTCGATGCCCTGCCAACCGAGCGTGGCCATCACCGCCAGGATGACCAGCGCCACCAGCACCTCGACCAGCGTAAAGCCACCGGTGCGCCGCCTGCGGACGGACCGCATCAGTAGCGCCCCATGACCGTTGCCAAAGTGACCAGCGGGCGGCCGTCGGCATCGGCCACCTGGGCCTCGACGCGGTTGAAGTTGATGTTCGGGGTGCGCTGGGCGACCATCTTGCCGCGATAGGACACACCCAGTTGCGGGCAGTCGAAGCTGCTCTCGCCGATGCCGGGCAGCGTGCGCTGAAGGCGCAGATTGGTCAGTGCGTTGTCGGCGCACCACTGCGCTGCGGTGACATCGGCCAGGCGCTGGGCGTTGTCTGTGAGGGCGCCGGCGGCCTTGATGCCGGTGCCCAGTGCCAGGGCCACGATGGCCAGCGCCACCAGGACCTCGACCAGGGTGAAGCCCGCCCGCAGGCGGCGTGCGGTTTGCCGATTCAAGGGCTTGCGTCCTGGATGCTGAACGGCCCCAGCCCGTCGGTCGCCAGCGCGATCTGCTGGTCGCCAATGCGCAGCCGTATCCGTTGCGGCCCGATCAGCGGCTCCGGGCCGAGGCGCAACGCGGCCGCGCCGACGATCTCGGCCTGTACCTCGGCACTGAGCCAGCGCGTCGGCGGCGGCTCGCGCCCGGGCAGACCGATGAAGCGGAAGTCCTGGCCGCTGCCCGGCGCGGCTATCTCGAAGCGCACCGCGGTGCCGACGGCCCGGGACTCGGCCCGGGCACCTTCAAGCAGCGCCGCCAAGCGCGTGGCTTCCTGCTGCAACTGGGCCTGGGCCGGATCGCGCATCGACACCGCGACCAGCGAGGACAGCAGCGCCACCAGCACCACCACCATCAGCATTTCCAGCAGCGTGAACCCGCCGGCGCGGTGCCGGCCTTGATCAGCCCCGGCCCGGTGTGCCCGGCGGGCGCTATTGCCAGGATCCGATGTCGGCATCCTTGCCTTCACCGCCCGGCTGGCCGTCGGCGCCGAAGCTGAAGACGTCGATCTCGCCCTTGAGTCCCGGGTTCAGGTATTGGTACGGCTTGCCCCAAGGGTCGGCTGGCAGCTTGTCCAGATAGGGCCGCCAGTTGGGTGCCGAAGGCCCCGCCGTGGGCTTGCGCACCAACGCCTCCAGGCCCTGCTCGGCGCTGGGGTAGCGCTGGTTGTCCAGCTTGTAGAGCTTGAGCTGCTGCATGATCCGACCCACCTCGGTGCGCGCCGCGGTGACGCGCGCGTCGTCGGTGCGGTCCAGCACCGCCGGCACGATCAGCGCTGCCAGGATGCCGATGATCACAAGCACCACCATCAGTTCGATCAGCGTGAAGCCGCGCCGAAGCCGCTGCAAGGGGCGCAATGGGGCTGCTTTTCGAGACACGTGGGCGGACTTGGTCATGAGGCTCGGCATCATAATCGGCCGATGTGGGCGCGACTGTCAGCGTTCGTGATCTGGGCCGCAGTCGCGGCCGGCGCGGTGCATTGGGGCTTGCAGCTTTGGGTGCGGCCGGCGCCCGTGCCGGCGCATGCGGTGCTTGCCGTCCATGAGCCCGCCGCTGGCGGTGACTGGACCAAGGCCCTCGGTGCCGCACCGGTGCCGGTGGTGGCCGCATCGGCCGCAACGGCGCCGGTCGCGGCAGATGCCCGATTCAAGCTGCTGGGCGTGATCGCGCCGGCCAACCGCAGCATCGGCGAGGGCCTGGCCTTGATCTCAATCGACGGCCTGCCGGCGCGCGCCGTTGCCGCGGGGCAACGCCTGGACGGCGATCTGCGGGTGTTGCGGGTCGGACATCGCCAGGTGGAACTGGGACAGCCCGGTCAGGCAGCGCAGCTGGTGCTCGAGTTGCCGGCGCTCGCGCCGCCGGCCCAGGGCGTCCCGGGCGCTGTGGCTTTGCCGGTGCCGGCGTTGCGCGCACCAGCGGATGGATTAAGCGGGATACGCCGCACGCCCCTGGCCGTGCCGCAGCCGATGCCGGTTCCGCCTGCGGCGGCCATGGTGGTGCCATCGGCCGGACCGCGCCCGCCAGCAGCCTCCAGCCCGCCGGGATCCTGAGGCAACCCGGACGCCCGTGACGCCGCCGGTTTCAGGGCCCCGAGACCGGTGCTGCACCGGCCGGGCGGCCGCCGTCGGCCGGCGTATCCATGCCGTCCGACGCAAAGCCGGTCGGCGCGAACATGCCATCGGGCCGCGAAGGCCCCGGGTCTTCGCCCTCGGCCACGTCGGTCAGCAGCGCAGCCGCGCTGCGCAGCAATGGCCAGGCCAGGGTCGCGCCGGTGCCGTCGGTGCTCTGCATGCCCAATTCCAGCAACGCGGTCGCCTTGAACAGCGCCAAAGCATGGTCGAGACCGCGGTGGTCATGGCTGCGGCAGAACACGCAGTAGTCGGTGACGGCGGTGGCAATCTGCGAGGCGATCATCAGGGCGGCGCAGGCCGCCATGCCGTCGACCATGATGAGGTGGCGCTTGCTGGCGGCCACCAGCATCACCCCGACCATGACGCCGATCTCGAAGCCACCGAAGGCGGCCAGCACCTCGACTGCGTCCTGTGCCTCGCGATGCCGACCCTGGGCGCCCTGGACGATCACCATCAAATGGGCCAGCAGGTCCGGGCTCATCTGCGGACCGCTGATCAGCAGGTCGCGCACCTGGGTGCGGGTCAGGCGCGACAACACCAGCGCGGCGCTCTCGTGCGAGCCGATGCCGATGCCGGCGCAGGCCACCAGATTGCCGCGCAGCGAGTCACCGATCTCCATGCCGGCGCGGATGGCGGCATGGGCCTGCTCCACCGACATGGCGGGGCCGACCCGGGCATTGCGCGTGCCGTGCGCGATCTTGCGCTGCTGCAGGTGCTCGTGCGGCGCAAGCACCTTGGCCACGCCGCAGTCCACCACCGACAACTCCATGCCCTGTATGCGCGCGAACACGGACAGCGGCAGCTGGCCGGTCAGCAGCTGCTGCACCTGTTCATGGGTCTGGCGGCGCGACGGCGCCGAGATGCCGTCCACCACCAGGCCGTGGTCGGCTGCGAAGACCACCACCTGCGGGTCGCGAAAGCGCGGCTTCAGTGAGTTCTGCATCAGCCCCAGGCGGACCGCGACCGGCTCAAGCTCGCCCAGGCTGCCAGCCGCCTCGCCGCGGCGCTGCAGCTTGTCGTGCAATGCCTGCTCCAGCAGGGGGTTGCTGGTGGGCGTGATCAGCGAACGGTTCACGGACATGGGGCCGGCAGTGTATGCATGCCCGGCTCAGCGCAGGAACAGGCGATACACCGGGTTGCCGGTCTCCTCGACCCAGGGATAGCCAAGTTCGGCCAGGAAGGCGCTGAACGCCCGCGCATCCGACGGCGGCACCTGGACGCCGACCAGGATGCGCCCATCGTCGGCGCCCTGGTTGCGGTAGTGGAACAGGCTAATGTTCCACTCCGGGCGCAGCGACGACAGGAACCGCATCAAGGCGCCCGGACGCTCCGGGAAGACAAAGCGCAGCAGGCGCTCGTCCCCGGCCAGGGCGCTGCGCCCGCCCACCATGTGGCGCACATGCTCCTTGGCCAGCTCGTCATCGGTCAGGTCGACGGTCGGGAAGCCATGGCGCTGAAAGTTGCGGGCGATGCGCGCCGCCTCGTCGCGCCGCGAGATCGCAATGCCGACGAAGACATGGGCCTGGTCCGCATCCGATATGCGGTAGTTGAACTCGGTCACCGCGCGCGGGCCGATGAGCTCGCAGAAGCGCTTGAACGAGCCGCGCGCCTCCGGCATCGTGACGGCGAACAGCGCCTCGCGGTGCTCGCCGAAATCGGCCCGCTCCGCGACGAAGCGCAACCGGTCGAAGTTCATGTTGGCGCCACAGGTGATGGCGACGAAGGTCGCGCCCTTGACCTTGTGCGTGTCGACATACTGCTTGATCGCCGCCACGCCCAGCGCGCCCGCCGGCTCCAGCACGCTGCGGGTGTCCTGGAACACGTCCTTGATGGCGGCGCAGACCTCATCGGTGTCGACGACCACGAAATCGTCCACCAGGTCGCGCACCATCCGGAAGGTCTCGCGGCCCACCAGCTTGACCGCCGTGCCGTCCGAGAACAGACCGACATCGGCGAGCTGCACGCGTCGCCCGGCGCGCACCGACCGGACCATGGCGTCGGAGTCGTGGGTTTGCACGCCGATGATGCGGATCTCCGGCCGCACCTGCTTGATATAGGCGGCAACGCCTGAGATCAGCCCGCCGCCGCCGATGGCGACGAAGACCGCGTCGATCGGGCCCTGGTGCTGGCGCAGCAGCTCCATCGCGATCGTGCCCTGGCCCGCGATGACATCCGGGTCGTCGAACGGGTGCACGAAGGTCAGCTGCCGCTCCTGCTGCAACAGCAAGGCGTGGGCATAGGCGTCGGAATAGCTGTCGCCGTGCAGCACCACTTCGCCGCCCAACGCGTGCACCGCATCGACCTTGAGCTTGGGCGTGGTCACCGGCA
>JBJXHB010000547.1:0-17616 GCA_046160725.1 Aquabacterium sp.
ATCGTGATGCCGGCGCCGTCGGCGCGCTTCAGGTGGTAGGCCGGCATCTGCGGCAGGCGCGGCAGCGGCGCGCCGAACTCGTCGCCGGGCTGCGGCGGCTCGCCGGCGCGCCGGGTCACCAGGTTGCCCGGTTCGACAAAGGCCGCATAGCCATCGCCCTCGTCCGGCCGGGCCATCACCTCGTGGCCGAGGCGCACGAACTCGTCGATATAGAACTGGTAGTTGGTGAAGAGGATGAAGTTCTGGAAATGCTCCGGCGCGGTGCCGGTGTAGTGCCGCAGCCGGTGCAGCGAGTAGTCCACCCGCGGCGCGGTGAACAGCGACATCGGCTGCGCCCGGCCCGGCGTCGGCTCCAGCGTGCCGTTGGCAATGCCGTCGTCCATCGCCGCCAGGTTCGGCAGGTCGAACAGGTCGCGCAGCATGTTGCGGCGCTGGGTGGACAAGGTGCCCTCGATGTGGTCGTGCTCGGCAAACGAGAAATGCACCGGTATCGGCTGGGCGCTGACGCCCACCTCCAGCGGCTGGCCGTGGTTGGCCAGCAGCAGCCTGAACTGCTCGCGGTAGTAGCCGGCGAACAGGTCCGGCCGGGTGAGTGTGGTTTCAAAGCTGCCCGGCCCGGCGACGAAGCCATAACTCAGGCGCGAGTCGGCGCGCTCGACGGTATCGGTGCGCACCCGCACATATGGGTAGCAGGCCCGCACCGGCTGGGCCGGCACCTCACCGTTGACATAGCGCTGCATGGCCTGCCGCAGGTGGGCCACCGCGCCGTCGTAGATGGCCGCGGCATGGGCCAGCGCGGCATCGGCGTCGTCGAACGACCGGGTGATGATCAACGGGGGGGATTCGTGCATGGGGAATTGTGGCACCGGCGACCTGCGCGCCCGGCCAGGGAATGGTTGTCCATGAGCCCCCGGCGTCGAGCCGCCTGATAGGCTGCCGCCCCATGACCCTGCTGGCCATCGATTGCGGCAACACGCGCCTGAAATGGGCGTTGTATGACGACACCGCCGCTCCAGGCAACGCACCGCTTGCGCAGGGCGCGGTGTTCCTCGAGACCATCGAGACCCTGGCCGACAGCGACTGGCGCGGCCTGCCGACGCCATCGCGGATGCTGGGCTGCATCGTGGCTGGCGATGCCGTGAGGCGCCGGGTGGAGGAGCAACTGGAGCTGTGGGACCTGGAACCCCGCTGGGTAGTGCCGCAGGACGAGGCCGCCGGCGTGCGCAATGGCTACGACCATCCGCACCGCCTGGGCGCTGATCGTTGGGTGGCCATGATTGGCGCGCGGGCGCACCTGCAGGCGGGCGGGCGCGTCGGACCGGCCCTGGTGGTGATGGTCGGCACCGCCGTGACGGTGGACGCGCTGGACGCCGACGGCCGCTTCCTGGGCGGCTTGATCATGCCGGGCTTCGGCCTGATGCTGAAGGCGCTGGAGTCCGGCACCGCAGGGCTGCGCGTGCCCACTGGCGAGGTGGTGGACTTTCCGACCAACACCAGTGACGCCCTGATGAGCGGCGGCGCGCTCGGCATGGCCGGCGCCATCGAGCATCAATTGCGGCGGCTGCAGCAGCGCACCGGCCAGGCGCCAGCGCTCATCATGGCCGGCGGCGCGGCGGTCAAGCTGGCGCCGATCGTTGACTACAGCGTCGAGTTGGTCGACTCATTGATCTTCGACGGCCTGTTGGCCATCGCGGCCAACGGGCGGCACGGCTAGGCGCTGAAAGCGGCATCCGGCGCCGCGCGGCGCCCTACAAGATATAGCGCGACAGGTCCTCGTTGCGGGCCAGATCGGCCAGACGGGCATCGACGTCGGCCACATCGAGCCGGACCGTCTGGCCGCTGCGCGCCGGGGCGTCGAAGCTCAGTTCGTCCAGCAGGCGCTCCATGACGGTGGACAGCCGGCGCGCGCCGATGTTCTCGGTGCGCTCGTTGACCTCGAACGCGATCTGCGCCAGGCGGCGGATGGCCTGCGGCGTCAGCTCAAGTGTGACGCCCTCTGTGGCCAGCAGCGCCTGGTACTGCCGGATAAGGCTGGCATGGGTGCTGGTCAGGATGGCCTCGAAGTCATCGACCGACAGCGCCTGCAGTTCCACCCGGATCGGGAATCGGCCCTGCAGCTCCGGTATCAGGTCGCTGGGCTTGGCCAGGTGGAAGGCACCCGAGGCAATGAACAGGATATGGTCGGTGCGCACCGTGCCGTACTTGGTGCTGACCGTGGTGCCCTCGACCAGCGGCAGCAGGTCGCGCTGCACGCCTTGGCGCGACACCTCGGCGCCGTGGCTGTCCGACCGCGACGCCACCTTGTCGATCTCGTCGATGAAGACGATGCCGTTGGCCTCGGTGTTGGCCACGGCGCGGCTCTTGATGTCGTCTTCGTTGACCAGCTTGCCGGCCTCCTCGTCGGTCAACTGTCGCAGCGCGTCGGCAATGCGCAGCTTGCGCTTGTGCCGCTTGGCCTGGCCCATCTGCGAGAACAGGCCCTTCAGCTGCTCGGCCATTTCCTCCATGCCGGGCGGTGTCATGATGTCGACGCCCGTGCGCAGGTCGGCCAGCTCGATCTCGATCTCGCGGTCATCGAGCTGCCCCTCGCGCAGCCGCTTGCGCATGGTCTGCCGGGTCCCGGACTCGGCCGCGCCCGCACCAGTGACGAAGCCGATGTCGCCACGCGCCGGCCCGACCAGGACATCCAGCACCCGCTCCTCTGCGGCGTCCTCGGCCAGGCCGCGCTGGCGCTTCAATGCCGCATCGCGCTCCTGCTTGACGGCCATGTCCACCAGGTCGCGGACGATGGTGTCGACATCCTTGCCGACATAGCCCACCTCAGTGAACTTGGTGGCCTCGACCTTGATGAAAGGCGCATCCGCCAACCGGGCCAGACGGCGCGCGATCTCCGTCTTGCCGACGCCGGTCGGGCCGATCATCAGGATGTTCTTCGGCGTGATCTCGGCGCGCAGCTTCTCGTCGACCTGCTGGCGGCGCCAGCGGTTGCGCAGCGCGATGGCAACGGCGCGCTTCGCCGCGGACTGGCCGACGATGTGGCGGTCCAGCTCGGAGACGATCTCGCGGGGGGTCATGCCCATGGGCAGCGGTCCTTCAGGCGACACGGGCGCGGCGGGGCGGCGCCGCGTCACTTGTTTCAGTCCAGCGTCTCGATGGTGTGATGCTGGTTGGTGTAGATGCACAGCTCGCCGGCGATCTCCAGCGCGCGCTTGACCACCTCGGCAGCGGGCATCTCGGTATGGTCCAGAAGCGCCCGCGCCGCAGCCTGCGCATAGGCGCCGCCGGAGCCGATGGCCACGATCCCACCCTCGGGCTCCAGCACGTCGCCGTTGCCGGTGATCACCAGCGAGGTCTCCCGGTCGGCCACGGACAGCATCGCCTCCAGGCGCCGCAGCACGCGGTCAGTGCGCCACTCCCGGGTCAATTCCACGGCGGCGCGCACCAAGTGCCCGGAGTGCTTTTCCAGCTTGGCCTCGAAGCGCTCGAACAGGGTGAAGGCGTCGGCGGTGGAGCCGGCAAAGCCGGCCAGCACCCGGTCATGGTGCAGCTTGCGCACCTTGCGGGCGGTGGCCTTGACAACAATCTGGCCGAGCGTGACCTGGCCGTCACCACCCAGCGCCACCTGCCAGCCACCCGAGGCTATGCGGCGTCGCGCACTGACGATGGTCGTGCCGTGAAAGGGTTCCATGGATGCGGGCTCGGGGATCGGTTGGGCCTGGTCGGCGCTGCTGCCGCGCCGGACCGCGACGCGTCAGTCGCGGGCGACCTGGACCCGTGCGTGCTCGTTGATGCCCATGGCGCCGAAGAACAGGGCCACCAGCCGATGGGCATCGGTGAAGGTGACGCTGCGGTTCTCGTTGCGGCGCGCCAACACCCAGTTCAGCAGGTCGCCGGCGGCAATGAAGTCGACACGGATCAAGCGCGCACAGGACACAGTGATCATCGTGGCGGGGCCGAGACGGGTATCCACCTTGGACAAGGTCAGGCCGATGTCGCCCACCAACTGGCCCGACAGATCAACCTTGGCCACCTGGCCGCCCGCCTGCGGGTCGTCCAGCAGGCCGGACTCCATGAAGCCGGTGTGGAGCTCGCTGATGCCGGCCGGTGCGGCAGTGGTCGGACCGCCGCCGCTGATGCGGACGGTGCAGGCCGAGCGCTCCCAGGACGGCGGCGAGACCTCGTAGGTCACGCAATAGTCGATGGCCGTCTCGTCGAACTGGTCCGGCCGGTTGGCCAGGCGCAAGGTCTCCAGGCGGGCCATCCAGAAGGCCGGGTCGGCGTCGCGCACGCCGGTCGGCGCGGCCTCGGCCAGGGTGGCCAGGAGCTGCTCGCCGGAAAGCCAGCGCATCTCCAGGCGCTGGCCCGCCCAATCACGGAACAGCGCCGCCAGGTTGGAGGCGGCCTCGGCCTCGACACGCCGTACGGCCGACCACTCAAACACCCACGGCAGCGGCATCTGCAGGGTGGCCGATCGCAGCCGGGCCACCGCATCGACGTCCAGCACGGACGGCGAGATCCAACCCACATCGCCCGCCACGCGGGCCGCCATCGGCCGCTCGTCAGCGGCCTGCGCCGCCGCCTCGGCCACCACCTTGGGCATGCTCACCCACTGCGGGGCCGAACGCCCGAAGAGATTGACATAGTCCAGAGCCAGGGCCTCGAAGCGGGCCTGTTGGCCAGTCGCCCGGTGCAGGTCCAGTAGGACCAACCAGGTCTCCGGGTGGGCATGACGTGGCGCACCGGCCTTGACCAGCTGGGTCAGGGCGTTCTCGCAGTGGTTGAAGTCGGCATTGGCGAATGCAATGACGGCCTCGTCCAGCTCCGGGTCATGCACCACCTCGCTGACCTCGAGCGCCGGACCCGGCGTCTGGCTTGGCGCCGGCCGTGCCGGCGCGGGCGTGGCCCTAGGTGCAGGCGCTGGCGACAGCGGTGAAATGCCCGGGCCCATGGAGGCCTTCGATCCCGGCTGTGTCTGCAAAGAGCGCAAGGGCGCATCGTCGTCCGGCAAGGGCGGCAGAGCCGGCAAACGGTCCGGGTCGTCCAGCAGGCCGGGCGCCAATACGGCCGGCGCCGGTGGCGGCGACGGCTCTGGCGTGGGGCGGAATGGCAGTGGCTCTGTCGGCGCGGCGTAGAACTCCGGCGGGCGGTTGCGCGACGGACTGAAGCCGCCCTCGCCGACCATCTGCTGCTCGATCTCGTCGATCTTGGCCTTGACACCCTCAGGCTTGGCCGACCGGCTGTCCGGAGACTTAGCTTCGGAGTCGTCGATGCGCGACGAGCCACCCAGCGCCGCCAACTGCTCAGGAGAAAGGCCGTCGCGCCGCAGCTTGCGCAGCATGTCGAACTCGCGCTTGCGGACGAAGTCGTTGCGCCGCTTGCGTTCGATCATCGCCTTGAGCTCGGACTTCTCGAGCTCGAACTCGCGACCATCGTCATGCCGCGTGCTCAGGTCGGACCAATCCGTGGCCGGATTGGCCACAAACCGCACCACCTTGCGCAGGAAGCTTTCGCCCTCGGGCTTCTCGGCCATGTCGTGCCTGCGCGCCGGGTGTCTCAGTCGCCGAACATCTTCTGCTTCATCTCGCGGCGTTGCTGCGCCTCGAGCGAGTAGGTCGCGGTCGGTCGGGCCAGCAGCCGGCCCAGGCCGATGGGCTCGCCCGTCTCGTCGCAGTAGCCGTAGTCGCCGGAGTCGATGCGCATCAGGGACTGCGATATCTTCTTCAGCAGCTTGCGTTCGCGGTCACGCGTGCGCAGCTCCAGTGCGTGCTCTTCCTCGATCGTCGCGCGGTCCGCCGGGTCCGGCACGATGGTCGTGTCCTCGCGCAGATGCTCGGTGGTTTCGCCGGCGTTGGTGATCAGGTCATCCTTCAACGTCTGCAGGCGGACCCGGAAGAACTCCAACTGCTTGTCGTTCATGTACTCGGCCTCTGGCATGGCCATCAGCTCGGGGTCGGTCAGGTCGCGGCCGGCCTTGGTCTTCCAGGCATTGGCCAGCTTGGGGTCCACCTTGACGGCGGGCTTGACGATATCCATCGGTAGGGGAGCGGGACGCGCGGCGGGCGGGGCCGCGGCGGGAGTCGATGCAGTTGGAAGGCTGGGGGCCGGCGAGGCCTTCTGGGCAACCGCCGGAGCAGGGGAGACGCTTGACTTCTTCTTGGCAGCCACTGCCGGTGCGGGCGGTGGAGCCGACACGACGACGGGTTTGGTCGGAGCCGGCTTCGACTTCGAACTCGTTGATGCCACGGCAGGTGCAGCCTTGGAAGCGGGCTTCTTCGGCGCTGATGCGACCGGCTTGACGGCCGGCGCCTTTGGCGGGACGACGGCCGCTGACGCCTTGACGGCGGCCTTGGCCTGCGCGGGCGCCGCCTTGCTGGTGCTCTTGGACGCGGTCTTGCTCACGAGGGCCTCACGAGGATCGACTGACTGCCCACCTCACCGCAGCCCTGGCATGGGCCGGCGCGGGGGCGCCTTTCGGGGAGGGCGGAGTATAGCGATGCACCTTGGCCACCAAATCGGTGAAATTGAACGGGCCGGGCCGATTTACTCCAGGCAGCCCTCGAGGCCCTGGACCAGGATCTCCCGAGGCAGGTCGATGCCGATGAAGACCATCTTGCTGGTCTTCTTCTCGCCAGGCGCCCATTTCGGGCCCAGGTCGCTGCCCATCATCTGGTGGACGCCCTGGAAGATGACCTTGCGGTCCGTGCCTTTCATGTTCAGCACGCCCTTGTATCGCAGCAGCTTGGGGCCGTAGACCTGCACCACCGAGCCCAGGAAGTCCTCCAGCTTGGCCGCGTTGAACGCCCGGTCGGACCGGAAGGCCAGCGACTTCACATCGTCATCATGATGGTGGTGATGCGGATGGTCGCAGTGCTCGCCTTCCGCGTGGTCGTGGTGAGCGTCGTGCGCATGGCCGTGATCGTGCCCATGGTGCCCACCGGCCTGAGAGCCGACATGGCCGTCGCCCTCCAGAAAGGCCGGGTCGACCTCCAGTGCCGCATTCAGGTTGAAGCCCTTCAGGTCGAACACCGAGCGGATCGGGACCTCGCCGAAGTGCACCCGTTGCTGCGGCGCCCGCGGGTTCATGTGCTTCAGGCGGTGGGCCAGCTTGTCCACCGCGGCGTCGTCGACCAGGTCGGACTTGCTGATGAAGATCTGGTCGGCAAAGCCAACCTGTCTGCGCGCCTCCTGCCGTTGATCGAGTTGCTGCCCCGCATGCTTGGCGTCAACCAGGGTCAACACCGAATCCAGCAGATAGCTCTCGGCCACCTCGTCGTCCATGAAGAAGGTCTGCGCCACTGGGCCCGGGTCGGCCAGACCGGTGGTCTCGATGACCACCCGTTCGAAATCCAGTTCGCCTTTGCGACGGCGCTGCGCCAGATCAGTCAGCGTGGAGCGCAGGTCCTCCCGGATGGTGCAGCAGACACAGCCATTGCTCATCTGGATGATCTGCTCACGGGTGTCGGCCACCAGGATGTCGTTGTCGATGTTCTCCTCGCCGAATTCGTTCTCGATCACGGCGATCTTCTGGCCATGGGCCTCGCTCAGCACGCGTTTGAGCAGTGTGGTCTTGCCTGAGCCGAGAAAGCCCGTCAGGATGGTGGCGGGAATGAGCCCGTTGGACATGATGCGACCTTGAGGTGAAAGCGAGGTGGACGGCTGGGCCGTGGTGTCGGGCCGCAGCCGGGCGCGCGCAGATGGCGCGCCATGGATGGTGAGGGCGCGGCACTCTGGTGCAAGCCCCGAGCCCTGTCAAGTGAATGGGATATTCTGCGCGCCTCGCAACAGCCGGCACCCCTTGTGTCAGAACCACCCCATAGCCGCCCGCATCGGGCCGGCCGCCATGCCGTCGACGCGCAGCGCAGCGTATTCAACCGGTTGGTGGAGTTTCTCTCGCCCGGCCCGGATTCCAGGGCCGAATTGATCGAGACCCTGGCCGATGCCGAACACCGAGAACTGATCGCGCCCGAGTCCCGCATCATGCTGGAGGGCGTGATCCGGATGGCCGACATGACCGCCGGCGATGTCATGGTCGCTGCGCCACGCATGGACCTGCTGGACATCGGGGCGGCCTACGAGGACCAGCTGGAGGTGGTGATTGCCACCAGCCACTCGCGGTTCCCGGTCTACGAGGGGCAGCGGGAGAACATCATCGGCATCCTGATGGCCAAGGACCTGCTGAAACTGCAGCGGGCGCCGGAGCTGAACCTGCGCACCTTGCTGCGCCCGGCCGTCTTCGTGCCCGAGAGCAAGAACCTGAATGAGCTGCTGCGCGACTTCCGGTCCAACCGCAACCACCTGGCGATCGTGATCGACGAGTTCGGCAACACCGCCGGGCTGATCACCATCGAGGACGTACTCGAGGAGATCGTCGGCGAGATCGAGGACGAGTTCGATGACGACGAGGTCGACCACGGCATCTACACCCTGGCCGACGGCAGCTACCGGATTGCGGGCGACACGGGGATCGAGGTGGTCAATCGGTCATTCGGCGTGCAGCTGCCGATCGACGACTTCGACACCATCGGCGGCCTGGTCGCCCACGAGCATGGCCGTGTGCCACGGCGGGGCGAGCAGGTGACGCTGGGTGGCCTGGTGTTCACGGTGATGCTGACGCGAGGCGGTGCCGTGCGGTGGTTCAAGACCGCGCGTGCGGCCGCCGCCGGCGCAGCATCCGGCTGAAGCCGCGGGTGGGCCGTCACGACCTGAGCAAGCCGCTGGGGCCGGCCGCCTGGGTTTGGTGCCTCCTGGGCGGTTTGGCCCAGGCTGGCGCCCTAGCACCCGAGCCTCGCTGGTGGTTGCAACTGGCCGGCGCAGCGCTGCTGTGCTGGCAGTTGCAGGGCCGCAGCGTACGCGGCGCGTTCGCACTGGGTTGGGCCTTCAGCTTGGCCTGGCTATGCGGCGCGGTCTGGTGGTTGTTCATCAGTCTGCATCGGTATGGCCAGCTGGATCCGGTCCTGGCAGCGACTGCGGTGGCGGCGCTGGCTGCAGCCCTGGCGGTCTATCTGGGTGGCGCCATGGCATTGCGCGCCTGGATGGGCGGCCGACAGGGACCGCTGGCCCAGGGTCTGAGCTTCGCCGGCGCCTGGCTGCTGGCCGAGCTGGCCCGCGCGGCGTGGTTCACGGGCTTTCCATGGGGGGCCAGCGGCTATGCGCATGTGGACGGCCCTCTGGGTGCCGCCGCACCGTGGATCGGGGTCTACGGTATGGGTGCCGTGGCGGCCCTGGTCGGCGGCTGGGTGGCCGGCGCCTTTGTGCCCCAGGTTGCAACGACAACCGCTCAGCGCATGATCGTCGCGGGGCTGGCCGTGGCAGCGCTGGCGCTGGCGCCATTGGCCTATCGGGACTTCACGCGGCCTACAGGCGACTTGACCGTCGAGCTGGTGCAGACCCATGTCGCCCAGGACGAGAAGTTCGCCGCCGAACGCATGCCCCAGGCCCTGGCCTGGCTGGGGCAGACCTTGCGCGCATCCGATGCGCCCCTGGTGATCGCGCCGGAGACCGCGATTCCACTGCTGCCGCAGCAACTGGAGGATTTGCTGCCTGGCTACTGGAAGTCCTTCATCTCCGGCACGTCCGGGCCCGGTCGAACGGTGATGGTCGGCGCGCCGCTGGGTGACTTTCAGCGCGGCTACACCAACAGCGTCCTGGGCATCAGCCTTGGCGCCGTGGGCTACCGATACGACAAGTGGCACTTGGTGCCATTCGGCGAATTCATCCCGCCCGGATTCCGCTGGTTCACCGAGGCACTTGGCATCCCGCTGGGCGACTTCGCCCGGGGTGCGGCCACGCAGCCGTCGTTCGAAGTGGGCGGTCAACGGGTCGCGCCGACCATCTGCTACGAGGACCTCTTTGGCGAAGATCTGGCGACGCGCTTCTCAGATGCGCGCAACGCGCCGACCTTGCTGGCCAACGTCAGCAACATAGGCTGGTTCGGCGATACGGTGGCCATCGACCAGCACCTTCACATATCTCGCCTGCGCGCCATGGAGTTTCAGCGCGCCATGGTGCGCGCCACCAATACCGGCGCGACGGCTGCAATCGACCATCGCGGGCAGGTCCTGGCCCGGCTGCCCGCCCATACCCGGGGGACGTTGCGCCAGCGGGTTGAGGGCCGCAGCGGCATCACGCCATATGCCACCTGGTCGGCACAAGGCGGCCTGTGGCCGCTATGGGGTGCCGCGCTGGCCTTGTTGCTCGTTGCAGCGGTCCGTCGCAGCCGTTGAACCCCGGCGGGTCGCCATGGTGCGCCGCCTAGAATCGTCCCGCTTCTCTTTCTCTCTCAATGCCTAGCAAGACCGTGCGGTGGTTGTGTCTGGCAGGGTAGGCCGTCATGCTGACCTTTCAACAGTTGATCCTTCGCCTCCAGGCCTATTGGGATGGCCAGGGCTGCGCCTTGCTCCAGCCCTACGACATGGAAGTCGGTGCGGGTACCAGCCACACCGCGACCTTTCTGCGCGCCCTGGGCCCTGAGCCCTGGAAGGCCGCCTATGTCCAGCCCAGCCGCCGGCCGAAGGACGGCCGCTACGGCCACAACCCGAACCGACTGCAGCACTATTACCAGTACCAGGTGGTGCTCAAGCCTGCGCCGGCCAACATCCTCGATCTGTATCTGGGGTCGCTGGAGGCGGTCGGCCTGGACCTGAAGACCAATGACATCCGGTTCGTGGAGGATGACTGGGAGAACCCCACGCTGGGCGCCTGGGGTCTGGGCTGGGAGGTCTGGCTCAACGGCATGGAGGTCACTCAGTTCACCTATTTCCAGCAGGTGGGCGGCATCGACTGCCGGCCGATCACCGGCGAGATCACCTATGGACTGGAGCGCCTGGCGATGTACTTGCAGGGCGTGGACAACATCTTCGATCTGACGTTCGCACCGGGACTCAGCTATGGCGCGGTCTATCACCAGAACGAGGTTGAGCAGAGCGCCTACAACTTCGAGCACAGCGATGTTGCATTCCTGCTGGAGGCTTTCTCTGCCCATGAGCGCCAGGCACAGCACCTGATGGTGGAGGCGTTGGCATTGCCGGCGTACGAGCAGGTGCTGAAGGCGGCGCACACCTTCAACCTGCTGGACGCGCGCGGCGCCATCAGCGTGACCGAACGAGCCGCCTACATTGGGCGCATCCGGGCGCTGGCCCGGTCGGTCGCCCAGAGCTACCTGGACAGTCGGGCCAGGCTGGGTTTTCCAATGGCACCGCGGCCCTGGGCCGAGGCCGTCCTCGCCCAACGCGCGGAACGCGATACGCGCAAGGCAGCATGATGCAGACCACGGCCGCCCCACTTCTGGTCGAGCTGTTTGTCGAGGAGCTGCCGCCCAAGGCGCTGCTGGCGCTCAGTAACGCTTTCGCCGACGGAATAGCGACGTCGTTGGTCGATCAGGGCCTGGCATCAGCGGATGCGGTGCGCACGCCTTTTGCGACGCCGCGGCGCCTGGCTGTCCACCTGAGCTGGGTGTTGCCACAGGCGGCGGATCGGACGGTGCAGCACAAATTGATGCCGGTGTCTGTCGGGCTTGACGCGGCCGGGCTACCGACCCCCGCGCTGGTGAAGAAGCTGGCGGCGGTGGGCGCCGATGCCGCCGCCATGCCGACGTTGCGCAGGGTCGGCGAGGGCAAGGCCGAGACGCTTTTCTGGGACAGCCGCGTTAGCGGGACCACACTGGCGGACGGTCTCGGGCGGGCGCTCGACCAGGCCCTGAGCCAGCTGCCCATTCCCAAGGTCATGACCTATCAGCCAACCGACGGCTGGACCAGCGTGCAGTTCGTTCGCCCGGCGCATGGGCTGGTGGCCCTGCATGGCGCCGAGGTGGTGCCCGTTCAGGCTTTGGGCCTGCGTGCAGGCAGGCTTACACATGGCCATCGGTTCGAGGCTTTGCGCTCGCCGATCGAACTGCGCGATGCCGACAGCTATGCCGGGCAGCTGCGCGATGAGGGCGCGGTGACGGCTTCGTTCACGCAGCGGCGAGCCGAGATCGAGCGCCAATTGACGGCGGCTGCGGCCCTGGCGGGGCTGGCGGTGCTGCGTGACGACGCGCTGCTCGACGAGGTGACGGCCCTGGTCGAGCGCCCTCATGTGCTGTGCTGTCAGTTCGACGCCGACTTCCTTGGCGTGCCGCAGGAATGCCTGATTCTGACGATGAAGGCCAATCAGAAGTACTTCCCGCTTCTGGATGCGGATGGTCGGCTGGCGAACCGGTTTCTGGTGGTCTCGAACATCCAGCCTCCGGACACATCGGCGGTGATCACCGGAAACGAGCGGGTGGTGCGGCCGCGCCTCGCAGATGCCCGGTTCTTCTTCGATCAGGACCGCAAGCGCACGCTGGCCGCCCGCGTGGAGAGCCTGGGTCGGGTTGTTTATCACAACCGCCTTGGAAGCCAAGGCGAACGGGTCGAGCGGGTGCGGATCATCGCGCGCCAGGTGGCCGCACTGTTGGGCGGGCCGGCATTGGCGGCACTCGCGGATCGCGCTGCGATGCTCGCCAAGGCAGACCTCTTGACGGACATGGTGGGCGAGTTCCCCGAGCTGCAGGGCGTCATGGGTGGCTATTACGCCCGTCATGACGGTGAGCCCGAGGCCGTGGCGCTGGCCATCGAGGACCATTACCGACCACGCTATGCCGGCGACCAATTGGCCCGCGGCGAGGTCGGTGTTGCCGTCGCGCTGGCCGACAAGCTGGAGACCCTGGCCGGGCTCTTCGGCATTGGCCAGGTACCTACCGGTGACAAGGACCCGTTTGCGTTGCGCCGCCATGCCTTGGGTGTGATCCGCATGCTGGTCG
Source organism: Aquabacterium sp. (assembly GCA_046160725.1). Classification (GTDB taxonomy): domain Bacteria; phylum Pseudomonadota; class Gammaproteobacteria; order Burkholderiales; family Burkholderiaceae_C; genus JBJXHB01. The sequence continues at coordinate 12,779 of JBJXHB010000547.1, forward strand.
AACGCGACCTGCCCTTGGCCGTGCCGGCGCTGGTGGAGGTGGCCTTTGCCGCCTTCGCCGCTGGGCAGCTCGACACGGCCGCACGAGAGCCGCTGCAAACCTTTCTCTACGACCGCCTTGTCGGGACCCTGCGCGACCAGGGCTACTCCGCGCAGGAGGTGGATGCCGTGATCGCCCTGCGTCCGGCGCGTTGGGCCGACATTCCTCGCCGCATGGAGGCGGTACGGGCGTTTGCGCGATTGCCGGAAGCGGCGGCACTGGCTGCCGCAAACAAGCGCATCGCCAACATCCTGCGCAAGAGTGACACCGCGGACGGCGCCTCGGTATCCGTCCCGCTGCTTTGCGAGCCCGCCGAGCGCCACTTGCATGATGCGTTGCACGGTGTCCAGGCGATGGCCGATGCCTTGTTCAGCAATGGCGAGTACACGGCGAGCCTACGTGAGCTGGCGGTCTTGAAGGGTCCGGTTGACGCCTTCTTCGACACGGTGATGGTCAACGCCGACGATGCCGCGCTGCGGACCAATCGGCACGCCTTGCTGCGGTCGCTCCATGCCGTGATGAACCGGGTAGCCGACCTCTCGCGGTTGGCGCAGTAGGACAGGCACCACCGTCCATGCAGCCCATCCTGAAGCTGGTGATCCTCGGTCGGGACGGCATCCTGAACCGATACCGTGACGACCATGTCAAGTCCCCGCAGGAGTGGGAGCCTTTGCCTGGGGCACTGGAGGCCGTCGCGCGGCTGAACCACGCGGGCTGGCATGCCGTGGTGGCGACGAATCAATCCGGGATTGGGCGCGGCATGATCGACATGGCCGCTGTCAATGCGGTCCATGGGCAGATGATGAAGCGGCTCTGGGCGGTTGGCGGACGCATCGATGCCGTGTTCTTCTGCCCGCACGCACCGGAGGAACACTGCCTTTGCCGGAAGCCGTTGCCCGGATTGATGCGGGAGATTGCGGCACGCTATGGCGTCAGCCTGAGTCAGGTGCCGATGGTGGCGGATACCGTCCGGGACCTGACGGCGGCTCGCAGCGCCGGTTGCGAGCCCCATTTCATCCGCACGGGCAGAGCGTCCAACCTGTCTGATCAGGATGCGCAGGCCTTGGCATCCGAGGTTCCGGGCAGCACGGTGCATGCCGATCTGGCCGCGTTTGCCGACCACATGTTGTTGCGTGACCATGTCATGCCGTCCGGGCCTGGCGATCTGGGCCGCTGAAGTAGCGCTGGTGCCACTCTTGTCTACGCCAACAGGGATGGGAACCTGGCCGTGCTGAGCGCCATCCGATCTCTGTTGTTCGTGCTATGGCTGGCCGTGACGGTCATACCCTGGGCTCTGGCGGTGCTGGTTGTCTCCATCATCATGCGCGGTACGCCCCTTTACTGGATGTGCGCCGGTTGGTTGCGGGTCGCCATCGTCGGCGCCCGTGTCATCTGTGGTGTGCGCCATCGTATCCAGGGCATGGAGCACCTGCCGACGGCAGGCGACGCGAAGGCGGCGGTCTTGCTGGCACCCAAGCACCAGTCCACATGGGAGACCTTTGCGTTTCCAACGTTGATGTCGCATCCGCTTTGCTATGTCTTCAAGCGGGAGTTGCTCTACATACCGTTCTTTGGCTGGGCCATGGGGCGGCTCGACATGATTCATATCGACCGCAGCCGACGGGCGGAAGCTTGGCAGAAGGTTGCCGAACAGGGACACCGGCTAATGAAGCAAGGCCACTGGGTGATCATGTTTCCCGAGGGGACCCGAACGGTCAGGGGCAGCCAAGGTGTCTACAAGAGCGGCGCATCCAGACTGGCCGTGGCCACCGGCACTCCCATCGTGCCAATAGCCGTGACGTCAGCTCGATGCTGGCCTCGCAAGAGTTTTCGCTTGCGTCCTGGCGTCATCGACATCTCGATCGGCCGACCGATTCCGTCACTTGGCCGGAATCCGGACGAACTGATGCGGGAGGTCGAGACCTGGGTCGAGGCTGAGATGCGGCGCCTCGACCCAGATGCTTACCGGTCGGCCCAGGCCTGAGTCACATGTCCGACGCCACAGCCAATTCCACCGGCGGCCCACTTCAGCTGTCACTATTTGACGGACCGGCCGGGCCGGACGCTGAAGCGTTGCCCATGGCAAGCCCGTCCTGGGGTCGAACCGATGGATCGTTGCCAAAGCGTGCCCAGCCGGCGGCGCCGGTTTCACCAGAAGTTCGCCGTTTCGTTCACCCGTCCGGCCAGCGCGAAGTGCGGCTGCTGGATTGCATCGTTGTCTACAGAATGAGGCGGTCACGCCGACGGTCCATCGGTTTTGTCGTCGGCATGGAAGGGCTGACCGTTAGCGCGCCGCGATGGGTGACGCTTTCACAGGTGGACGATGCACTGCGCAACAAGGCTGCCTGGATACTCAGCAAGCTTCATGAGCAGACGGATCGCGCCCGCCGTGTACAGGCACATACCATTGGCTGGCGCGACGGATCGGAACTGCCCTTCCTTGGGGAGTCCTTGGTGCTGGTGGTGGACCCTCGATTCGATGGGGTCGAACTTCGTGCGCACACCGGTGCTTTGCCTGGCATTGCCCATCGGCAACTGCATGTGGGTGTGCCCGCAGGGGCCAGTTCTTTACAGGTGCGCGAGGCTGTACAGGGTTGGATGCAGCGCGAAGCACTTCGCCACTTTCAGCTTCGATGCGAGGTGTTCGCGGCACGCCTAGGCGTGCAGATGAGACGATTGCGCCTGAGCTCTGCTTCGACTCGGTGGGGGAGCGCCAGTGTGGATGGGACGATCCGACTCAACTGGCGCTTGATCCACTTCGCGCCAGCGGTGATCGACTACGTCGTCGCACATGAGTTGGCCCATCTTCGTGAAATGAATCACGGGGCGGCGTTCTGGGAGATCGTCAGGACCGCGGTCCCGGATTTCGTCAAGGCCCGAGACGCTTTGCATCGCGAGGTGCTTCCGCAACTTGAATGATGAATGCCCCCCTTCAGGGGGATGGGCAGGCGTGAACGCTGCAAGCAAACTCGCACCCAGTGCTGTCATCGCGACGCACAGGGAGTTCGACAAAAAGCGGCGTCGATTGGCGCGAGCGGCGGCAGGCCAGTTACCTGCCGCCGTTTTTCATTTCCGGCACAGCTCAGCGTGTCATCCCCATTGCACGATCGAGCGGCCGGGACTAGGCTGGGCGCAGCGACCCAAGCCCATATCGGCGCCGGTGTGTCATCTGGCGGTGGGCCCGGGCAGGAGCGCCCACGATGTCAAGCCCAACTGGTGCCGGCTCGCCCGGTGTGGCCCAGATCCGCACCTTGGCCCTGGTCGGGGCCGCTGCAGCCGGCAAGACCTTGCTTAGTGAGTCACTACTAGTCCATTCGGGCATGCTGGCGGTCAGGGGGAGCCTGGAACGGGGAACAACGGTCAGCGACCACGATCCGCTGGAGAGGCGGGTGGGTCATTCACTCACCTCCTCCATCCTGCATGTCGATCATGGCGGATGCCGTATCCATCTGATCGACACGCCTGGCGGGCCGGACTTCCTAGGCCACTCGCTACCGGCGCTGGAGGCTGTCGAGACGGTCGCCGTCGTCGTCAACGCCATGGTCGGCATCGAACCGATGACCGTGCGCATGATGGACTATGCGGCGAGCCGGCATCTGGATCGGATGATCATCATCACGAAGATGGACGCTCCGGATGTCGATTTGGCCGGACTTCTGGCGTCCATCCAGGAAGCGTTCGGGCGAGAGTGCCTGCCGTTGAACCTGCCGGATCGGAACGGCACGACTGTCGTGGACTGCTTCTACAACCGACAGGGTCACTCCGACTTCGGCTCTGTCGACAACGCACACCGTTCACTGGTCGAGCAAGTGGTGGAGGTCGACGCATCCTTTGTGGACCGGTATCTCAATGACGGCGACATCGATGCTGCTGAACTCCATTCACCACTTGAACAAGCGCTGCGTGAAGGGCACCTCATTCCGGTCTGCTTCACGTCGGCGAAGTCCGGTGCTGGGATTGGAGAGTTGCTGGACATCTGTGTGAAGCTTCTTCCAAACCCCACCGAAGGCAATCCACCCGATTTCCTTCGAGGCGAAGGTGAGGCGGGCATCCTGATGCATGCGTCTTACGACCCAGCGCAACACGTCCTCGCCCATGTGTTCAAGGTGACCGTTGATCCATTTGTTGGGAAGCTGGGCATCATGAGGGTGCATCAGGGCACCCTGACCAAGGACAGCCAGCTCTACGTTGGAGACGGCCGAAAGCCGTTCAAGGTCGGCCACTTGTTCATGCTTCAAGGGCGCGACCATGTCGAAGTCGAAAAGGCACTGCCTGGCGACATATGCGCTGTTGCGAAGGTTGACAGCCTCCACTTCGACGCGGTTCTGCATGACGCTGCAGAAGACGACCATATCCACTTGATGCCGCTAGCGTTTCCAGTTCCTGTGAATGGCCTAGCCATCAGCCCAAAGCGCCGAGGAGATGAGCAGCGACTTTCGGACATCTTGGGGCGGCTAACGGCTGAAGACCCCTGCATGAAGGTCGAACACGTTGCCGCTACGAATGAGACCATTCTCTATGGGCTTGGGGATCTTCATCTGCGAATGGCACTGGAGCGGATGAAGGAGGTCTACAAATTCGAGGTGGAAACAAGGCCTCCCCGAATTGCTTACCGCGAGACCATAGCCAAACCAGCGGAGGGCCATCACCGTCACAAGAAGCAATCCGGCGGCGCGGGCCAGTTTGGCGAAGTCTTTCTGCGGATCGAACCACTTCAGCGAGGCGCCGGTTTCGAGTTCATTGATCAGGTGAAGGGAGGCACCATTCCCGGACAGTTCATTCCGGCGGTCGAGAAGGGC